>JAHECV010000037.1 GCA_024641555.1 Candidatus Planktophila sp.
ATATGGTAGAAATTAGAGCATATGGTTTTACTTTCTCAACTCCAACGATCAGCATGAAGTTGCGACCGATCGAAGATCTTCGAAAAGCTCAAACTGCGCCAACACCAAACCCGGTTGCTACCAATGCGACGAAGAAGCTTGTGAAAATTATTTGTACTAAGGGGTCACAGCGAAAATCAATCAGCGCTACGTCTCCTGCAAAACCAAGTTGTCCTAAAGGTTGGAAAGTTGCTAAATAAGGCCATTATCTAAATCGGCTAGAACTTCTTGGGCGCGTGCTCTTAATTCAGGTAGATCAGATAAGCGATTAAGGCCAAATATCTGTTGGCTCATGCGGTGGTTCTTCTTAAAGGATTCGCCGTGGCGATCTAGAAAATCCCAGTACAAAGTTGTAAATGGACAAGCGGTTTCACCGGTGCGAAGTTTTGGGTTGTAGGCACAGCCTTTGCAGTAATTCGACATACGCGAGATATAGGCACCGCCAGCAGCGTAAGGCTTGGTCATAAGTGCCCCGCCATCGGCATGCACGCCCATCCCAATAACGTTGGGAACCATCACCCATTCGGTGGCATCGATAAAGACTTCGCGCATCCAATCGAGAAATTCTTGCGGGTTGGTGCCGGTAATTAAAGCTAAATTACTTAAGACCATTAACCGCGGAATGTGATGAACCCAGGCGCGATCTTGAATATCGGTGACGATAGATTTCACACAGTTCATCTGAGTTTTATTAGGATCGTTAAAAAGTGGTAATAACTTCTTGGTGGCATTTAGCTGATTGTTTTCGCGGTAATCAGGGCCGAGATACCAGTACATGCCATTTACATATTCGCGCCAACCGACTATCTGGCGGATAAATCCCTCAGCAGATTCAATCGGAATCGCACCTGTTTCAAATTTCTTAACGGCAGCGGCGATGACTTCGCTGGCATGGAGTAGTCCGTTATTTAGATAGGGGCTAAGCAATGAATGGTGCAGCGCCCAGTTATCTAACGCCATGGCATCTTCATAAGGGCCGAAGGTGGCAAAGTGGTTATCTATAAAGTTCTTTAATTGCGCCAGCGCACCTTTGCGAGTGGTTGCCCAAGTCGTGGTGGGCGTGAAGTTAAGTTCCTTGGCAACTTCTAGATCAATCGCGTCAGGTTTATGTTCTAGGTACTTGGGCCAAGTGTAATTTTTTGGGGGAGGCAGGCGATTTTCTTTATCGAAATTCCAGGCGCCGCCTGTGGGTTTGCCGTTTTCAATCAAGATATTTAAACGAGCGCGTTGGGCACGATAAAAAGTCTCCATGAGATAACTCTTCTGCGAATCGGCCCAGATCGAAAAGTGTTTGCGAGTGGTTAAGAAGAAATCATTTTCAATTATCTGCGCGCCAAAATCCTGCAATTGTTTTAGTTGGCGATGCGAAGAAGGCTCGGCGCATGTTAATTGCAGTTTGGGGTATTTCTTCTGGACTTTAGTCAGCCCATCGATCGTTGTTGGGGCTTTTTCGTATTCGACTTGAAAACCTTCATCGCGTAACGATTGGGCGAAGTGACGGGCCGATGAGATAAGAAAGTGCAGGCGTTGTGGATGCCAATTGCGCCCGCTGGTCATGCGGGCGCTTTCGACCATGACGATTACATCGCTTTTGGGATCAGCGCCTTTTAGCGCGCCAAAATTGCGGTGCAGATGATCAAAGGGAATGTAGATCAGCTGCGACATGCGTAAAGGGTAATTGCCCGCCCGTCTTTTCGCGTCTTGTAGTTATTTCTTTCGATATCCAGCTGGGCATTTCGGCGAAACGGCTGTGATTTTCTTTGTTGTTTTGCCCTTTACGCAGGTGATTGTGGATTTACTTGGCGCCACAGTTTTTGTAGCTTGCACAGGTGCAGCCACTTCCTGCACAGGCGCTTTAAAACTCACCGCCAACTGTGGCGATGAATAGGTAAAGCCGTAGGCACGTAAATTGATCCAATCATTTTTAGAATCATATTTGGAAGTTACGGTTGCGACTTTCTTGGTGCCATCTTGATAGGAGATTTCGACTTTGGCATAACCTGCCGCGATTGCGGGATCAATACCCCACCAATCCCGGGCGCGCGAGCCGCGAACTTTTAACTCCATCCAGCCTTGAATTTCATTACCAAATTCATCAAAGTGCACGTTACCTACTTTGACGACGATTTGTTGGCTCGCTCGATCAAAGCGGAAATCGCTCAGACACCACCAACCATTGGTACCAAGGATCACATCGTCGGGGCGAGTCTCAGATGTTTTATTGCCAGCATCCCAGTAGACCATATTGACCGCGATATTGCGCTGGGTAGATTTGGCTTTCAATAGATTTGGTTCGCAAACTTGATCACCTGTATTTGCAGAGGGGCTATTTTCTGGAACGCCTTTCACGGTAATTAAATCTGCTGCAACGCTAACTTGTGGATCGCGCACATTTGAGAGCACCCATTTAAATTTCTTGGCAAAACCTGAGCTCTTCAAAACAAACTCGAAGTAATAACCTTCTGGAAGTGAACTTTTATCCTGATCGTAACCAGTGGTATTGATCTGCAGACTGCTCATCATCAAATGTATATAGGCATTTACCTTATTGGTGCCATCGCTATTGGTTATTCCATTTGGCAAAGTCCAGTGGGTAATCGGATGTTTTAAATCTTTAACCATTGCAGAATTTTCGATTAATTCACCTGTTGGAGATTTTACGGTTGTCCATTCTTGGACCGCCTGTGCCGGGTTAAAATCTTCGGGTACTACATAGGTAAGCGCGCCGGCAGCTGTGCCATCGGGTTTGTAAAGGTTGATACCTTGGATGCAATCATTAGTAATCGCCCAATCGACTTTGCAGGGAAGCCAGATTCCGTAACGAACATCGGTTAGCCCAGTCTGCTTCCACCATTTTGGTTCAGGTGGCATCGGGAAAGGATCGGCGGCGTTAGCAGGGGCGAGAGTGGTTACCGAAAGCAGAAGCGCGATCGCGATGCGAAGCGCGGAACGAGTTTTCATGGCTACTTCACCGTTTCCTTCTAGGCTTTTTATGCGGACATTAGGCTTGTCAGTGCGCTCAATTAAGTTTAAAACAGGTTAGGTAAATACGCACCTGGTCAGCCAGGCGCAGGAAAGGCAGATGGTCATGTTTGAGCTATTGGCATTTACCGCGGTGATCTATCTTTTTCTAAATCGCAAAAAGAAGCGGCGCAAAGCGCGCGGCATAGATGCGCAGTATCGCGAGTTAGTTGAGAGCACCTACTACTCACAGGCGATGGCTGGTGAAATCAAAAGCTATTTGCTTTCGATCATCGCCGATGATCGCGACGGAGCCGAGAAATTTTCTGATGCACGTATCGCGCAGGCGCAATCGATATTAGATCGCGCCGGACCGGCCGCTCTTTATTGGATGACTGATATCGCAACGCAGTTAGCGGTGCTATCTGCCGCCAAGTTCAATGGCTTTGCCACCAACGTTGAAGCAGAACTCGGAAATGAAGGCGTGACTCCAGCAGCCATTGTTGGCGTTGTAGTTCAGAGTTAGCGCAAGCGTTAATTGTTTTTAGCGAACGCTGCGCATAACCGCGGTGACTTTGCCCAAGATCTCGCAGTTATCACCATTGATTGGTTGGAATGCGGGGTTGGCCGGAAGTAACCAGATGTGGCCGTTCTTGCGCTGGAAAGTCTTAACGGTGGCTTCGCCATCGATCATTGCGGCAACGATTTCTCCGTTGTTGCAATCTTTCTGTTCGCGAATCACAACGTAATCGCCATCGCAGATTGCGGCATCGATCATTGATTCACCGACAACTTGCAACATATAGAGGTTGCCCTTGCCGACGAGAGTTTCGGGCAGAGCAAAGGTCGATTCGATATTTTGTTCGGCGGTAATTGGACCACCGGCTGCAATGCGACCAACGAGCGGAACCTGCTTGGTGGCTTCGACTTCGAGTTCGGATTTTTCACCAGGTACCAAGACCTCAAGGACCCCGCCGCGGGTTGGGTGGGCGGTGATAAAGCCTTTCTCCTGCAAGATCTCGAGCTGGTATTTAACGGATGCGGGCGAGCTCAGCCCGGCAGCGGCTGCGATTGCGCGCATTGATGGGGGAAACCCCAGATCGTCCATGCTCGCCTTGATGACTTCGAGGATCTTGAGCTGGCGGGCGGTGAGGCCATGGGCGCCGGCGGCTGAATCGGGAAGTTCGGAGATCTTGTTATCGGCTGATTTGGAGGCAGGTTTTTTGCTCATGGGTTAAGGGTGGCACAGGCTGGAAAAAAAATCAAACATATGTTCGAAAATAACTTGCCGATGTCGGTGGCATGGGGTTTAATTGGCTTTGTTCGAACAAGCGTTCGAATACCTTCCCCAAGGTAGTACCAGCAGGAGAAAACCATGAGCACTGTAACCCTTATAAATCAAGGCCAATATGGCGTGTACAAGGCAGCAACCAATCCGTCCGGCGTTCGTTTAAATCGCCGTGGTCGCCTAGCCCGCACATTCGTGGTTCTCTCACTCGCTGTCGTTCTAGCCAGCGTCTTCGGTTTAAAGGCCGGGGCCGGCACAACCGATTCCGTTGGCGCCCCAACATCTTTTATTGAGGTAACCGTTGCTCCAGGTGACACCCTCTGGTCGCTAGCATCGCGCATGGCCGATGGCGCAGATGTTCGTGCGATGGTCGATGAAATTGCATCAGTTAACTCACTTCCTACCGCTGAGCTCCAAGCCGGCCAGAAGGTCCGCATCCCGCTTCGCTAAAGGTGTTAGCCTTTACTTATGGCAATTAAGGTAAAGGCTAAGACTAATAGCAAAAGTGCGCGACGTGGCCGTACATCCACAAGCAAGATATCTGCCAAGAATCAAGTGACGGTACCTGTAGATATATTGCGTAAAAGCGGTATAAAACAAGGGGATTTAGTGGATTTTAATATTAGCCAAGAGGGCGCAATAGAAATTACGTTGCTTAAAAAAGAGAGTGAAGGCGAGAAATTTATTCGCCTTCTTCAAGGCGCACTTAACGCAACTCTTGACCAAAACGATTTAGCCAAGTTGCGGG
>JAHECV010000039.1 GCA_024641555.1 Candidatus Planktophila sp.
AATCTGTTCTCCGCACAAAGGTTATGCGTCCCGAATAATCCACAGTTAGGGAGCGTCGCTCCTTAATTGTCATTCGTTGACGATAATTTAAAGCAAGGACTCCACCAGTAGATAAGTCTCAAGTTTCTTGAGAGAAGAGGTAAAAAATGGCAGCAGGAGATACAACAATCACAATGATCGGCAACCTAGTTGACGATCCCGAGCTTCGTTTCACACCATCAGGTGCGGCCGTTGCAAAATTTCGTGTTGCCTCAACACCTCGTTATCTAGATAAGACAACAAACGAATGGAAAGATGGCGAGAGCCTCTTCCTTCAATGTCAGATCTGGCGTCAAGCTGCTGAGAACGTTGCAGAGTCACTAACAAAGGGAATGCGCGTCATTCTCTCTGGTCGACTTAAGCAGCGTTCATATGAAACTAAAGAAGGCGAAAAGCGAACTGTTTTCGAAGTAGAAGTTGATGAAGTCGGTCCATCACTACGTAACGCAACTGCAAAAGTGGTTCGTGCACAACGCGCAGGCGGAACAAGTGGCGGATTCTCTGCACCAGCTGCAACCGGAGGAGAGTCATTTAATGACGATCCATGGGCTGCTGCTTCGACGAACAACGCAGGCGGAGGATGGGCAACCACAACCTCTGACGAACCACCTTTTTAAAGATTATTAACCAATCCATCCATTCCTAGTAATTAAAAAAGCTAGGGCCCACTTAAAAGGAGCACCACAATGGGAGCAAGAAATAACCGGAACCTAAAGGAACCGAAAAATAAGGGCGCAAAAGCAGCGGCCCTTAATAAGAAGTTCAAGAAGAAGCCTTGCAGCTTCTGTCGCGACAAGGTGACATATATCGATTACAAAGATATAGCCACACTTCGCAAGTACATTTCTGATCGCGGCAAAATCCGCGCTCGCCGCGTCACTGGCGCATGCACACAACACCAACGCTCGGTCGCAACAGCTGTCAAGAACAGCCGTGAAGTTGCGCTCTTGCCTTACACATCGACAGCGCGCTAAGGGGGAATAAAGAAAATGAAACTTATCCTTACTCGCGAAGTTACAAAGCTCGGCTCAGCCGGCGATGTAGTAACTGTTAAAGATGGCTACGCACGCAACTTCTTGTTGCCACGTGGCGTTGCAATTGCATGGTCACTAGGCGGCGAAAAGCAGATCGAAGGAATCCGTCGCGCTCGCGCTGCACGTGAAGTCCGCGATATCGATCACGCTAAAGAGATCAAGGCATCACTTGAAAAGGCAGCAATCACAGTTTCAGTTAAAGCTGGAACAGCTGGTCGCCTATTCGGTTCTGTCACAGATAAAGACATCGCAGCAGCTATCAAAGCAGCAGCAGGCGTCGATATCGATCGTCACAGCATCAAGACTGCTGGACATATCAAGAAGGCTGGCGAGCACTCAGTTAAGGTCTCACTTGCACATTCAGTTGTTGCAGCAGTGACCGTAAAGGTTGTCGCAGCTAAGTAAGTTAATTAGTAATAAAACCCCGGCCGTTAATTCGGTCGGGGTTTTTACTTTTATAAGTAAATCTCAACAATTGAGAAGTAGGAAATTACTTTCATGCACAGGCCCTACCTAGGGTAACCCGCCTCTGACCTGCGCTTTCCTTTAATTACAGAAGAACGTCGGTAGTTACCCACAAGCTGCACACAGGTATTTACACAGGAAAACCCGCTTATCCACCGCTTTATACACAGCCTTATCCCCAGTCACCTTCGCTTTTGTCGGTGGGAGGTGGGAAGTTACTCCCCGTGAGCATCGCTGAACTACCTAATAACTCATCACGCGCCAATTCATCGTATAACAACTCTCAAAACAACGTTGGCACCGAGTTTGAACGTACTCCGCCACAAGATTTAATCGCCGAACAATCTGTTCTCGGTGGAATGCTCTTATCTAAAGATGCGATCGCAGATGTAATCGAAATTCTGCGCGAACGCGATTTCTATCGTCCGGCACACGAGTTGATTTACGACGCGGTTCTCGATCTCTACGGCCGCGGCGAACCAGCGGATGCGGTGACAGTTTCTGCAGAGCTCACTAAACGCGGTGATATCGCACGTGCAGGTGGCGCACCGTACTTACACACTTTAATTTCATCTGTTCCAACTGCAGCTAACGCAAGTTACTACGCAAAGATTGTTCGCGAACACGCGATCATGCGCCGTTTAGTTGAAGCCGGCACAAAAATTGTTCAAATTGGTTACAACGTAGAAGGCGAAGTTGATGACGCTGTAGACCAAGCGCAAGCAGAAGTCTATGCAGTTACCGAACGCCGCACCTCTGAAGATTATGTTCAACTCGCAACTTTGCTACCCGAAGCCCTCGATGAAATTGAAGCGATTCAAAAAGGTACTGGCGTTGAAGGCGTTAAGACTGGCTTCCGCGATTTAGATTTACTGACACATGGCCTGCATCCCGGCAACATGATTATCTTGGCGGCGCGTCCGGCGGTTGGTAAGTCAACGCTTGGCCTCGACATTGCACGACATGCATCGATTCACGATGGAAAAACCTCAGTTATCTTCTCACTCGAAATGTCGCGCTCAGAAATCACTATGCGTATGTTGTCTGCTGAAGCTCGAGTCGGTTTAAATAACATTCGCTCTGGCCAGTTAAGCGATGAAGAATGGTCAAAACTGGCGCGACGTATGGGAGAAATCTCTGCCGCCCCATTGTTTATCGATGATTCACCAAACCTTTCAATGATGGAGATCCGCGCCAAAGCGCGGCGCCTCAAGCAACGCCATGATTTAAAGCTAATTGTTATCGATTATTTGCAGTTGATGACCAGCGGTAAGCGCGTTGAAAACCGTCAGCAAGAAGTATCAGAATTTTCTCGCCACCTAAAACTTATGGCGAAAGAGCTCGATGTTCCGGTTATTGCGATCTCACAGCTCAACCGTTCACCAGAACAACGCTCTGATAAGAAGCCAATGTTGTCTGACCTTCGCGAATCCGGTTCGATCGAACAAGATGCCGACGTTGTTATCTTGTTGCACCGCGATGATATGTATGACTCACAGAACCGTTCTGGCGAAGCAGATTTAATTGTTGCTAAGCACCGTAACGGTCAGACCAAGACCATTACCGTTGCTGCACAACTTCACTTCGCCCGCTTTGCGGATATGGCGCCAAGCGCTGGGGCAGGTCGCGACTTTACTGCGCCGCAAGAACCGCAAGATGGCGCTTGGAACGAATAAGTAATTACCGTTTTAAGACGATAACGTTTGACGCTTTTTTGCCATCAAATTTCATAAGAGCGCTATTTAAATCTACGCCTCCACGGTTTAAGACCATATCTGTAGCGTTGGTAACTTTTTGAGCACCACGTGCGTTATATGGGGCAGTGGCCATTACCGATGCATTCTCTTTATCAGAGAAGAAAGTCTGTGTTGTTAATACCTCTTTTCCATTTACCCAAATCTTTTCATGGATATGAATAGTGCGAGCCGGGTACCAACCTGGATAAATCCCTTTAAAGGTTGCTACACCTTTTGCATTTGTAGTTTGGGTTCCACGTAAGAAATTTCCAGAACCAACGCCCGCGCCTAAATCATCGCCACGTGATGCAACTCCTGAATAAATACCCTGTGCATTGGCATACCAAATATCAATCCGTGCGCCTTTAATTGGTTTGCAGGCGGTATCAACCACTGTGAAATTCAGAGTTATCGCCTTTCCGGCTTGGCCATCTGTTACATCACTTCTAATAGGCGTATTAGCTAAGTAATACGGCCCTTCTTCAATGGCCTGCGTAGCGTTACAAACCTTGGTTGTGGCAGCAAAGGTTGGTGCGACAACAAGTGAGCTAGCTACCAGAGAAAGACCGAAAATCACGGCGAATTTAAATTTATTCATAGAAGTATTGTTATGTAAGGAACTGTAAATGATCTGACTAAAACCTGAATATTTAGTGAGAAGTTAACTTTGACTTAGCTCGATCGGCGATATAGATACCAATTAAAACTATTACGCCCCCGAGCAACTGAATCGCTGTCCAAGATTGCGATAACCAGATCCAAGCAAAAGCCCCAGCCAATACTGGTTCCAACATTCCAATTACGCTAGAAGTTGATGCGCTTAACCGACGAATTCCACCAACGACAAAGAGATACGGAACCATTGTTCCGAAGACAATAATGTAAGCAATCAGCAACCAACCAGGTGCGCTGTAATCGCTAAAGCGGCCTTGCAAATTAATATTGGTATTAAAGATCTCTGTTGGAAAGTTCCAGATCGGTAACACTATTGACCAGAAGAGCCCTGCGACACCAAAGCCCCAAACGATCATCGCCTGTGCCGAACGTTTTGTACCTTGAGATTGGCTCATTAAGAAATAAACGGCCAAGGCAAAGGCGGCGCCAAGTGCACCTAGAGTTCCGAGTAAATCAAAGGTAAAACCCTCCCAAACTTTGGCGACGAAAACTAAGCCAAGTAATGAAAGCGCGATCGCAGCCCACATACTCTTTGCGACCTGCGATTTACGGACAAATTTGATCCAGAGAACGATCCAAATCGGAGCGGTAAATTCGATTATTAAGACCAAGCTGAGCGGAACGCCTTGAGCAATACCGATGAAATACCCGAGCTGCACCATCGCATAACCAAAGACGCCATAGAAGATCAAAGTTGGTATTTCTCGGCGCTCGGCTTTCAGCGAATTTCGATCCTGAATAAAGGTAAATATAAATAGGAGAAAGAAGGTGCCGATCGCGCGGATCTGGGCCAGGCGAAAAGTCGTCATATGGTCAAGAACCAAGGTAACGATTACGCCGTTGAGTGAGAAGAAGATCGCACCCATAACAAGATAAAACTCACCGCGATGCTTATTGAGCATTGGGTGAGCCTATCTTAATTTATTAATCGGCTGAATTAAAAAGCGTTCTCGGAGATCTCCATAATCGAACCATCTGTTCCTTCAACGATCTTACGATCAGCGGTGATATGTGGCAGATAATTTGTCACAAAGAACTTCGCTGATGCGATTTTGCCGGTGTAGAAATCAACATCCT
>JAHECV010000043.1 GCA_024641555.1 Candidatus Planktophila sp.
CTTGAAAATGCGCTCCTCGAGTTTCCTGGTTGTGCAGTGGTGATCTCTCACGATCGTTGGTTCCTTGACCGCGTAGCCACACATATCTTGGCTTACGAAGGTGATTCCAAGTGGTTCTGGTTTGAAGGAAACTTCGAATCTTACGAAGAGAATAAAATCTCTCGCCTTGGCGCAGATGCCGCGCGCCCTCACCGTGCTACCTATCGAAAGCTAACTCGTTAATGAAATATGTAAGCAAGCAATTTGTCCGCTGGGATGACTTGGATGCCTTCGGCCACGTCAACAATGCGAAGTATTTGATATTTGCCCAAGAGGCGCGTTTTCTCTGGGCGACTGAAGAGTATTCCGCTGCAATGCGCGAATCCACCTTGATCGAGATGGTCGTAGCGCGAGCCGAAGTAGATTTTATTGAACCGATTTATGATGGTGGACGATTTGTCGATGTCGAGATCACCATTGAAAAAATTGGCAACAGCTCCTTCAATATGCACTTTGTAATCTCCGATGGTGGCAAAACCTTTGCCCATGTGCGCACAGTGCAGGTGGCGGTATCTATGGAGACGAAGAAATCTCGTCCGCTAAGCGAGAAAGAACGCGAATTTCTGGTTAAATACTTGGAAGCAAATTAAATGATGCAAAGAAATAACGCCCGCAAGATCCATCCGGGTTGGTTTGCTGTTGCAGTCACCTTTCTAACTTTGATGGCAACAGCCGGATTTAGATCCGCGCCCTCTGTACTTATAGTTCCGCTCGAAAGCGCCTTTGGCTGGTCGCGCTCTGATATTTCACTTGCCATCGCTATCAACGTACTTCTCTTCGGTTTGGTTGCTCCCTTTGCCGCAGCGCTGATGGAGAAGTTCGGTCTACGTAAAGTCGTAATGTCCGCGCTTACTACGGTCTCAATCGGGGCGTTCCTAACAATTTTTATTCATGCGCCATGGCAGTTAATTGCCACCTGGGGTGTAATTGTTGGATCAGGTACTGGATCGATGGCGTTGGTCTTCGCTGCGACAGTTGCTAATCGTTGGTTTGTTGCAAAACGTGGCCTAGTCACAGGGCTATTAACAGCAGCAACTGCAACGGGGCAGTTGATTTTCTTGCCGGGGCTTTCACATCTGGCACATACATATAGCTGGAAGAGCGTTTCAATAACGGTTTCCGCATTTTCAATTGCGGTTGTTCCATTTATCTATTTCTTCTTACGTGAGAAACCTGCCGATCTTGGAATGTTGCCTTACGGCGCAGCAGAGGATTGGCAACCGCCTGCCAAGAGCGAACTTAGCGCTGGCGCGCTGGCGATTGATACTTTAAAAGAAGGGGCGAAGCGAAAAGATTTCTGGTACCTAATTGGCTCTTTCTTTGTCTGTGGTCTATCAACTAGCGGATTAATTGGAACTCACTTTATTCCGGCGGCGCACGATCACGGAATGATGGATACCTTGGCGGCATCTTTGCTCGCGCTTGTCGGCGTCTTTGATGTAATCGGAACTCTCTTTAGCGGATGGCTCACCGATCGTTACGATCCTCGCAAGTTGCTCTTCTTTTACTACGGACTCCGCGGACTCTCACTCTTCCTCTTACCTTCAATTCTCTTTAGCCATATCCACCCCTCAACTTTGGTCTTTGTAATTTTCTATGGGCTCGATTGGGTGGCAACGGTTCCACCAACGATCATGCTCTGTCGCGCGATATTGGGGCCAACTCGCGCGAGCGTGGTTTATGGCTGGGTTTTCGCGGCGCATCAGATTGGTGGCGCAGTCGCCGCCTTCGGCGCTGCCGTGTTGCGAGTAAAGCTAGGTGATTATGCAGTGGCTTTCTACATCAGCGGAGCGATGTGCATCATTACCGCTTACTTTGTATTGCAGATTGCAAAGGGAGCAGATGACAAGGTGCTGCGCAGTTGACTACTTTTTATGAAGAAGTCGGGGGAGAAGCCTTCTTCAACGATTTTGTCTCTCAGTTTTACGCGCGCGTTGCCACCGATCCAATTTTACGCCCGATGTATCCCGAGAAAGATATGCATGGAGCTGCAATTCGTTTAAAGATGTTCCTTGAACAATATTGGGGCGGACCAACAACGTATTCAGAAGAACGCGGACACCCGCGACTTCGCATGCGCCATGCTGGATTTCACATCGATATTGCCGCGCGCGATGCTTGGCTCAAATGTGCGTTAGGAGCGCTTGCAGGTATGGAGATGTCAGATACTAATCGCAAGCAATTGCAGGATTATTTAGAGATGGCTGCACACGGAATGGTTAACGCGCCTGAGACGCATTTCCAATAACTAAAATTTCACCATTGCGTACATACCAAAGCACGCCTTTTTTATCCCGAATTGTTGTAATCCGAAGCCCAACTTTCTCAACCACGCCTTCGATATCTAAAGTTGTGATCTTATCTCCAACACCATATTGATCTTCTATCAACATAAAGATTCCAGAGAGTATGTCGCGTACCAAAGTTTGCGCGCCCAAGCCAATAGCAACGCCGATTACTCCAGCGGATGCGATTACCGGTCCTAAGTTAAATCCAAACTCTCCAAGGATCATGCCAATGGCAATGATCCATATAACTGCTTTTAGGATTGAAGAGAGAACTGATCCAGTGGTACGAGCGCGTTCTGCTTGGCGCTTGGCAAAGCCAGGCCCCGGTTTTAAATCGGTGGTGGCTAATTTATTGACCGCGCGTTCGATCGCACGGCGGCCGATGCTATGGCTGATCCAGGCTGCCGCCAAGACGCTAAATACGCGCAAAGGAGCGCCACTTAGCCATTCCAAAATATTTCGAGTTTGCTCGCTCATGATGCAGACTCTAACGAATTCTTTACCAAAAATTGGCCTGCAAATACCCCGATCCGCGCGAAATTGGTGCAAGATAAACCAATCGGCGCGAGCCACGCGCCTGAAATTACCGGAGTAGCCATGACTCGTGCGTTAGTTCTAAACGCCACCTACGAACCGCTAGGTGTTGTAACTGAACGTCGTGCTCTTCTGCTCATTCTTAACTCTCGCGCAACCATGGTTGAAGCTTCTGGAAATATCTTGCACTTTTCGCAAGGTGAAATCGAACTCCCATCAGTTATTCGCTTAAATAAATTTGTAAAGATTCCATATCGCCATGCTGTTCCACTTTCCCGTCGCGCCATCTTTGCGCGCGATGGTGGTCGCTGTGTCTACTGCAGCGCACCAGCAACTTCGATCGATCATGTGATTCCGCGCTCTCGTGGCGGCGGACACAATTGGGAGAACGTGGTCTCTGCCTGCCATAAGTGCAACCACCTCAAAGCAGATAAGCCGCTTAAAGAGTTAGGTTGGAGACTTCGCTCACTTCCACGCGAACCAGTGGGCGCCGCCTGGCGAATTCTCGGCACCGGTCGCACAGATACAAGATGGCTGCCATACCTTGCGCCATTTGGCGTGGCAGCAGCCACCGCTTAATTCGCTTAGACTTATACCCATGTTTAATCACTTTGCATCTGCCATAAATTTCTTAAAGTTAGATAACCAAGAGGACGGCACCATGGCCGGCCAAGGGCTAAGTGCAATCGAAACATTCGCGTACTTTGTAGCAACACCAATCGCGCTCTTCTTACTTATCTCAGTGATCTCCTATGCGATGTCTGGCGACCGCAAGAAGGCAAAGAGCGCTGATTCAGTAATTACCTCTATCGACTAGCGTCAACGGCACGTGCTTTTAGGGCGCGGCTCATAGCATCGCGGCCTTCGGCAACTGAGCGGCGCAGCGAATGTGCAGCGCTCTTTCCGGTTACATCTAACCAGTGCTGCGCCTTGTTAACGGTCTCTTCTCTAATGGCCCACATTGGAAATGTCAGAGTGGCAGTAGTCTCGGCAATTTCATAGCCTTTGGTCTCCCAAACTTTCAAAATTGAGTCAAAATATTGATCAACGAAAGTTTCAAGAATCTCCCAGTGGATACTTTCGTTAAAGCCACGACACTTATAAGAATGTATCGTGTTGCTTAAATCATCGGTCGTGATTGATTTAAATGCCGCAGCTTTGGCCTCTTTCGTTGGAAGCGCAGCGTGTGCCAGAGCAACGTACTGCTTGCCATGCGCAGTCTTATCGTGTTCTCCTTCGGCAGCAATATCTGCAGGCCCGAATACTCCGCGCTTTACGCCGCATAAGAAGAGATGCCAACGAAGATCGGCATCTACCGTTAATCCATTTATTGAACCACCGAGCATCGCCTTGAGGCGATCAAAATGCGCAGCGGTAACTGCGTTGTTGGCAAATGCGCGCGCGTACTGAAGTTGGTGATCGCTTCCCGGCTTTGCGCCATCAAGAAGCGCTTCGACGGCGCTGGCCACCGCCAACCGAGCAGCTTCTCGCTTCTGCGGTGCAACATATGCCCAGATCGCAGTATCGATCTGCATGAAAGTTGCGGTGATCATCGAGATATCTGTCTCACCCGTAAGAATATTGAGCGCGATATTAATGTAATCACTTGCCGCGAGCTCGCCATCACGTGTTGAATCCCAGAGCGATGCCCAGATGAGTCCGCGCGCCAACGAATCGTTTAGGCGACCTTCGTAGGTTTTCATGGTCGCAACGGATCGCTCATCAAAGCGGAGCTTGGCATAGCTCTGATCGTGGTCGTTGATCAACAATAGATCAGCAGATTTTTTACCAGCGAATTCCTTGATAACTGTGAATTCACCTTCGATATCTACCTGAACGCTCTCACGACGAACCAGATCACCATTGTGGAGATCAAATAAACCAACAAATAAATTGTGTGGGCGCAGTTCGGTTGAACCTACCGGCATTTGTGGCGCTTCCTGTTTGATCGTTACAGATGCGTAGTTATCTCCAGCAAGTTCCACAATCGGACGAAGCGTATTGACGCCCGCTGTGCGCAACCAGGTCGCAACCCAGGCTGTTAAATCTTTGCCGCTGGCAGCCTCAAGTTCGGTGATTAGATCACTTAGCTCAGTGTTTTTATAAGCATGCTTTGCGAAGTACTTACGAAGTCC
>JAHECV010000032.1:0-2070 GCA_024641555.1 Candidatus Planktophila sp.
GAAATCTCTACTACTTGAGAATTATCAGATGCAGTAGTCATGACAATATTGGCATCCTTCATTCGCCCATGAAGCCAACCTTGCACGGGCTGACTAAGGCGAACTTTAAGGATTACAGTCTTCTCTAAATCAAAAGGCATGCGGTAACCGCACAGACCGCGTTCTGCAACCTGACAACCTTTTTCTACAAACATGGTGTTCCAACCTTGCGAGTAACCGTTCCCGCGCTTAGTTACATTTGCAACTGGTCCGTCGTACTCTGCTCCTGCAACTTCCTTAATCGGCTGAATCGCAGCGATGAAAGATTCAAAATTTGTTTTATTTGGATTTCTAATTAAATCGTAATATCCATTAATTCCTACACTTAGCGCATAAGTCTCGAGCACACCTTTGCTATTGGTGAGCGTCCATGAGTTTGGGCCATAACCTGTAGGCAAATGTTTAGATTTATCTCCCTGAAAAACTGGTCCTGCGACCCAATTTCTTTGAAAAGTCGCTGGGATGATTGAACCATCTTCGTTTTTGATGCTAAATGCATCTATACAGTCCGTATCAGCATCATTTTGACACTTTGTGAAAATGGATGTGAATTGAAAGGAATGAATTTCTGGCGTCGCACATTCTTTAGTTTCGAGTGAGGAGCAAAGATAGAGTTTTTCAATGTAATCCAACCCCGAGGTACCTGCGCGGGCATAGAGCGAGCTTGGTTGGGAGTATTCAATTGAATTATCAGAGTTATAACCCATCCAACCCGCCTCTTGCTTCACGGAAGGATAGAAATTTTCTTCAGGTGTTTCACCGTTGGCAGATGGAAGCAGAGTTAAGGCAAAGAAAAATACAGAAATTGAGATAAGTAATTTCTTCATTTCTTTTTATACCCCGTTGGACACTTTGGATTGACAGCTGTTACTTTCTTTGAAACTTTCCCTTTTATGCAGGTAATAGTTGTTTTCTTCGCCACCACTGGTGCGGCAGATGGCGAAGCAGTTGGCTGAGGAGCCGCTGATTCTTGAGCCAATTTAACTCGCAAAGTTGGTGACGAGAAGGTGAAGCCGTATGCACCCAGAGTGAGCCAACCGTTCTTCTCATTGAGAATAGTTGTTGCAGTGTTTGCTTCACCATTTTCAGAGGTAATTGAGACGGTGGCGCTTATTGGCGCTGCGGTAAATTTGTAAATACAGCGGGCAACTGATGAGGACATGATTAATTCGTATGTACCTTTAAAAACCGTTGTGCCATCTGCTTCAAAGTGAGTGGAGGCAACTTTGTAATCTAGATTGCCATCGTTAAATGTTGGCGGACCATCGATGTACATAGTCGAGTTAGTGGTTACAACTCCCGCTAAAGCCTTTTCTTTATCTAAACATTCACGAACGGGGCCAGAACCATTTTCAGACATTGTTCCGATACGCCACTGAGTCGGCATGGCTGCGGCCTTATCTTTTGCGACCGGTAGCCAAAGGAGGAAGTTATCCATCGCAGATTTCGAGAAATTGGTGTTGATGTGTTTAAAGGAGATATTTTTCATTCCTGCGCGAGTTTTTTCGCTCTCCAAGATTGGTTGCCCAAGATTTTCGTTGGTAATTGGGTAGTGCATTGCTTCGCCAGCCCAGAATTGTGAAGCATATGCGGCGACATGAGCATCAGATAAATCATCGCTCTTACTCCACACATCAACCAGCGGAACTGAGATTGGATTCGCGGTAACGCTCAAGTTGGTGATGCCGTTCGATGTCTTGTAATCAATGACGGCATTTTTCATGCGGCCGTGAAGCCAGCCAGAAAGAGAGGTATTTAGGCGCAACGCGAAACCGAAAGAAATATCTTTAGGCATGGAGTAAGGCAGTGCGCATTGCGTGGTTGAAACTGCCACGCAAAGTTTTGATGGTTTTGGATCAACTATCGGCTTGGTTTGTGTTGTACCAACTTGGATTCGGCCAACCTGATCGTATTTTGCCGTGTTTGTATCTGTTGCTAAGTCAAAGAAATCGCCATCTATTATTTTTACTGCGGAGATTGAACCACCGAGCTTTGGGGTTTCAAAAGCGGCTTGGTCGGCGCCACGACTAG
>JAHECV010000032.1:2080-23572 GCA_024641555.1 Candidatus Planktophila sp.
GAATTGAAACCAGCGCTGCACCCGACCCACGTGGCACGTTTAAGGATTTGTTGCCAGCAAAAGCCTGCGGATTATCTTTAGGAAAGACAGTTGCAGAGCTAACCGTTAATTTCTTACCAGTTGAGTCCATTGCAAAAATATCTGAGATGCAGTTGATATCACTTGCATCACCGCACACTGGTAATACCGCTCGATAGTAAGAGTAAACAGAGAATGCACAGCCATCTTCGGCTCCGGTATTGCAGATGGAAACTTTTGTAACTTTGCCATCCATTTTTCCGTTAGAGGAAGTGAAGTTAATCCAAGTTGAAGCTTCGGTATTTGCAAAGGCTGCTTCATTTGCTTCGTAGCCAATATAGCCAGCGCCAGGTGCTGGTAGTTGAGCCCATTGTTCGGGGATTGAATCTGCACTATGTGCGATTGCTGGCGTAATCAGCGCTAATGAAACTAATAGAGCTCCAAATTGTCCTAAACGCTTCATGCGATCCCCAGTCTAAAAATAGTTTGTAGATACTGAATGAAGAGACCGCCCTCAGCTCGCTAATTGCTTAACGAGCTGAGGAACGGTTTGCCCTCGTTCATCTATATGGAAGAAGTTGTAAAACTACTTCTTTGTGTAACCTGCTGGACATGCTGGCTTGACTGCAGTGATCTTCTTTACAGCCTTGCCCTTTACGCAGGTGATTGTTGTCTTGTTCAAGATCTTGGCAGCGGGCTTGTAGCCCTTCTTAATACCAATCTTGAGCTTTGGACGTGAGTATTCAAAGCCAGATACATCGATGATGATCTTGCCGTTCTTCACGCTGATGTTCTTCAGGAACGCTGCTGTTCCACCGGCTTCAGTTGTAAGCGAGATTTCAAGCGCTGATGCAGCATCGTTTGGATTTGTCATACCCCAAAGAAGCGCAGCATCTGCTGTAGGAATTACCGCTTTGTAGAAGCCCTTGTTCACTGTCACACCATCTGGTGCAAAGTGAGGAGCAGCTGCACGCCATGTGAATGCCTTATCGGCTTCGCTCCAAACTGGAGTTGAAAGTCCGCAGACACCGTTTGAACCAACGTACATTCCACCGGAAGTGCCTTCGACACCAAATCCTGAAGTGTCATCGTTAGCAGCCATAGCGATCATCTGGAATTGACGAACGTTTGCCTTAGAAATACCGGCTTCGCCTTCGCAATCCTTAACAGATTTAGCAAGTGGCACGGTTACTGGTGTACCAGTGATTGATATTGCGTTGTATTCGCCACCTGGTTGAGATGTAACAACAATATCTGTACCAACTGCAACGGTAACTCCGGTCTGCATTTCGCCGATTCGAACCTTTACCGTGATCACGATATCTGAATCAAGGCTTGTTGCGTATGCCTTGTTTCCGACTTGACCTGCGAGGTTGGTCTTCTTATCCGCACCTGTAAGTGTTGGAAGAACATCGACAAATAGCATGCTGGAAACGAACTCGTTAGGAGTCTTCGCTTCAACATAAAGTCCGTCGTAACCGAGAGAACCAAGGTTCAAACCTTGCCAATCAGGGTGTGTCCAACGTCCGACAAGCGCACGTCCTGCTTCAGTTGGTGTACCAACAGCAACGCCAGGAGCTGGTGCAAGTGGCGCAGTTGCAGCAAGTTCTGCCGCTTCTGCTGTTGCTGACTCAGTAGTTGGTGTTGTCGTTGTCGCAGCAGCTGCTGGATCGGCAGGAACTGCAGCAGGTGTGCCTGCTACTGCCCAACCATTAACAAGAGCATCGCGAGTTACCCAAATCGGAATGATGATTCCTTCAGTAGCACCGAAAGTCTTCTTAGCTGCATCGTAAGTTGTTCCCCAGACTGGACGCTGCTGTGTAGCTGAAAGTTCAGCAAGGTCAACAAATGTAACGCCAGTGAAGTTGGCGATCTGCTTTGCTGCTTCTGCCGCTGTTGGGTAGAAGAAGAACCACTTAACTTCGTTATCTTGCAAGAATGCAACTGAACCCTTGTAGCACTCACCAAATGTTGATTTGGTTGATGACTTAGTCTGGTTGTTCCAGCAATCCATTGGGTAGCTGTAGAAATCTAGCGGCTTGTTGATGTCGTAAGTTTTCTTAGCTGGATCATATTTCGCACCCTGTTCTGGGTGATTTGCTGTCCCGAAAAGTGAAGATAGATCCTGCATAACAAACTTTCCTGATGTAAGTACATCGCGCTGATATTGCGACATCCACCAGTTGTTATCAACGACTTTGCCACCCTTGATCTGTGCAACAGGTGCAAAGAAATCTGAAGGTGTCTTCTTAGCTGGAACATCTGCTCCGCTTGGTACGTAGGTCAAAGGAATTTTCTGTCCTGAACCTGTTGTAAGTGTTACTGATTCGATGCAATAAATGCCGTTTTGAACAACGCAGGCATTCATGGCTGTTTTTGGCAGGCGGATGGTTGCAGCAGTTGCTGGATTAGCAGCTGTGATCAACCCCGCGAGCATTGCTAGGGACGCAGCCCCAGCGAGTAGTTTCTTTTTCACATTTCCCCCATAGAGATAGGCGAAGCCACGGGTATGGCTTCTTAGTGGTTACCGCACTATGGGGGCTAATTTATGCGCTGCAGCCCCCGCATAAAAGGGGCAATTTCGGACTATTTACCGTGTTTGCGCCATTCCAACGGCTCAGACTCTTAACGAAGTTGAGCCGTTTGAATCACTCACACTCCTAACGGAGTTGAGCCAGGTACCAGTTCCACTGCCATGTCTCACTTGGCGAAGTCTTAAGCGATTCCTTGAATTCTGGGAAGCTATAAACAAGTAGCGCTGTTCCGCCTGGTAATACCGTTGTTGGGCGGGAATCACTGACGATTGGTGTGTGGTTGGTAAATAACCCAAGTGAAGGAGCAGTTGAGATTAAATCTTGAGTTCTATTTTCTAAACTCAAAACCCAAGTAACTGGACATTGACCTTGACCGCAACGTTCCCAAGAAATTTTTAAACCTACTGCGGTTAATCCACCTAGTGTGTCGCCGATGCCGCCAGCACCGCTAATTGCGCCGAGATCGCCCACGCTTTGTTCCCAGGTAACTGGGTAATCGGATTGCAATCCAATGATCTCAGGTTGGTTAACGGCATTTGTTCCGGTTACGCCATTATCTGCGGCAACGACAATTGGCGCTGGTTTCTGAAGTAGTTCAAATATTCCGATACTTGTTGCGCCAATTGCAACAACTGCAAGAATAGAAATAAGCGCACGGCGAATTCTTTGACGACGCACTTTTGCGATAATTACCGGTGCAAGGTCACGGTTTTCGAGGATGCCAAGTGCCATCCACTGCATTTCCCGTTTGATTAGTGGATCTACATCACTCATTGTTATCCACCACTTCTGCGATTACCGTTTCGATCTCATTAGATCTTTGTGAACTTCCGGTCAACTCTTTATTTGCTGACTTCTCAAGTTCTGGAACTAGTTCAACATAAGCCGCCACCGCAGCCTTGCCGCGCGCCAAGTGAGATGCCGCAGTTCCCATTGGGATCTGCAGAACTTCTGCGACTTCGCGCAAAACCATGCCGTGCTCATAAATCAAAACTAGAACGGCGCGTTGCGCCGCACTTAGCGATTTAAGTGCAGCTTGCACCAATAAACGCTGTGTCACATCATCGGTTTGATCTACTAAATCGCGAATATTTTCTGCAAGATCCCAAGAGGTTTCTTTCTCTTGCTGACGGCGTAACCATTTGCGGCGCATATCTGCGTGCTTACTGACCATCACGCGCATTAAATAAGCTTCGGGATTTTCGTGTTCGCGGATCTTGTTCCAGCGTTTATAGACATCGGCTAACGCCTCTTGCAATACATCTTCGGCGTTCTGGGTATCAAAGCAAATTACCTTCGCCGCACGCAGAAAGGCCTTCTGGTTTTCGCGTAACCAGAGGGTGAACTCAACTTGGTTCTGTTGGCTCATGCGCACTCCATAGAGCGAAGATTACCTGCTAGATGCGCTAAAGAGCGAAGTCGCCAATAAGACCGAAAGTCCAATAAATACTCCGCTGGCACCTGCTGAGGCCGCTATCGCACCGGCCGAGGCCGGAACTATAAATTGTCCAAAACGATTTCCCATTAGTCGCGCAGATACGGCAAGTGCGCGTTCGTTGGCCGCAGTTTTCTGCGAAACCAGCGACATGGTTAACGGCTGGCCAATTCCAAGTGAAAAACCAGCAACAAAAACAATGGCACCTAATGAAAGCGGGGTTTTGGCAAAAGCCATAGCCGCACATGCGATTACGGAAATGCCTGTACTGAAAATAAGTAGTTGATAAGTTGTAAATCGCTCACTTAGCCTGCCGAGAAAGAATCGTGAAGTCATAGTTGTGCCTGCTCGAATGGCCAAAATAATTCCAATTGCATAAGGCGAGAAATTATTCTCAGTTCCGAAAAGCGGCAAGAAAACAACAAGAACGTCGCCCACAGATGAAACCGCAAGTGAAATATAAATCGCCGCCAATATTCCGGGCTTTTTCATCAAGGCAAGCGCCGCCGTGTAAGTGCCTTGATCAGTTTTAGCTTCCACGCTTGGTTTATCGTTGCGCCACTTAATTACTGGAACAAGTGCAATGACGCAAAGTGCAAAGCCAAGAAGAAAGGCGTGTGAAGTTGATTTAGGCAGGGTTCCATCGGAACCTGCAACAAATGCCGCAAGAAGCGGGCCAATTAGATGTCCGAGTGATGCGCTAAATGTGTAGTAACCAAAATATCTGTCGTAATTTTCCCGTGGTGCGCGAAGGGCCACCATTGATTGTCCACCTACCATGCAGGCTAAGTGAGATACCCCAGCAAAAGCGGTTGCAATTGCCAGAGTGGTAACTGAGTTCGTTCCCATCAGCGCTATTGATGTAACGCCCATTGTGATTGTTCCGGCGATTATAAATTTGCCTTCGCCAATTTTTCCGACCCATGAACCGAATTGCAGAGCAAGCAAAACCGGAAACAAGGCATACAGAGCCGCAACTACGCCGATTTGAAAGGTATTGGCGCCAAGTTCAATCGCTCGATAGGTGATCATCGGGCGTAATGCATAAATAGTTGCTTGAACAAGGGTGGAACTCAGAAGCAGTGGGCGAGCCCAAGGCAAGAGTTTTTTATCAGACATTTACTTCTTTAGGGCAAGCTTCTTCTTAAAGTTCCAGACCATTGGCCCAATAATTACAACGAATAGAACCAGATAGAGAATTTTTGAGATCGAAGTTGCATATAGCGCGCTCACTTCACCACCGCTGATTTGCAGCGCCCGGCGCATCTGAAGTTCTGCCATAGGTCCCAGAATTAATCCGATAATCAGTGGCGTAATCGGAACTCCAAAGCGGCGGAAAGCAAAACCAATTACGCCGACTCCAAGTGCGAGCCAAAGATCAAAGGTGGCGTTGTTAGCAACATAGGCGCCCATCAATGCAAAAGCAGAAATACCCGAAAAGAGGTACGGGCGGGGAATCTTCAATAATTGCACCCAAACGCGAACCAATGGCAAATTCAGAAGCAAAAGCAAAGTATTTCCAATAAATAGTGATGCGATCAGCGTCCAGACAATTTCAGGATTGGTTTGGAATAAGAGCGGTCCGGTTTGAATGTTATAAGTCTGAAATGCAACAAGTACAACTGCTGCGGTTGCAGAAGTCGGTAGTCCTAGAGCAAGAAGCGGAACAAGCGCGCCGGCGGCATTTGCGTTATTGGCCGCCTCTGGACCTGCAACGCCTTCGATCGCACCTTTTCCGAATTCATCTTTATTCTTGGAAAGAGATTTTTCTGCGGCGTAACTTAAGAAGGTAGGAACTTCTGAACCGCCGGCTGGAACAATTCCGAGTGGGAATCCAATTGCAGTTCCGCGTAGCCATGGTTTCCATGAGCGTTTTAGATCTTGGCGAGTCATGATCGCCTTTCCCTTCATGGGAATAAGTGACCAACCTGTGGCTTTAGCGCGACCTGCAATATACAAAGCTTCACCAAGCGCAAAAAGCGAAACGATTACGGTTACTGTTTCAATTCCATCGATCGCATGCAAATTTCCAAAGGTTAAGCGAACCGCACCTGATTGCAGGTCGGCGCCGACCAATCCAAGAGTTAAACCAACGCCGAGCGATGCCATACCTCGCAACATTGAATTTCCTAGCAAGGTGCCTACCGTTGTAAATGCCACAAGCATCAAGGCGAAGTAATCGGCTGCGGTAACTTTGATCGCCCAATTGGCAAGTGACGGCGCGGCAAAAGCCAAAATTCCGGTTGCAATTGTTCCGGCGACGAAAGATCCAATTGCTGCTGTTGCAAGTGCCGCACCAGCACGTCCACGTTTGGCCATTTGATGGCCTTCGAGGGCAGTAATCACTGAGCCAGATTCTCCTGGCGTATTAAGCAAAATTGAGGTTGTGGAACCGCCATACATCGCACCGTAGTAAATGGCGGCAAACATAATTAGCGCAGAAGCTGGGCTTACTGTGTATGTAATCGGCAACAAGAGCGCGATGGCCAGAGCCGGACCGATTCCGGGGAGCACGCCAACTAAAGTTCCGAGAATGGTTCCGAGTAAACCAAAAAGTAAATTATTTAGAGTTAGTGCGCCGGCAAAGCCGTCCATCAATGCGTTAAAACTGCTCATGCAAACACCTTCAATACGCCGGCGGGAAGGTTAACGTTTAATCCTTTTGAGAATGCAAAGTAAACGGCTGCAGAGAAAATTAGGGAGACCGCTAAGTTTTTAAGTAAATTACGAGCGCCGTATGCAAATGCCACGCCAAAGAAAACTACGGTTGTTGCAATTATAAATCCGGCTCGTTCAATCAAAATTGGGTAGGTCAACATAGAGCCTGCGACCATAGAGAGAGATTTGTAATCTGTTTTATCGATCACATCGCCGAATTCAGTGCCTTCGGGGACTCCCAAATTTCCGCGGAAAATTTGAATAAATAGACCGATGGCAATTGCGATTACAAAACCACCGACGAGATATGGAAATACTTGTGGTCCAACAGATTCTTCGCCTGCTGGAATTAACATCCTTGAACTGTCGAAGATAACGACGATTCCAAGGATTAGGAGAGAGCCTGCGAAGGCAAGCTCTCCCCCAATCTTCTTAGAGTTCAAGTGACTTATGCCAAACCAAGTGTTACTAGCGTGGCAGTGATGTCCTTCTTTTGTGCAGCCAAGAATGCATCCCATGGCTTACCCATATCGGTCTGGTTGGTCCAGTCCTTAGCTACCAAGGTTGCCTTCCATGCATCTCCAGCGCGAGTTACGTCAACGACCTTAAGCCAGTTAACGCGCTCTGCCTCAGTTAGAGAAGATGGCGCCATAATTCCGCGCCAGTTACCCATTGAGAAGTTGATTCCTTGAGAAATCAAAGTTGCACCCTTGATTGACTTCAAACGTGTAGGTGATGAAAGTGCAAGAACTCGCAACTTTCCAGCCTTCACATATGAGGCGAATTCAGATGTTCCAGAAACGCCTGCAACTGTCTGGCCACCAAGGACAGATGTTGTAACTTCGCCGCCACCAGAATAAGGAATGTAGTTCATGTCGCTTGCCTTCATGCCAACTTTTTCAAGTAGCAATCCCATGAATACATGGTCAACTGTTGCCTTTGATCCACCTGCGATTGCAAGCTTTGGATTTGCCTTAATGTCATCAAGGAGTTGATTGATAGTCTTGTACTTAGACGAAGCAGGAACAACGATCGCTTCCCACTCACGCATAAGACCAGAAATACCCTTAGCATCTTCATGCTTCAACTTTGACTTAGTTGCGGCAACTCCAGAAAGCATTGCGAAGCCAGTTATAAATGCAACGTCTTTACGATCTTTCTGATCTAGGAAGTAGCCCAGTCCAACTGTTCCCGAACCGCCTGACTTGTATGAAACTGTGTAATCGCTCAACATACCTTCGGCCTTCATGGCATCAGCGAATGCGATTGCAGTTGTTCCGTAGCCACCACCAACGCCAGAAGATGCAACCCATTCAAGTTTGGTGAGTGGAGTTACTTCTTTGTACCACCATTTCAGCTGGCCTTTAAGCGATCCAGTTGTAACGGTTAGACAGGTTAGGTCAGATCCTTCGACGCCGCGTCCTTTTGCAACGCGACCTGCTTTGATGCAGTCATCACCAGCTACAGCGATATTTGCAGCTTTAGGTGCAGCAGTTGCAGTTGGCGCAACAGCCACGATTGAAGCAAGCGCCATTGATGCGACAAGCGCACCGGCAAATTTCTTTTTCAACATATAAGACTCTCCTTATAATCCTTACCCACGAGGGATGGGGTTTAGGCAAGGTTAGAGATACCTGAGAGCCCCAGTAAAGGGATTTTGGTAACGTTTTAGACCTAAATTGTGAGGTCAAACACCTCGCAAGCGGAAGAATTTATTGGTCGAGCAGGTCTGAAACTTCAATCCCCAGGGTCGCTAACTTGGCGCGTCCCCCATCGGCTGCGGTCAAGACAAATGGTTTGCCATCAGGCAAAAGCGCATAGGAATGTTCGAAGTGCGCGCCCCGTGATTTATCTTGCGAAACAACTGTCCAGTCATCTCCCAAAACTTTTGTCTTATGGGTTCCGCGAGTAATCATCGGTTCGATAGCTAGCGCCATTCCAGCAATTAACTCAGGTCCATTTCCGCGCTTACCAAAATTTAAGACGTGTGGTTCTTGATGCATTTCGGTACCGATGCCATGGCCGCCATACTCTTGCAGAATTCCGTACTTGCCTTGCGAATCAATATAACTTTCAATCGCCGCACTTATATCGGTAAGTCGTGCACCCATGTGTCCGGCCGCAATTCCCCGCCACATTGATTCTTCGCATACATTCATAAGTTTTTGATCTTGCGGATCAACTGTGCCAACGCCGATCGAGAATGCGGCATCACCGTGCCAACCTTCGACGATTGCACCGCAATCAATAGAAACTAAATCACCATCGTTAATTATTCGATCGCCAGGTATCCCATGAACAATTTCTTCATTGATAGAGACACAGATAGTTGCAGGAAAGCCGTGATAGTTAAGAAAGTTTGGAGTCGCCCCATTGCGCTTAATACAAGCTGCTGCCACAACATCGAGCGCGCTTGTTGTCATGCCTGGCTTGATTACATTGCGTATCGCCTGATGAATTTCGGCAACTACTAATCCTGCGCGACGCATTACCTTGAGTTGATCAAGGGTCTTTATCTGTATCGCCATCTTTTTGCCTTATTTAAGCGAGGCGGCCGAGCGCAGTAATTGCATGCTCAGTTATTTCAGCAACTGTTCCAACTGCTGGGATTGTGATCAATAAACCTTCAGAGCGGTAGAAAGAGATAATTGGCGCGGTCTGCTCTTCGTAAACTTCGAGGCGGCGAGCAATGACTTCTTCTTTATCATCTTCGCGCTGATAGAGATCGGTGCCGTTGCATGAAGCACAGTTAGTTGCACCTGCTTCAGATGGTGCACCGCAGGCGCGGCAGGTACGACGTGAAGATAGACGCTTGATGATTTCATCTGGCGCGATTGAAAGTTCGAGCGCTGCTTGTAAAGGTGTTTTATGTTCGGCAAGAAATGCGCGAAGAACTTCGGCCTGAGCAACATTTCGTGGGTACCCGTCGAGAAGAAAACCGTTAGCCACATCGTCATGAGTTAAACGATCTTTGACCATATCGTTTGTAACTGAATCTGGAACGAGTTCGCCGCGATCCATAAAAGCTTTTGCTTGGTTACCTAAATCAGTTCCGGCTTTCAAATTTGCGCGAAAAATATCGCCAGTTGAAATATGAGGAATTGAATAGTGCGCAGCTAGGAATTGAGCTTGTGTTCCTTTACCAGCACCTGGTGGTCCGACCAGGATTAAACGCATTAGCGCAAGAACCCCTCATATGAACGCTGCTGCAACTGGCTTTCAATCTGCTTTGCAGTATCGAGACCAACGCCAACAACAATCAGGATCGCAGTTCCGCCGAATGGGAAGTTTTGAGTTGCACCAAAGAGAATCAAGGCGCCAATAGGAATAATCGCAACAAGTGCAAGATAGATCGCACCTGGCGCTGTAATGCGTGAGAGAACGTACTGTAAGTATTCAGAAGTCGGACGACCCGCACGAATACCTGGGATAAATCCACCGTACTTCTTCATATTGTCAGCGACTTCATCTGGGTTAAATGTGATCGCAACGTAGAAGTAGGTAAAGAAGATAATCAAAGCTGAGTAAGCGATGATGTAGATCGGGTGATCGCCCTTTACCAAGTTACGTGAGATCCAAACCGCCCAAGCCGCTTGGCTATTGGTGAAGTTAACGATCAGCGAAGGAATGTAAAGAAGTGATGAAGCGAAGATCACTGGAATAACGCCGGCTTGGTTAACCTTAATTGGAATATATGTGCTGGTTCCACCATATGCCTGGCGTCCAACCATGCGCTTGGCATATTGAACTGGGATGCGGCGTTGGGCTTGTTCAACGAATACAACTGCTGCGACTACGGCAACGCCAACTGTTAGAACAACTAGGAATGCAAATAAGCCCTTTTGAACTTTGATGCTCCAGAGTTGGCTTGGGAAACCTGCTGCGATAGATGTGAAGATCAAGATTGACATACCGTTGCCGATACCGCGATCAGTGATTAGTTCACCAAGCCACATGATTACAGATGTACCCGCCGTCATTACGACGATCATGGTGACGATACGTTGCCATGAAGTGTCAGGGATGATCGCTTCGTTACAGCCTGAAATCAAGCGACCAGGTGTACGAGCAACTGCCACTAAACCAGTTGATTGCAAAACTGCAAGACCGATAGTTAAGTAACGTGTGTACTGAGTTAACTTTGCAGTTCCAGATTGTCCTTCGTTCTTAAGTGTTTCAAAACGAGGGATAACAACGGTAAGCAATTGAATAATGATCGAGCTGGTGATGTAAGGCATGATTCCGAGCGCAAAGACGGAGAGCTGAATAAGCGCGCCACCTGAGAACAAGTTGATCAGCCCAAAAAGGCCGCCGGTTTGAACTTGGTTTAGACATGTCTGAACTGCAGAGTATGAAACACCTGGAGTTGGGACGACTGAACCGAAGCGGAACAAGGCCATGATTGAGAGAGTGAAGAAGATCTTCTTGCGCAGATCTGGTGTCTTAAAAGCCATTCCAAATGCTGAAAGCATCAATCTTCTCCCTCTATCAAATCAAACTAGCGAAGTATTTTTCTAAGAAACCTTAGAGAACCTTTGTCGAACCACCAGCGGCAGCAATCTTTTCAACTGCTGATGCTGAGAAAGCATGCGCGGTTACAGAAACCTTGACGGCGATATCGCCATTGCCAAGAACCTTTACAGGCAAGCTATCGCGCACTGCGCCCTTTGCAATTAGATCTGCAACTGTTACATCTCCACCTTTAGGGAAGAGATCGTTAATTGTTGCAACGTTAACTGCTTGGTACTCAATACGTGCTGGGTTCTTAAAGCCGCGAAGCTTAGGCAAACGCATAACCAACGGAAGCTGGCCACCCTCAAAACCTGGGCGAACAGTGTTACGTGCATGTGTTCCCTTGCCACCGCGACCGGCGGTCTTACCCTTTGATGCTTCACCGCGACCCTTACGAGTCTTAGCTTTCTTTGCACCTGGGGCTGGACGAAGGTGATGAAGTTTTAGCGTCATCTTTATTCGACCTCCTCAACCTTGATCAAGTGGCGAGCGGCGTTAACCATGCCACGAATTTCTGGACGATCTTCTTTGACGACAACATCGTTGATGCGCTTTAGACCAAGTGAACGCAAGGTCTCGCGAATCTCAGGTTTGTTACCGACCTTAGATTTAATTTGAGTTACTTTTAAACGTGGCATTAGGCACCAACTGTCATCTGTGAAGCGCGGATAATTGCTGCAGGTGCAACATCTTCAAGTGGAAGACCACGACGAGCAGCGATTGCTGCTGGTGACTCGAGCAACTTAAGTGCAGCAACGGTTGCGTGAACCATGTTGATTGCATTATTTGATCCGAGTGACTTGGTCAATACATCTGTGATGCCAGCACATTCAAGTACTGCACGAACAGGACCACCGGCGATAACTCCGGTACCTGGGCTTGCTGGGCGAAGAAGAACTACGCCAGCTGCTGTTTCACCTTGTACTGGGTGAGGAACAGTTCCTTGAACGCGTGGAACTACGAAGAATGACTTCTTTGCTTCTTCGACAGCCTTAGCGATCGCTTGTGGAACTTCCTTAGACTTTCCGTAACCAATACCGACTGTGCCATTGCCGTCGCCGACAACAACTAGTGCGGTGAATGAGAAACGACGTCCACCCTTAACAACTTTAGAAACACGGTTGATGAAGACAACGCGCTCCATGTATGGAGACTTGTCCTTTTCACGATCGTCGCGACGTTCACGGCGTTCGCCATTTCCGCGGCCACGGCCTTTTTCAGAAACCTTGTCAGCGCCCTTGTTCTCTGGTGCAGTTGCGGTTGTTGGATTTTCAGCCATTAGAACTCCAATCCGTTCTCTCGTGCACTATCTGCAAGTGCTGCAATACGACCTGTGTACTTATTTCCTGCGCGGTCGAATACAACGGTAGAGATACCGGCATCCTTTCCGCGCTTTGCGATCAACGCACCAACTTCGCGAGACTTTGCAGTCTTATCGCCAGTTGACTTACGGAAGGCTTCTTCCATTGTTGATGCATAAGCCAAAGTCTTACCTTGTGTGTCATCGATGATCTGTACGAAGAGATGACGTGCAGAGCGAGAAACGACTAGACGTGGACGCGCAGGAGTGCCAGAGACCTTCTTGCGGACGCGGAAGTGACGACGGGCGCGAGCATTAGTAGCTGACCCCTTGCGGACTTTTACACCGATTGCCATTACTTCTTACCTGTCTTTCCTTGCTTACGGCGAACAACTTCGCCTGCCAAACGTAGGCCCTTGCCCTTATAAGGATCTGCTTTACGCAGCTTCTTAATCTTGGCTGCAACTTCACCAACGAGTTGCTTATCGATTCCGCTGATATGCAACTTGGTTGGTGATTCAACCTTGTAAGAAATTCCTTCTGGAGCTGGGAATGGAACTGGGTGGCTATATCCGAGCAAGAATTCGAGATCCTTACCCTTTTCGGCAACACGGTAACCAACACCGACGATGTCGATAGTTAGTGTGTAACCAGTTGTTACGCCGGTGACCATATTTGATACCAATGTGCGTGATAGGCCGTGAAGTGAACGTGTAACGCGCTCTTCATTTGGACGAGCAACGGTGATAACACCATCTGCTTGTGAAACTTGAATTGGCTCAGCAACGTTTAGTGAGAGTGAACCCTTAGGTCCCTTAACTGAAACGAGCTGACCTGCGATTGATACTTCAACCCCAGCAGGAACAGCGATTGGCATACGACCGATACGTGACATATTCGATCACCATACGTAGGCGAGAACTTCTCCGCCTACACCCTGTTTGTTGGCTTGCTTATCAGTAAGCAATCCAGATGAAGTTGAAATGATTGCAACGCCAAGTCCACCAAGTACTTTTGGTAGAGCTGTTGACTTTGCGTAAACGCGAAGTCCTGGCTTGCTTACGCGGCGAAGACCAGCGATTGAACGTTCGCGGTTTACACCAAATTTGAGGTCAAGAACTAGGTTCTTGCCAACGCCATTTGTTGCTGCTTCAACGCGGTAGCCTGCGATGAAACCCTCCTTGTGAAGGATCTCTGCAATGCGTGCTTTAACCGATGAAGACGGCATTGAAACCGAATCATGGTAAGCAGAGTTCGCGTTGCGCAGACGAGACAACATGTCTGCGATCGGATCTGTCATTGTCATACGTGGCCTATGGCCTTTCTCGAAACAGTATCCAAGCGATTTGCTTGGACTTTCTTCGTTGTAGATTTACCAGCTTGCTTTTGTAATACCTGGAAGTTCACCACGGTGCGCCATTTCACGGAAACAGACGCGGCAAATTCCAAACTTTTGATAGACAGAGTGCGGACGACCGCAACGCTGACAACGTGTGTAGCCACGAACCTTGAACTTAGGCTTGCGAGCAGCTTTAACCTTGAGTGATGTCTTTGCCATTCTTATGCCTCCCGGAAAGGAAAACCGAGCAACTTCAAGAGTGCGCGGCCTTCTTCGTCGTTCTTTGCTGTGGTTACTACAGTGATATCCATACCACGTGGGCGATCGACCTTATCTTGTTCGATTTCTGGGAAAACAACCTGCTCGGTTAGACCGAATGTGTAGTTGCCCTTGCCATCGAATTGCTTAGGTGAAAGTCCACGGAAGTCGCGGATACGTGGAAGTGAGATTGAGAGCAAGCGATCTGCGAACTCCCACATACGATCTCCACGCATTGTTACGTGTGCACCAATTGGCATACCTTCACGCAACTTGAACTGCGCGATTGATTTGCGTGACTTGGTTACTTGTGGCTTCTGGCCGGTGATGATTGCTAGATCGCGGACTGCGCCTTCGATTAGCTTTGAATCACGAGCAGCTTCACCAACACCCATATTTACAACGATCTTTACTAGCGTTGGAACCTGCATTGGATTCTTATATCCAAATTGAGTCTTAAGTGCGCCAGCGATTTCGCTACGGTAACGAGCCTTTAGGCGAACATCAGTTGTTGTTGACATTAGATGTCCTTTCCGGTGCGACGTGAGATGCGAACATTTTTGCCTTCTTCATCTTTACGAACACCAAGGCGAGTTCCCTTGCCATCGCTATCGACGATCATGACATTTGAAATATGAATTGACGCTTCAGCAGTAACGATTCCGCCGACCTTGACGCCGCGTTCGGTTGTTGATTCTTTGGTGTGGCGCTGTACGCGGTTAACACCTTCAACAAGAATGCGGTTCTTATCAACATCGAGAACCTTGCCTGTAACGCCCTTGTTCTTGCCAGCGATTACGAGCACTGTGTCGTCTTTCTTGATCTTCGCCATGGTTAGAGCACCTCCGGAGCGAGTGAAATGATCTTCATGAACTTCTTGTCGCGAAGTTCGCGAGCAACTGGTCCGAAGATACGAGTTCCGCGAGGTTCGCCATCTGCTTTAAGGATGACTGCTGCGTTCTCGTCAAATTTGATGTAAGAACCGTCGGGACGACGACGTTCTTTAACTGTACGAACGATGACAGCCTTTACGACTTCACCCTTCTTAACTTGTCCGCCAGGAATTGCATCCTTAACAGAACAGACGATGATGTCTCCGATACCGGCGTAGCGACGGGAGGAGCCACCGAGCACACGAATACAGAGAAGCTCTTTGGCTCCTGTGTTATCCGCGACGCGTAGGCGCGATTCTTGTTGAATCATTTTTTATCCTGCCCCTTACTTAGCTTTCTCGATGATTGAAACTAGACGCCAGCGCTTTGATGCTGAAATTGGTCGTGTCTCCATAATCAAAACGCGATCTCCAGTACCTGCGCTATTGGTCTCGTCGTGAGCCTTTAGCTTTGTTGAACGAGACATAACCTTTGAGTACATACCGTGCTTTACGCGGTTTGAAACTTCAACGGTGATCGTCTTATCCATCTTGTCTGAAATGACAATGCCTTCACGTGTCTTGCGATCTGCGCGATTTTCGGTAGTCATTAGGCAGCGCCTCCGATTCCTAGTTCACGTTCGCGGATAATTGTGTAGATACGTGCGATCTCCTTGCGGACTGCGCCGAGGCGACCGTGAGATTCGAGCTGACCAGTAGCTGCCTGGAAGCGCAAGTTAAAGAGTTCTTCTTTACCTTCACGCAACTTTGACGCTAGTTCGTCATCTGATAGTTGGCGTAGTTCTTCATTAACGTTTGCCACTTTATGCCTCCTCACGCTTTACAACACGACACTTCATTGGAAGCTTATGAATTGCAAGACGCATAGCCTCTGTTGCAATCGCTTCTGTAACACCTGAGATTTCAAACATGATGCGACCTGGCTTCACGTTTGCAATCCACCATTCAGGTGAACCTTTACCGGAACCCATACGAGTTTCAGCAGGCTTCTTTGTAAGTGGGCGATCTGGATAAATATTGATCCAAACCTTTCCACCACGCTTGATATAGCGAGTCATCGCAATACGAGCAGCTTCGATCTGACGGTTGGTTACGTATGCAGGCTCTAGAGCTTGGATACCAAAGTCACCAAATGCAACAGAAGTTCCGCCCTTTGAAGCACCTGATCTTGATGGGTGGTGCTGCTTACGGTGCTTGACCTTACGAGGAATTAACATTTACGCCTCGCCTCCTTCAGTTGCTGGTGCTGGTGCTGCTTCTACTTGAGAAGTTGTAACTTCGCCACGTGGTGCACGAGGTGCACGTGGCCCGCGACGTTCTGGCTTTGGAGCGCGTGCTTCTGCAAGCGCCTTTTCAGCGCGCTCTGCGCGAGAACCAATAACTTCGCCCTTGTAGATCCAGACCTTTACACCCAAGCGACCGAATGTTGTATGTGCTTCGTAGAAGCCATAATCGATATCGGCGCGAAGCGTGTGCAATGGAACGCGACCTTCACGGTAGAACTCTGAACGTGACATTTCTGCGCCACCAAGACGACCACCGCACTGAACACGAATGCCCTGTGCTCCGGCCTTCATCGCTGACTGCATTGACTTCTTCATTGCGCGGCGGAAAGAAACGCGAGCAGCAAGCTGTTCTGCAATTCCTTGTGCAACAAGTTGCGCATCAATCTCTGGGTTCTTAACTTCGAGAATGTTTAGCTGTACTTGCTTGCCGGTAAGTTTTTCAAGCTTCTGACGGAGAACGTCAGCTTCTTGTCCACGACGACCAATGACGATGCCCGGACGCGCAGTGTGTAGATCGATACGGACGCGATCGCGAGTACGTTCGATCTCAATGCGAGAAACGCCTGCGCGCTCCATACCTTTCTGCATCATGCGACGGATTTCGACATCTTCCTTGACGTAATCCTTGTAAAGCTTGTCTGCATACCAACGTGACTTGAATTCTGTTGTGATGCCGAGGCGGAACCCGTGTGGGTTAACTTTTTGACCCATTACTTGGTCGCTCCCTTCGCTGAATCTTCAGCACGCTTTGGATTACGTGTCTGTGTCTTTGTTGATGTGCGTGAAATAGATTTGCTGGTTGCCTTTACATCGCTTACTGCAACTGAGATGTGGCTTGAGCGCTTCAAGATACGGAAACCGCGACCTTGTGCACGTGGGCGGAAACGCTTCATTGTGCGTCCCTCATCCACGAGAGCTTCGACAACCCAGAGTTCAGATGCATCGCGAATTGCAGGGTTTTTAGCCTTGGCATTTGCGACAGCAGAGTTAAGGAGTGTGTAGACATCTGAACCTGCAGCCTGTGGCGCAAACTTCAAAATGTTAAGTGCTTCATCAGCGCGCATTCCACGAACCAAGTCGACAACGCGACGAGCCTTTTGTGGTGTGTGGCGGATATCGCGCAATACAGCGCGAGCGATCAAAGCATCTGCTTGAGGAGTTGTATTAGCCACGAGCTGCTCTCCGATCATCTTTAACGTGTCCACGGAATGTACGAGTTGGTGCAAATTCACCAAGCTTGTGACCGATCATCGCGTCGGTTACGAAAACCGGAACGTGCTTGCGGCCATCGTGAACTGCGATGGTGTGTCCGATCATTGAAGGAATGATCATTGAGCGGCGTGACCAGGTCTTGATCACGTTCTTAGTGTTGGCATCGTTCTGTGCATCCACCTTTTTGGTGAGATGTCCATCAACGAATGGACCCTTCTTGAGACTTCTTGGCATAAGGGTTCTCTCCTACCGCTTCTTATTCGACTTGCGACGACGGACGATCATGGAATCTGATGCTTTCTTCTTACGGGTACGTGCTTCTGGCTTACCCCAAGGTGAAACTGGGTGACGTCCACCAGAGGTCTTACCTTCACCACCACCGTGTGGGTGATCTACAGGGTTCATAACAACACCACGAACAGTTGGACGAATACCTAACCAACGCTTGCGGCCAGCTTTTCCGTAGTTGATGTTGGATTGTTCTGCGTTTCCAACTTCACCAACAGTTGCGCGGCAACGAACATCTACGTTACGGATTTCGCCAGATGGCATACGAAGTTGTGCGTATGGACCATCTTTTGCAACGAGCTGTACAGATGCACCTGCTGAACGACCAATCTTTGCTCCACCACCTGGGCGAAGTTCGATTGCGTGAACAGTTGTACCTACTGGGATGTTACGAAGAGGCAAGTTGTTTCCAGGTTTGATATCGGCCTTTGGACCGTTCTCAACTGTTGCACCTTGCTCAAGTTTATTTGGAGCGATGATGTAACGCTTTTCTCCATCTGCATAGTGAAGAAGTGCGATACGCGCTGTGCGGTTTGGGTCGTACTCAATGTGTGCGACCTTTGCTGGAATTCCATCCTTATCGTTACGGACGAAATCGATCAGACGGTATGCACGCTTGTGTCCTCCACCTTGGTGGCGAACTGTGATGCGACCTTGATTGTTACGGCCACCCTTTGAATGGATTGGACGTACCAATGACTTTTCTGGAGTTGTGCGTGTGATTTCAGCGAAATCAGGAACGCTTGCGCCGCGTTGACCGGGGGTCGTTGGCTTAAGTTTGCGAAGTGCCATGATGATCCTTTTCTAGAAATCCCTATTCGTAAGGTTGCCCTTAGGAAACGGGACCTCCGAAGATGTCGATACGGTCGCCAGCGGCCACATGAACGATTGCTCGCTTTGTGTCTTTGCGCTTTCCATCACCAAAACGTGTGCGCTTGTTCTTTCCGATGCGGTTCATAGTGTTAACACTTATGACCTTGACTCCGAAAACCTTCTCGACTGCAATCTTGATTTCAGTCTTGTTGGCATCTGGAGCAACAATGAATGTGTACTTGTTCTCATCTAGCAATCCGTAGCTCTTTTCAGAAACTACTGGCGCTAGCAAGACATCGCGGTGATCTTTCATGCTGTTACCTCGCTTTCACGTGCAACAGACTTAACAGACTTACCGGCTGCCTTTGCTGCAGTCTTGGCCTTAAGGAAATCGTTGATCGCAGCTTCTGAGAAGACAACGTCATCGCTCTTGAGGATGTCATATGCATTTAACTGATCTGGAACTAATAGGTGTAGATCATCAGCGTTGCGAAGTGAGCGCCATGCAGCGTCTTCGTTACGTGAGACAACAACCAAGAGGTTCTTACGAGTTGAGAACTGACGAACTGCTGCTAGCGCTGCCTTTGTTGAAGGAGCTGCTGTTACAGAATCGATAACGTGGATACGTTCGTTGCGCTGACGATCAGAGAGGACGCCGCGAAGTGCGAGTGCGATCATCTTCTTTGGTGTGCGCTGGAAGTAAGAACGTGGACGAACAGCATGTGCTGCACCACCACCGCGTTGTAGCGGAGCGCGAACAGAACCCTGACGTGCACGGCCTGTTCCCTTCTGCTTAAACGGCTTCTTACCTGAACCAGAAGTTTCACCACGGTTCTTAGCCTTTTGAGTACCTTGACGTGCAGCAGCAAGTTGCGCTGTTACGACTTGGTGGATCAAAGGAATATTTGTCTGCGCATCAAAGATTTCTGATGGAAGATCAACGCTTCCAACTTTCTTTCCTTCTGCGTTCTTTACTTCAACGGTAAGCGCCATGGTTATGCACCAACCTTTCCTGTAACTGTTTCGAAGAGCGCCTTCTTAGCAGCAGAGCGGATAAAGACGAGCGCGCCATCAGGGCCAGGAACTGAACCCTTGATAAGTAGCAAGTTGTTATCTGCATCAACAGATTGCACGAGAAGATTCTGTGTTGTGACTTTCTCTGCACCCATACGGCCCATCATGCGCATTCCCTTGAAAACGCGACCTGGTGTAGAGCAAGCACCGATTGAACCTGGCATGCGGTGCTTACGATCAACACCGTGAGATGAAGCAAGACCACCGAAACCGTGGCGCTTCATAACACCAGCAGTTCCTTTACCTGTGCTTGTGCCGGTTGCATCAACGATGTCACCAGCAGCGAAGGTAGTTGCGCCGATTTCTTGGCCAACTGTGTATTCAGCTGCAGACAATGTGCGCAGTTCTGCAACGGAGCGACGAGGAGTGACGCCTGCCTTTGCATAGTGGCCTGTTAGCGGCTTAGAAATTTTCTTTGGATCGATTGCACCGTAAGCAAGTTGCACGGCTGAGTAGCCATCCTTTTCAGGTGTGCGAATTTGCGTAACAACACATGATTCAACTGAAACTACAGTCACAGGAATCATCTTGTTGTTGGCATCGAAAACTTGTGTCATTCCGAGCTTCTTACCGAGAACGCCCTTGATGGACGAGCCGGCAGCTTGAGTTGTATATGTCATCTTTCTCGTCCTTTCCTTAGAGCTTGATCTCGATGTCGACGCCAGCTGGCAAGTCGAGACGCATCAATGAATCAACAGTCTTAGGTGTTGGGTCGATGATGTCGATTAGGCGCTTATGTGTGCGCATCTCGAAGTGTTCGCGGCTGTCCTTATATTTGTGAGGAGAGCGAATCACACAGTATGTGTTCTTCTCTGTTGGTAGCGGCACTGGACCCGCGACCGTTGCACCTGTGCGCTCAACTGTTTCAACGATTTTCTTCGCTGAAGAGTCAATCACCTCATGGTCATAGGCCTTGAGTCGAATGCGGATCTTTTGTCCCGCCATGTCGTTCTCCTCTTTCGTTTGCTTACTTCGTTAATAAATTTTTAGTTTTCAAACTTTTAAAACTTTTAAAACTTTTGCTGTTTCTGTGCCGGCGGTTTTAACGCCGCCGGCACATCAACAACGGATTCTTTTGGTTACTTCTTGATCTTTGTAACGCGACCTGCACCTACTGTGCGGCCACCTTCGCGGATCGCAAAGCGAAGTCCTTCTTCCATAGCGATTGGTTGAATTAGCTGTACAGCCATTTCAGTGTTATCGCCAGGCATAACCATTTCGGTGCCTTCTGGAAGTGTTACTACGCCAGTTACGTCAGTTGTACGGAAGTAGAACTGTGGACGGTAGTTGTTAAAGAATGGAGTGTGACGACCGCCTTCATCCTTTGAAAGGATGTATGCAGATGCATCAAACTCTGTGTGAGGTGTGATTGAGCCAGGCTTGCAAACAACCTGACCACGCTCTACATCTTCACGCTTTAGACCACGAAGAAGAAGACCGACGTTCTCGCCAGCCTGACCTTCGTCGAGCAACTTACGGAACATTTCAACGCCTGTAACTGTTGTCTTCTGAGCTTCAGTGCGGATACCAACGATTTCAACTTCTTCGTTGACCTTAACAATGCCGCGCTCGATACGACCGGTGATAACTGTTCCACGACCTGTGATTGTGAAAACGTCTTCAACTGGCATAAGGAATGGCTTGTCGATTTCGCGAGCTGGCTGAGGGATAAATGCATCTACTGCATCCATGAGCTCCATCAACTTATCTGCCCACTTCTGGTCACCCTCAAGTGCCTTAAGTGCTGAGATGCGAACGATTGGAGTGTCATCGCCTGGGAACTCGTACTTAGAAAGAAGTTCACGAACTTCCATTTCAACGAGTTCAAGAATTTCTTCGTCATCAACCATGTCTGACTTGTTAAGTGCAACAA
>JAHECV010000047.1 GCA_024641555.1 Candidatus Planktophila sp.
ACTGCTTGCCAGCACACCGCGGCGAAGAAGTGGCTGAATCTGTTATTGATGGGCCGAAATCGGTCATTTGGCGCGAGGCATATCACCGTCGCACAACGATTCAAGCCTTGCTCTATCACCTGACTCGAGGTGAACTTAAAGGTAACAAGTAGGGCAGTTAATTCTTCAGATATTTACCTATTTCGACTTACCGCTTAGACATTTAGCCAAGTAAAGTCGGCACATGCGTGTAGCCGTCCCGACTGAAGTAAGAGCTGGAGAAAAGCGAGTAGCGCTAGTTCCAGACATCATCAATAAGTTAACTCGCCTTGGATACGAAGTCGTAATCCAATCTGGCGCAGGTGATAACTCACAAGGTTCCGATGCTGCATATACAGCTGCTGGTGCAACAGTGGTTAAGGGTGATGTCCTAACCGGTGCAGATGTAGTTCTCTCTGTCCAGCCGCTAACTCCGGCGCAAATGGCAACCTTAAAGAGTGGTGCAATTACTATTTCATTCTTATCTACTGTCACAGCAGTTGATTCAATCGATGCCGCGATTAAAGCTGGCGTAACCGCATTCTCTCTCGAATTAGTGCCACGTATTTCACGTGCCCAATCGATGGATGCGCTTACTTCGCAAGCTTTGTGCGCCGGTTATCGCGCAGTACTTGTTGGCGCTGAAATGTCCCCGCGTTTCTTCCCGTTGTTAATGACGGCTGCCGGAACTGTGACACCAGCGCAAGTGCTTGTACTCGGTGCTGGTGTTGCTGGATTGCAAGCAATCGCAACAGCCCGTCGCTTAGGCGCAGTTGTTTCAGCTTATGACGTTCGTCCATCTTCTGCAGATGAAGTTAAATCAATGGGCGCAACATTTATCGAACTGGAACTTGAATCGCTAGAAGGCGCCGGCGGCTATGCGCGTGAGATGACTGAAGAACGCGCCGCCAAGCAGCGCGAACTCTTAACTCCTTACATCGCAAAATCACACGTAGTAATTACAACTGCAGCAGTACCTGGTCGCACCGCACCTCGCTTGATGACGCAAGCGATGATTGATTCGATGGAACCCGGAACGGTAATCGTTGATTTAGCTGCCGAAACTGGCGGCAATGTCGAAGGTTCAAAACCTGGCGAAGTAATTGTTACAAGTGGTGGGGTTCGCATTTGGGGTGGAAAAGATGTGCCAAGTCAGTTGCCGTTCCACGCATCAAGTCTTTACTCACGAAATGTCGTTAATTTGCTGACTTTGATGACTGCTGGAAGCAAAGATGACGTACCTGTCGCGGTCAATCTCGATTTTGCCGATGAAATTATCAACGCTGCGGCGGTTACACATGGTGGCCAACGACGCGATCCAAGCGCAGGAGGTGCCAAGTAATGGATGCAATGGCGATCGTCTCGATCTTCGTTCTCGCAGTCTTCGTTGGCTTTGAGGTAGTTTCCAAAGTTTCATCAACTCTGCACACACCTCTTATGTCAGGTGCAAATGCAATTCACGGCGTAATTCTGGTTGGTGCAATCATCGTGTGTTCACATAGCAAAACTACGCTCGAACTAACCCTTTCAGTGGTGGCGATCGTGCTTGCGACAATCAACATGATTGGTGGATTTGTCGTTACCGATCGCATGCTCGAAATGTTTAAGGGTAAAAAAGGAGCAGATAAGTGAACCGCACTTTGTATGACTTAATCGGCCTCGCCGCTGGCATCTGCTTCATTCTCGCGCTTAAGGGTTTATCGCATCCAAAGACTGCCCGTCGCGGAAATCTAATCGGGGCACTTGGCGCATCAGTTGCAACGCTCGTTGTCTTTGCTTACCAAGCCCCACTTCATAATCTAGGTTGGATCTTAGGTGCCATTGCCGTTGGTTCGCTTATAGGCGTTCCGGCTGCACGTAAAGTTCAGATGACACAGATGCCACAACTTGTTGCGCTATTTAACGGTGTTGGTGGCGGTGCAGCTGCGCTTGTTGCAATCGTTGAATATCTGGCACTTGGTGCAGATGCAACAACTGCCGAAGTTATCTTTACCGTCTTTACAGTTGTTGTTGGTTGTGTTTCATTTAGCGGTTCAATTATCACTTTCTTAAAGCTGCAAGAGTTGATGACTACTCGCCCAGTTGTTTTCCCTGGTGGCCGCTTTGTTATTGCGGCGACGCTGGCCGCAGTTTTCGGAGTTTCTGGTTGGGTTGTTGTTGCACTTGGCACTACCCCACTTCTGGTTTTAGCGGCACTTTCGCTGCTATTCGGTGTTCTCTTCGTGCTTCCAGTTGGTGGCGCTGATGTGCCGATCGTTATATCGCTGCTTAACGCATTTACTGGTTTAACAGTTGCCGCTAGCGGTTATGTACTTAACTCAACTCTTCTGATCATCGCCGGAACTCTGGTTGGTGCTTCAGGAACAATTTTAACTCGCTTGATGGCAGAGGCGATGGGCCGCTCTTTGTTCGGAACTCTCTTCGGTGCATTTACTGCAAAGCCACAAGACACATCGGCTGCGGGCGAAGATCGTCCAGTGCGTTCGGGTTCACCGGATGATGTTGCCATTCTTCTTAACTACGCACGTCGCGTAGTTATCGTTCCTGGTTTCGGTTTAGCGGTTGCACAAGCGCAGCACACCGTGCGCGAACTCGCAGATTTAATGATCTCGAAAGGCATCGATGTCGCCTATGGAATTCATCCGGTTGCAGGTCGTATGCCAGGACATATGAATGTATTGCTTGCTGAAGCAAATGTTCCTTATGATCAATTAGCGGAAATGGACGAAGTAAATCCGACCTTTGGTCAGACCGATGTTGCAATAGTGATTGGTGCAAACGACGTGGTAAATCCGGCAGCACAGACCACACCTGGTTGCCCAATTTACGGAATGCCAATCTTGGAAGTTTCCAATGCGGCAAACGTTATTTTCTTGAAGCGTTCGATGCGTCCAGGCTTTGCCGGTATCGAAAACGAACTTCTCTATGATCCAAAGACGATGTTGCTCTTTGGTGATGCCAAGGCATCGCTAACCAAGGTTGTTAGCGCACTTAAAGCGCTATAAGTTTTTAACTTAAAACTTAGCCAACCATTTCGGAGTCGCGCACTTTAGATGGGTCGTGCGTGCACTTGGTATTTGCTGGTAGTTCGTTGCAAGAATCGCAGAGCAAAATCAGTTCGTGGCAGGTCTTGGTGCGGCAATTGCGAAAGATCTTGCTTGGCGCCTGGCAGATTTCGCACTCGCCAATGACCTTGGTTTTCGTTGAAAAATCGATCGCCATACGTGAATCGAATGTGTAGAGCGAGCCTTCCCAGAGACCATCATCTGCAAACTTCTCACCGTACTTAACGATGCCGCCATCAATTTGATAAACCTCTTTAAAACCGCGGTTCTTCATAACAACTGACAAGATTTCACAACGGATTCCGCCAGTGCAGTAAGTAACGACTGGCTTCTCCTTTAAGTGATCGTACTTTCCGCTTTCGATTTCGCGGACGAAGTCACGTGAAGTATCTACATCGGGAACAATCGCGTTTTTAAACTTACCGATCTTGGCTTCAAATTGATTGCGGCCATCGAAGAAGACAACATCTTCACCGCGTTCTTTAACTAGCTCGTGAACTTGTTCGGGGCGAAGATGCTGTCCACCACCGATAACGCCCTTTTCATCAACTTTTATCTCGTCAGGGTTATCAAAAGCGACTAGTTCCTTCTTAACTGCGACATAAAGTCTTGGAAATTCATCGCCCTTACCTTGTGACCATTTAAATGCGATCTTCTTAAAACCTGGATATTTCTTGGTGTACTTCACATATTTGCGCAGATCATCAATATCGCCTCCAACGGTGCCATTGATGCCAGTTGAAGAAATTAAAATGCGTCCCTTTAGGTTTAGCGCTTCGCAGAGATTTTTCTGCCAGAGTTGAATCGCAACAGGGTCAGCTATAGGAGTGAAGCCATAGTACAAAAGGACTTTCTGCGGATTCATGTGCACATTCTATCCACTCAGAAATGCGAATTTAACCTGCGGAAAAAGTCCGTCGGCAACTGAAAAGATAACTACACAGTCGCCTCATGGACTTTTCCTTGGTCACATTGCGAGGACGTGGGCAGCAGAAAAGGCTGGCTAGCTCTCCTGAATTCCCTCAGGCGTATTGTGGACATCGAGAATATCGCTGGCCTTTACATCTCCGGATAGTTTGTCGGTGCGATTCATGGGGCGCTTGGCATCTTCCTTATAAATCGCAGGGATTGAACCAAGTAAGCCCTTCTGAAAATCTTCAAATGCCTGCAGTACTTCGCGCTTGGTATTCATTACAAATGGCCCCATCCAAGCAACTGGTTCTTTGATTGGTTGCCCGCCAAGAATAAATAGTTCAAGGTTTGGTGAACGAGTTTCCTGGTTATTTGCCGCGCGCACAACGATTGAATCACCTTCGCCGAAGACAGTTAGTTGTCCCATGTGTACTGGTCGATTTTCATCACCGACAAAACCATGGCCAGAAATTGTGTAAACGAGCGCGTTGTAATCCTTGCGCCATGGCAAGCGAAGTTCAGCACCAGGTGCAACAGTTGCGTGAATTAAAGTAATCGGTGTCTGTGTTGTTCCGGGACCAACATGACCATCGAGTTCACCGGCGATAATGCGGATAAGTGATCCACCATCAGCGCTGGAAAGAAGTGCAACATCATTTGCGCGCACATCTTGGTATGCAGGTGGCGACCATTTTTTCGCCGCTGGCAGGTTTACCCAAAGTTGGAAACCGTGGAATAAACCACCACTCATTACTAAATGTTCCGGTGGAGTTTCAATATGAAGAATTCCACCGCCAGCTGTCATCCATTGTGTGTCGCCATTGGTAATTGTTCCGCCGCCACCATTGCTATCTTTGTGATCAAAGATTCCATCAATAATGTATGTAACTGTTTCAAATCCGCG
>JAHECV010000050.1 GCA_024641555.1 Candidatus Planktophila sp.
CCCCAGTAATTCATTATTGGTCACTTGCGGTAGAAGAACAGTTCTATATCTTCTGGCCAATCGCGATCTATGCGCTCTGGAAATTCGGACGAAGAAGAGCCGTCTTTTTTGGAATCGTTGGCGCAACTCTTGCCAGTTTCATCTTTTCTCTTTACCTAACAGCAAAAGCGCCGATCTGGGCTTTCTACTCACTTCCCACCCGCGCCTGGGAACTCGGGCTCGGGGCACTTATTCTTTTCATTCCCAAATCCGCGTTAAATAAACATTCAGTTGCTAAAACGCTGGGTGTATGGATCGCTATTTCTATTTTGGCTTATGCTTCGCTCACTTTTAGTGATAAAACACCTTTCCCGGGAGCGAACGCTCTTCTACCGACCTTGGGTGCAACGATTGCGATCGCTTTAATAGCTTCTTGGCCACCGATTCTCAACGACATCTCGAAACTTAGATTCATTCAATGGCTAGGTGAAATCTCTTATCCTTTCTACCTCTGGCATTGGCCAATATTGGTGCTACCAAGCACTCGTTTTGGGCGTCCCCTTACCCTCCTAGAACGAACCCTGTTAATAGCGCTAACCGCACTTCTTGCAGATTTGACGCATCGATTTGTGGAAAAACCCATCGCGCGTAGAGATATTTCCGAAAGAAAGATATTACGTCTCTCGATCTCAGGAACTCTCGTGTGTGGCGCGCTTTCACTAGCCATTCTTTTTAGCAGTTCAAACACTATCGGATTAGGCAATGGGCGCAGTGTTTCTATTGCCACGGTTATGGAAAAACCGAAGGTGTATTTGGATGACTGCCATGTAAATAACGGAGAAACAATCTCAGGTGAATGCACTTACGGTGATAAGAGCTCAAAACGAATTATTGTGCTTTATGGAGATTCGCATGCCGCACAGTGGTTCCCCGCTCTTGAAAAAATTGCCACGGATAATGGGCTGAAGTTAATAAGTTTGACGAAATCAGCCTGTCCCGCACCTGAAGTTAAGAAAGTGGAAGTCGGCGCTTATAAAAATGGCGATTGTTTCGCTTGGAGAAAGAACGCGATAAATAGAATAGCCAAGTTAGATCCAGAGGCGGTTTTACTCAGCGGTTTCCAACACTTCGATTTTCCAGACTATTTTCCAAGCCGCGAAGTTTGGTGGTCACAAGGACAGCAAGTCGCTTTCAATCATTTGGTGGGACGAGCTAAGAAATTGATCTATATAACTGATACACCGCATCCAGTTCGCGATATCCCAAACTGTTTAGCCTCAGGGGCCGGAGATAAATGTGATGGGAGCGAGAAGTCACCACCAAACGTAACTGGCGGTTTTACCGTTTTAAATCCTACGCCTTGGTTATGTGGTGACACCTGTCCCGCTGTTGTTGATGGCGTTGTTGCCTATAGGGATGCATCACACATAAGCGTTGCGATGAGTCTGGCCCTTGCCCCTAAAATGGAAAAATTCCTCATCACCCAAGGGGTTATCTAGATTGCATAAAGTCACTAGCGCTGAATATTTCTATAAATGGTGGCAGGATGCATTCCGTGGCTGAGCTAATTTACTATTGCGGAACGATGGATAGCGGAAAATCGACCCTTGCTTTACAGACTGCACATAACCATAAGAGTCGTGGTCGCTCCGGCTTGATATTTACCAGCAAAGATCGGGCCGGTTCTGGAGTTATCTCCTCTCGATTGGGATTACAGAGCGCTGCCATTGAAGTTGATGAGAAGTTGGATCTTCATAAATTGGTGGTAGAGAAGTTGTCGCTAGGTGATCGAATTGATTACATCATCTGCGATGAAGCACAGTTCTATCTACCCGATCAAATTGAACAACTTGCCAAAATCGTTGACGGTTTAGGAATCGACGTCTATGCCTTTGGCATTCTGGCTGATTTTCGCACCAAACTTTTTCCCGGCTCAGCGCGATTGGTTGAGTTAGCTGATCGAGTAAACACACTTCAAGTCGAAGCGCTGTGTTGGTGTGGCTCTAGAGCAACCCATAATGCCCGAACGATGGGTGGCGTGATGGTGACAGAGGGCGAACAAGTTGTAGTTGGCGATGTGGCGCCAGGATCAGAAGTTGCCTATGAAGTACTTTGTCGACGCCACCATATGAGACGAGTGACCGCTCGTGCTTCTAGAGCAGGACATACATCTCCGTTACCCCTACCATTCACCGAAGAGTAAATATCTAGAGGAGAGAGAAATGAAGGTACGTGGATACGCAGCAATGCAGGCCAATGCGCCGCTGGCCCCTTGGGAATTCGAACGCCGCGACTTGGGCGTTCATGATGTTGCCCTGGATATTAAATATTCAGGTATCTGCCACTCTGATATTCATCAAGCCCGTGAAGAATGGGGATCTGCAATTTTTCCAATGGTTCCGGGCCATGAGATCGCTGGCGTTGTGTCCAGCGTAGGTTCAGCAGTAACAAAATTTAAAGTCGGAGATTTAATAGGTGTTGGGGTATTTGTCGATTCATGCCGTACCTGTGAATCCTGTAAAAGAGGTCTCCAGCAATATTGCATCGAAGGAATGACTGGAACGTATAACCAACTAGAACGCGATGGTAAGACCCCTGCAATGGGTGGTTACTCAAATATTATGGTTATAAACCAAGATTATGCCGTCACTATCCCAAAAAATTTACCGTTGGATGGCGTTGCCCCACTCCTCTGTGCGGGTATCACTTTGTATTCTCCAATTAAACATTGGAAAGCAGCACCTGGTAAGAAAGTTGCGGTTATGGGTCTGGGTGGACTCGGCCACATGGGCGTTAAATTCGCTGTAGCAATGGGAGCCGAAGTTACCGTCTTTTCACACTCGCCTTCAAAAGAGGCTGATGCAAAAGGAATGGGCGCTCATCACTTTGTCTCAACTAAAGAAGATGGATTCCATAAGAAATATCAAAAACACTTTGATTTGATCTTAAACACAGTTAGCGCAGAACTTGATATAAACCTATATCTTTCCATGCTCGGTGTGGATGGGACTCTTGTGGTAATCGGCCTTCCCGGAAAACCATATTCAGTAGAGGTTGGATCGTTACTTCCGGCACGACGTTCGCTATCAGGCTCGATGATTGGCGGCATCGCCGAGATGCAGGAGATGCTTGATTTCTGCGGCGAACATAATATCGTCAGTGATGTTGAAGTTATCAAAGCTGATTATATCAACGAAGCCTACGAACGAACTGTTGCCAGTGACGTTAAGTATCGCTTCGTAATCGATGCGACTACTTTCTAAATATTGTTTAGATAAAGGTATGTAGCGCCCAGACAAAAACTGGTGCCACAAAGAGCGCTGGCAAGAGATTGCCGACAGCAATATCTTTAATCTTTAGAAGTCGTAGCCCAATACAGATCAGCATGACGCCACCCGTAATCGTCATGGCATCTATTTGATAGCCATCGAGTACGTTGCCCAACGCCAAACCAATCACTGTCCAAAGCCCTTGGTAAATTCCAACTGGAATTACCGATGCCGCAACTCCCCAACCTAGGCTTGCGGCAAAGGCCATTGCGGCGAAGAAGTCCAAACTCGACTTGAGTAGCAGTTGATCTATGCCGGTCGACATACCATCACTAATCGATCCCAAGATAGCTAACGGACCGATAGCAAAAAGTAGAGATGCCGAGACAAATCCTTCTATAAAATTACTCTCTTCGTGCGCCCGAAATTTGACTCGCAATTTTTCGCCAAGATTGTCAAGACGAGTCTCCAAGGAGAGCGCAGACCCAATCATTCCGCCAACGAGTAGCGAACCTAAGATTGCCAGAATTGTCCAACCTTTTGGTAGCGAATCGATATATCTTTCACTTCGCAATGGAGCGATTGCACCAACTGCGCTAAGAATCGTAATTAATCCCAGGATTTCAGTAATAAGAATTCGGGTACGCGCCGCCATTCGCCCACCAATTAAAATCCCAAGGGTCGCTCCCCCAATAATCGTGCAGAGATTTATCAAAGTTCCAAATCCAACGAACATTGTTCAAGGATACGACTAAATATCTATCATAGGTAGGTTAAACTCTCGAAATGAGCTTCTTATCAAAGTTATCGCATTTTTTGAAGCCACATAAGACCGTACCAATTACGCCGTGGAGAGCTAATTCACGTTGGGACTTGAGCTTTTCCAGAGTTCCGATTCTCTTCTTTGGTTTGACTATTTTTGGCTTAGGTGATGCCTTGGTTGTTCAATCAAATCTTGGAAATGCACCATGGACGGTATTTGCCCAAGGCTTAAGTATTAAAACCGGCTTAACGCTAGGCTGGGCAACATTTGTTACAGGTTGCTTTGTGCTTTTAATTTGGATCCCGCTACGTGAAAAACCTGGCTTTGGAACGATCTCAAATATTGTAATAATTTCAGCGGCGATTCAGTTTGGAGTCGATCGCTTTCCGCTTCAAAAAACTTTTATCGGTGGCTTACTATCTGCGCTGCTTGGCATAGCTCTTGTCGGAATAGGCTCTTCACTTTATATAACTTGTGGATTGGGACCAGGTCCTCGTGATGGCGCAATGACCGGTATCCATCAAAAGACTGGCGTTCGAGTCGGTCGAGTTCGTATGGGGATAGAAGTAACTGTCTTGATAGTTGGCGCCCTACTCGGAGGCAAAGTAGGTCTGGGCACGGCGCTCTTCGCGCTGCTAATCGGCCAATCGGTTGCGATTTCTTTTGGTGTTGTCGCGCGCCTTACCTCCAAGTAAGCCCACTTTTACGCTTAGATCAAGCCATTCCCTCGGTCTGTGAGCCGTCATTTCACACGGGGTCGCAAACACCCCCGTTAACAAAATTAGAAAGGTACGTCATGCTCGATAGTTATTTCAAAATATCGCAACGTGGCTCCACTGT
>JAHECV010000049.1 GCA_024641555.1 Candidatus Planktophila sp.
GAATTCAACAGTGTCCTGACCGCCGATAGTCATATGTCCAGTATCAAGGCACCACATAACATCTGAGTTATCGACCACGCGATCGATATCGCGCTTGGTTTCAACCACTGTTTGTAAATGAGGGTGAACAACTTGAACTAAACCGTGGTCTTTACAAATCTGATCAACTTGCGCAAGCATTTTAAAAAATTGAGTAACTTCGTCGTTATCCAATTCTTTCGGATTTGCCCAATCCCAAGTTTGCACTGGGCATGAAACAAAGTGAGTTGCACCAATTTCCTGAAATTTCTTACTGGTATTAACGGCCATATCAATAGTGGCTTTTTCCTGTGACTTGTCATGAAGTACAACTGGCGTGAAGCCACCGATCATTGACATATTGAATTCTGCTAATTGATCTTTAAGTTCTGCGGAATCATCAGAGAAGAAGCCAGGCGCACCTAGTTCAGTAGCAGGCAATCCCAAACTGGTCATCTCAGAAAGCACGCGCTTGGTAGGAAGCATTGCGCCCCAACCTGGTACTTCACAGATTCCCCAAGAAATTGGCGCCGATGCGATGCGTTGCAAGAATGAAGTGGTCATTGGCTGATCATAACTTGCAAGGTAAGGTCTGAACATGACCATGGATATAGGCGGATCTTTCCGACATGAATTAACTGGCAGCTTTTCGCAAGGTTCTGACTCCAATCCAACTGTGGCCATGGTGGAGGCCTCTTATAAAGCCAATAACCTCCACTATCGCTACGTAAATTGTGAAGTCAACCCAGATCAGTTGGCAGCGGCTGTACAGGGTGCTCGTGCGATGAACTGGAAAGGATTTAACTGCTCGATTCCGCATAAGGTCGAAGTAATTAAGTATTTAGACGGACTAGGCGAGTCAGCGTCTCTCATCGGCGCCGTTAACTGCGCTGTTAATCGAGATGGAAAGTTGATCGGTGAGAACACCGATGGCAAAGGATTTTTAAAATCATTTCTTGAAATCACACCAGCAACCGAGAAGACAATTGTTCTGCTTGGCGCAGGTGGTGCGGCCCGCGCAATAGCCGTTGAATTAGCGCTAGCCGGGGCAGCCAAGTTCTATGTAGTAAACCGATCACGCGCTCGCGGCGAAGAGTTAACGGCGCTGCTTAACGAGAAGACTTCGGCCAGCGCCCAATTTGTGGAATGGAATACAACTTATTCAATCCCAACAGATGCAGATGTAGTAATCAACTCCACTTCAATGGGAATGGTTAATACTGAAGGAAAACAAGATATCGATTTCGATTCGATTCGTTCAGGAATGCTGGCAGCGGATGTAATTGTAAATCCGCCGCAAACTTACTTCCTCGATGAGGCTGCAAAACGAGGGGCGAAGACCCTGCAAGGTTTAGGAATGGTGGTAAACCAAGCGGTAATTGGAATTAAGTATTGGACCGGTGTTGACGTGGATGCTAAAGATTTAAATGATGAGCTTCTGCGCGTGTTGGGACTTGTTTAAACTTTAGCTAAATCTGATTGCTCAACAACGCGCAGCGCTTGTGCGGCGATCGTCAGCGCTGGATTCATAGCCGCAGACGATGGAAAAAATCCACCGTCAATTAAATAAAGATTGTGATGATCGTGGCTGCGGCAATATCCATCGACAACGCTAGTTGCTGGATCAACGCCGGCAACAGTCGTGCCACATTGATGCGAATTCATAGAGATATCGAAAGGTTGTCTGAAGATCGCCTGGTAGCCCGCCTTACGTAGAACTTTCTTGGCACGGCGCAGGAGTTCAAAGTGGGTCCTCATGCCAACCGCGTTGCGGGCGATCTTAATTGCCCCGCTTTTATCAATAGTTACGCGGTTTTCCGGATGTGGCAGGTCTTCGGACATGACCACAAATTCCACGCTGTGATTTGAAATCAAATTGAGCAGAGGTAGCGGCACGCGCTTGGCAAAGGATTTCATCATGATTCCTTGTACTTTGCCGATGAGTTGTACTGCGCCAAGTGGATAACCTTTGCCGCCATCGAGATACCAATCGGTAAAAGAGAGCGTCTTTTGAAAAGTAACATCGTTTTTACGACGCATATCTACAGCAGCAATGTGGCTGTTGTTATGCATCATGAAATTACGACCAACTTGATCAGATGAGTTGGCTACTTCAGATCGCAGCAAAAGCGCTGCAGTATTAACTGAACCGGCTGAGATCACAAACTTCTTTCCATATATCTCTAGTGGCTCATCGCCACGCGTTGCTTCAAGATGGCTTACCGACTTGCCATCGCTAGCCAGAACAATTCGGTTTACCTGTACTGAAGTCATCAGCGTTACATGGCCAGTAGCAATTGCAGGATTTAAGGCATTTACCTCAGCATCACTCTTGGCATCTAACTTGCAGACAAAACCGTCACACGTTTTACAACGGATACATTTTCCGCCAGGTCCAAGATCGATACCCATTGAGTTTGAATGTGGCTGCACGCCGGCTCTCTTTAGGCGTTTTCCCAGTTCTTCAACATAGGGTTCATGCTTCATCGCTGGATAGGGAAATGGATTAGTTCGATTGTTGCCATAAATATTCTGCGCATCGCCATGAACACGATATAACTCTTCGGCTTTGTAATAGAAAGGCTCTATATCATCGTAAGTAAATGGCCAGGCAGGAGAAATTCCCTCTTGATGTTTTAGAACGCCAAAGTCATGTCGGCTAAAGCGAGGCAACGATGCTCCGTAAACCTTGCTATTTCCACCCACGAAGTAATGAACGCCAGGAACAAATTCTCTTCCCTTTTCATCAACCCATTTCTCGTTGGGTTTATAGCGAGTCTTCATAAAAATTTCAGAGGGAGACCAGTTTTCGGGCTCGCGCGGCATGCGCTCACCACGCTCTAAAACCAGCGTCTTTACACCCTTTTGGGCCAGTGCGAAGGCAGTTGTTGCGCCGCCTATCCCAGAACCAACAATGACCACATCCGATTCGATACGAACCGGAGTGGCCATTGTTTTAATCTCTTTAACTGCGATTAACGAACTGGAGAAAGAGCTTGATCTTTCTTTTCGACTGCCATCGCACCAGTCATGATTGCAACCACATCGTTCATGGTGTGTGTCTTTGGAGTCACAACTGCAGCGCGCTTTCCAAGGCGTTGTACCTGGATACGATCTGCAACTTCAAAGACCTGTGGCATGTTGTGTGAAATCAAGATAACCGGCATTCCACGCTCGCGCAGAGATTCAATAAGTTTGAGAACCTGCCCTGATTCGCGAACGCCCAGTGCGGCAGTTGGTTCGTCAAGGATGATCACCTTCTGGCCGAATGCTGCGGCACGAGCAACTGCAACTGCCTGGCGCTGACCACCTGAAAGAGTTTCAACTGCCTGTGAAATATTTTGAATAGTTCCGATGCCGAGGGCCGAGATGTGATCTTTGGCTGCCTTACGCATTCCTGAACCATCGAGCATACGCAAGACGGAACCAAGTGGTCCACTTTTACGCATTTCGCGTCCGAGATAGAGATTAGAAGCGATATCTAATGCCGGTGCAACTGCGAGAGTTTGATACACAGTTTCGATTCCAGCGTGGCGACCATCTTGGGGGCGCTTAAATGAAACTTCTGCACCGTCAAGAATGATCTGACCATCATCAGGAGTTTCAGCTCCAGATAGACATTTAATTAGCGTTGATTTTCCAGCGCCGTTATCGCCAACTACTGCGAGAACTTCGCCTGGAAAGAGTTCGAGATCGGCGCCATCAAGTGCAATCACGCGACCATAAGCCTTGGTTACTCCAACGGCTTGCAGGATAGGTGCTTTACTCATTTACGTGCCTTTCTGATCCATTGGTCAACTGTTACCGCAAAGATAATGAGAAGTCCGATTGCTAGGAGCTGGTAGTAGAGATCCACACCAGCAAGGGTTAGACCATTGCGGAAAACACCCACGATGATCGCGCCGATTAGCGAACCGAAGATTGTGCCACGGCCACCAAAGAGTGATGTTCCGCCGATAACCACCGCAGTGATCGAGTCGAGGTTTAGATCACCACCAGTATTTGGACTAGCAACCGTTACGCGACCGATGACGATCCATGCAGAGATTGCAAAGATCAAACCAGCGACAACATAAACGCTCATAAGGACTCGGTTAACTGAGATACCTGCAAGACGCGCCGCATCGATGTCATCACCAACAGCGTATACGTGACGCCCCCAGCCGGTGTAGCGAAGTACGAACGCTAAGAATGAGTACATGGCGATCATGAAGATAACGCCAGTGGTAATTCGGAATGGTCCAAGATTTACATAGTGACCAAGTGTTAATAGGAAAGGATCCATTTCGATTGCAGGAACTGTTCCCTTAGTCAAAGTAAGGGTTAGTGCAACGAATACGTTAAATGTTCCCAAGGTAACGATAAATGGTGGCAGCTTTACCTTCGTTACTAAGAAGCCATTGATTGCGCCACCGAGCATGCCGACAAGAAGTCCTGCAGGGAATGCTAACCAGACAGCCCAACCAACCGGATGGCCTTCGCCTGGAGTTCCTTGTACTAATTTCGCCATAGTCATCGAAGCAAATACTGCAATTGCACCACAAGACAAATCGATACCAGCGGTCAAAATAATCAACGTCTGTCCGGCGGCTACTGCACCGACGATCGCTACCTGCTGAAGGATAAGTGAGAAGTTAGATGGTGTTAAAAAGTTTTCATTGAAGAAACTAAAAATAATTGAAGCAAATAGAAGTACGAAGGCTGAACTAAGCCATGGATATTTATGGAGAGTGGCTTGGATTTTCTGGCTTACGGATGCGCGATCTTGGAACTCCGCAGCGGCATCATATGTGGCCGTTTCTTGACTCACTTGTGGTCCTTTCAAAT
>JAHECV010000051.1 GCA_024641555.1 Candidatus Planktophila sp.
CGCAATAAGTGCAATTAAAAAGTGGGAAAGCTTTTTGCGCATGATTATTTTTTCTCAGGTAACAAATGTCCGGCAGGCTCTGCGTAGGAAATTCCAGAAATCACACCTTCATCATCAAAATGAACGCTTGTAACTGAAGCCAAGGTGCAGATTCTTTTACGTGGATCGTGAAGGAGTGAACGTCCTTCGATTGCACTGCGGAGAATCCAAATTGGCAATTGATGTGAAACCATAATTGCATCTTTGCCATTAGCAGCTTTATTAGCGGCAAAGATTGCCGCCAGCATGCGATTAATCTGCTCTTCATATGGTTCGCCCCAAGAAGGTTTCCATGGGTTATATAAATGGCGCCATGCAGACGGGTGTTTAAGAATTCCGCTACCGGGTTCGAAACTCTTGCCTTCAAAAATGTTTCCGGCTTCAATCAAACGTTCATCGGTAGTAATTTCAATACCGTGAGCCGCAGCAATAGGCGCTGCTGTTTCTTGCGCACGTTGCAATGGTGAAACATGTAACGCACCTAGATTTATCGCCTTCGACCATTCACCTAATACTTTTGCCATTTCTTGGCCACGTGCGGAAAGTCTCCAGCCAGGTTGGCGGCCATAGAGAATTTTCTGGGGATTTTCGACTTCGCCATGTCGCGCTACGTGAACTGTTGTACTCATAGCGCTAAGCATAAAGCGTCAGGGGGAATTGCACTTAACCGAGCAATCTCTCCCATAGTCGCTAGGGTATAGACATGTCCCGCCAAATCCGACGTGCAGCATTCTTCGACGTCGATAACACCTTGGTTCGCGGCTCAACTATCTACTTTCTTGGCCGTGGCATGTATCAGCGTGGATTCTTCACCAAGGCTGATATTTCGCGATTTGTTTTAGCTAATCTGAGATTTAGATTAACGGGGACAGAGAAGCAAGATGAGATAAATCGTTTTCAAAAATCTGCACAGGATTTTATTGGTGGACATAATGTCTCGGAAATTAGATCAGTTGCACAAGAAATCTACGATGAATATGTATCTCCTTCGCTTTGGGAAGGAACTATCGATATTGCTCAAGCACACTTAAATGAAGGCGTCGAAGTGTGGTTGGTTACTGCCGCTCCTGAAGATATGGCAACTTTAATTGCCGAGCGCTTAGGGTTCACGGGAGCACTTGGCAGTAAAGCCGCAATTGTAGATGGCCACTACACCGGTGCGATGAACGGACCGCTATTGCACGGAAAAGAAAAGGCCACGGCGATACGCGAGATTGCGGCGGAACGTGGATTTATTCTGGAAGATTGCTTTGGTTATTCTGATAGCCACAACGATCTTCCACTTTTACAAACTGTTGGATATCCATCTGCAATTAACCCAGATGCAAAGCTGCGAATTCGCGCACTTAAAGAAAACTGGCCAATTCATGATTTTCGTCGGATGCGCTTTGTAAATAGATTACTTGGGCCGCTCGTATCTCGCGCCGCCTGGCTAGGAACTCGCTTAACCCCGCGTAGAAAATCTAAGTAACTCTTCAGTTCGCGCTAAGCCACCACTAGCCAGTAATGTAGGCAAGTTATGGAAACGCGCTCCTTTGCAGATTACTTACGTACCTTGGATGACGCTGCCCTAATTTCGCTCTTTTCGCATCGTCCGGATTTAGTAACGCCAGTGCCTCCCGATGTTGCATCACTGGCCGTGCGTGCATCATCTGCACCTAGTTTGGCGCGCGCAATTGATGCCTTAAACGCTTGGCAATATCAAGTTCTCGAAGCCTGCGCTATCGCGCCTGAACCATTTACTGAAAAGGCCATCGCCGCGCTTACAGATAAGGCAGCGCTCTTTGTTATCCCAGGACTGCTTGAACGCGGCCTAATCTTTCAGGGTAAAGATGGTTTCTACCTTCCAACTACAGTGCGTGAAGTTCTAGGTAATGAGATTCAAGGACTTGGCCCAAGCACAATTGTTAAATTAAATTTAAAGAAACTTGATGCGGCGCCCCCTGCAGCACAGAAGGCGCTAGAAGCGATGGTTTGGGGTCCACCACGTGGCACCGTTGCAGATGTAAAGAAACCTGGAGCGGGAGTCGCTTGGTTACTTGAGAATAACTTTGTAGTAGCGGCAAATACCAAAACAGTTTTATTTGTTCGCGAAGTTGCGCTTGCCCTGCGCGGTGGAAAATTACATAGGCAATTACATATACAAGCGCCACAGTTGGTCAGCGAAAAACGCGATCTAAAGAGCGTACAACTTGCTGCAATCGCAAACATCACAACTTACTTACGCTGGACCGAAGAAGTTCTAAATTTCTGGGCACAAGAACCTGCCGAGGCGCTGCGTTCGGGTGGCCTAGGAGTTCGTGATTTAAAAGTTTTAGCTAACCACCTTGGAGTTGAACCAACGTGCGCCGCATTTATCGCTGAAGTTGCTTATCTTGCTGGGCTAGTCACGATTGACGCTGACGATCGAATCCTTCCGACAACGCAATTTGATATCTGGTTGATGCAAACTCCATCCGCGAAATGGCAATCTCTTGTGTCGCACTGGCTCATAACTTCTCGCTTAAGCGGTCTGGTTGGAAAAGATGAAAGTAAGAACGTTGCACCTCTTGGCCCCGAACTAGATCGTGTATCCGCGGCTCCAATTCGCAAACTCACTCTCCGCTTACTCGCTGAAAATAGTTCGATGGCACCTGAATTTAACTCGCTGACGGCGTTAGCGCAGTGGCATATGCCAGCTAAGCGAAGCAATGGAATTCCAACCGATTATCTCCAATGGACTTTGCGCGAAGCAGAATGGCTGGGAATTACTGGCCAAGGAGTTATCTCTAAATATGGCACGGAATTGTTAAATGGTGGCGATCTCGAAAGTATCAATGAAGATCTTCCAAAACCGGTTGATCACATACTTATTCAGAGTGACCACACTGCGATTGCACCTGGACCACTCGAACATGAGATTGCCCAAGAGTTAGCAATTTTGGCCGAGATTGAAAGCCGAGGTGGGGCAACTGTTTATCGTTTTAGCGAAGCAACGATCCGTCGCGGTTTAGATCATGGTCGCACTGGTGATGAAATAAAAGCCTTCTTAAAAAAGACATCGAAGACGCCGATGCCACAGCCGTTGGAATACTTAATTGCAGATGTTGCAAAGAAGCACGGAAAGTTACGAGTTGGAAATACTTCAGCATTTATCCGTTGTGAAGATGCTGCGTTGATTGCGCAGATCATGAATGATAAGCGTTTAGATATTTTGTCACTTCGCCAAATCGCACCAGAAGTTTTGATCTGCCAGCACGATGCAGGTGATGCCATGAATATCTTGCGCAGCTTTGGTTACCTTCCCGCGGGAGAAGATGCACAAGGAGCGTTGTTAAGTGGTCCGCGAATTCAACGGGCAAAAACAAAGGCACGTCCGCCACGTATCATCGGTGAGTTCGATCGACCTGATGAGATTCAACTCGAAGGAGCGCTACGTGCACTTCGTACTGGTGAAAAATCTAGCCACCGTCAAAGCACGATGCGAAATATCGCTGCTAATGCGCTCGGATCTCTTCCTCGCACAACTGCCAATGAGACTCTAGATATTCTTACCGATTACTTGCAGAACCAGCCAGCAACATCGCTTTCCATCGGTTATGCCGATAACAATGGTCTGGTATCTCATCGCATCATTGATCCGCTCAAACTTTCTGCGGGTTCGCTTTTGGCGCGCGACCATGCAACCGGTGAAGTCCAAAGCTTCCGAATCGCCCGTATTACAGGGGTGGCAGCGATATGACGAGCGCCAATAGCGATCAATACGGCAGACTTAACCCTATGTTGGCGGCGATAGAAGCGTTGGTTCGTTGCGAATCACCGAGTGAAGATATTGCGGCCTGCCGCAACGTTGTTCGTTTAGCTAGCGATATCGCAACTCGCGTTCTCGGAACTCCCGCACAAATTAAAGAGATCGAAGGCCGTCCAGTTTTCTGGTGGGGAGCAACAACTCCTGAAGTCTTAATCTTGGCGCATCTCGATACCGTCTGGCCACTTGGTTCTTACTCACCATTATGGGAAGTAAATGGCGATGTGGTTCGCGGGCCTGGTGTGTTCGATATGAAGGCTGGTTTCGTTCAAGCGTTATATGCACTTAAAGATTTACCTGAAGCGGCTACACGAGTTGCTCTTGTCGCAACAACAGATGAAGAAATCGGAAGTTTTGCTTCTCGCCAATTAATTATGGATTTATCTGCGCAATCTCAGGCGGTATTAGTTTTAGAAGCATCGCTAGATGGAAAAGTTAAGACCGGCCGTAAAGGCACTTCAATGTACAAGATAAGTGCGCACGGTCTGGCATCGCATGCCGGACTCGAACCTGAAAAAGGCGTGAATGCAACTGTTGAAATTGCACATTTGATTCTTAAGTTATCGGCGCTCGAAGATGCAACTAAGGGAACAACGGTTGTTCCAACTTTGCTTCGCTCTGGAAACAGTGCAAATACCGTTCCTGATTTAGCAGTTCTAGAAATAGATGCTCGCTCATTCTCACAAGCAGAGCTTGAAAGAGTTGATAGAGAGATCAAATCCCTACCGACAACTCTTAATGGTGCGCGAATCGAAGTAACTGGCGGGGTAAATCGTCCGCCGCTTCAGCCGGCTTCAACCAAATCACTTTACGAGCGCATCGAACGCGTTGCGAAGGAGATAGGTATGGCGCCCCTTGGTTGCGCCGAAGTTGGCGGAGCTAGCGATGGAAACTTTGCCGCTGCCGCAGGAGCCCAAGTTCTTGATGGCCTAGGCGCAGTCGGAGGCGGAGCACATGCGCCAAACGAATGGTTAAGTCTGAAATCGATTGAAGAACGAAGTGCGC
>JAHECV010000063.1 GCA_024641555.1 Candidatus Planktophila sp.
GATTGGGGAACTTCATCTTTTCGCGCTTGGTTGATTGAACATGATCAAGTTTGTGACTTCATCGAAACAGATAAAGGCGTCAAGAACTTTTCTGCAGGAGCACACACCCAATATTTGAAGGAAACGCTACTTTGCTGGGAAAACCAGTTTAACTTTATTCTTGCGATCGGAATGATTGGATCGAGCATTGGATTACATGAGACCAAATTTTCTGATCTACCAATAGGATTAAAGGGCGTCTGCGAGTCTCTAATAAAAGTACCAAATTTTTTTCCTGCTTTGTATATCGTCCCTGGAGTTTTCAAATCCGGAGATGTAATGCGCGGAGAGGAATCTCAGTCACTAGCTACAGAGATAGGCGATGGTTTAGTTATCTTGCCTGGAACACATAGTAAATGGGTAAAGATTCAAAATAAAGAAATCGTAGATTTTCACACTTACTTAACTGGAGAACTTTTTGAACTTCTTAGAAATCACAGCACTCTCTCAAAGGCGACTGAATCTTCAACAAAAATAACTGCAACAAAGGAATTTATTGAAGGCCTAGATGCAGATATCTCCGATCTAACTCACGACTTATTTACGATTAGAGCGAAATGGCTCCAAGGTAAATCCTCGGAGGCTTCCCGAGAGTATCTCTCAGGGCTGCTTTTGGGGGCTGAAATTAAGTCCGGTAAGGCTTGGAGCGGTTCAGGGGAAGCCACAATTGTTGCATCCGAAGCGCTGGCGCAAATTTATGTCGCCGCTCTTGCCCATTTTGGAATTGTGGGAACCATTAGCGATGCCAAGAATTTAACGGCGTACTTTACTGAGTTGGCTAATGAAGTGGAGAAAAATAAATGAATCGATCAGTTCAGTTATTCAGCAATCTAAAGAGCGCACCTTTAATTGCAATTCTACGAGGCGTTTCTCCCCAGAATGTACTAGAAATATCGAATCAGCTAATTGAATCTGGAATTAAGGTAATAGAAGTACCTTTGAACAGCCCCGATGCCTTTACGAGCATAAAGTTATTGCGCGAAAACTTGCCCGCATCGATAACAGTAGGTGCTGGCACGGTATTGACGGTCAAGGATGTTGAAGCAATTGCGCAAGCCGGGTCAGAGATTTGCATCAGTCCTAATCTGGATTTGGAAGTTTTATCTGCTGCACAAATACTTGGATTAATCCCAATTCCTGGCATTGCCACACCATCAGAATTTTTTGAAGCGTACAAACATGGCGTGCGAATTATGAAGCTCTTTCCATTCTCAAATCTTGGAGCATCATTTATGAAATCTTTAAAATCAGTATCACCAAATGATGCATATCTGATTCCTGTGGGCGGTGTTGGTGTAGAAGATACTGTTGAACTTGTTCAATCAGGTGCATTGGCAGTGGGTATTGGTAATTCTCTTTATGATCCAAAAGTTACTAAAGAAGAATTCGTTGAACGCTGTTCAAAAGTGAAAAAAGTACTTTCTCAATTTGCTTGATTAAGGTTATTTGCAAGATTAGACTTCAAGATAAATATTGGGGGATCTCTTGAAGGTTACTAAATTCGAAGTATTTTTCGTCGCACACCGTTGGCTTTTCCTGAAAATCGAAACTGATGAAGGAATTACCGGTTGGGGTGAGCCAGTCCTTGAGGGTAAAGCGCTCACGGTTGCAACAGCTGTCGATGAACTAATGGACCATGTAATTGGAAAGAATCCTTTTGAAATTGAAAGACTCTGGCAACGTATGAAGAAGGGGTCTTTCTATCGTGGTGGCGCGATTATGGATTCGGCTATCGCCGGTATTGATCAAGCCCTTTGGGATATCAAAGGAAAAGCGCTCGGTGTCCCTGTATACGAGCTATTAGGCGGTCAAGTTCGCGACCGTGTACGTATTTATGGCCACGTTGGTGGGGTCGGTGGAAAAGATGGATACACCCACAACCCAGTTGCAGATGACATTAAAGAGATTCTGGCTAACGCCGATACGCAACTTGCGCGAGGGCTAACGGCGTTGAAATTTGCTCCATCGGATGGTCTAGAACATATCGATACGGCGCAAGAACTCAAAAATATTGTTGCAAGAGTTGCCGCAGTCCGTGAACACGTCGGAGATAAGATCGATATCGCACTTGATTTCCATGGCCGCTTTAGTTTGGCAATGGCCCGACGAGTATTCCCTTACTTAGAACCGCTTAATTTAATGTTTATTGAAGAACCTGTTTTGCCAGAATTTACAGATAAATTCGATTTAATTGTTGCGTCTACATCCACACCTATCGCAACTGGAGAGCGTCTCTTTGACCGTAAGGATTATAAGGATGTACTTCGTTCAGGTATTGCAGTCGCTCAACCAGATTTAAGCCACGCTGGTGGCATTTCAGAGTGCCGCAGAATTGCATCCATGGCGGAAACTTACGATGTAGCGATCGCGCCACACTGCCCATTAGGACCAATCGCACTGGCAGCATGCTTGCAGATTGACTTTGCTACTCCTAACTTCTTAATCCAAGAGCAAGTACTTGGCCTTGGAAAAGGAAACAATGGCTCACTTATGAAGTACCTAGTTGATTATTCAGTCTTCGATGCGCCAAACGGTTATATCGAGCTCATGACTAAGCCAGGTCTAGGTATTGAAGTTGACGAGGTAGAAGTTCGAAAAGCTGCAGAAAATGGACACCGTTGGCGCAATCCGGATTGGACTCACCACGACGGATCATTAGCTGAGTGGTAATTCCTACTCTTTAACAGCTCCTGCAGATAAACCGCTAACAAAGTAGCGGTTGAAGAAGATAAAGATGATCGAAAGCGGAATCAGAGCATAAAGGGATGCCGCCATTAACTGCGCCCAGTCAATACGATATTCACCTACGAGTTGGCCAATTCCGACGGGAACAGTTTTCATCTCTTCCTCTTGGGTTAGAACCAACGCGAAAATGTACTCGTTCCATCCTGAAATGAATGAGTAGATCGTTGTCGCGGCTAATCCTGGCCAAGATAGTGGCAAAATCACGCTGCGAAATACTCTAAATCGACCCGCACCATCAATCTGAGCTGCTTGGTCAAGGTCCTTTGATATCCCGGCGAAGTATCCGCGCATCATCCAGGTACAGAACGGAATTGAGAAAGAAACATAGGTGATGATGAGGGCGGCGTGGGTGTTAATTAATCCGAAGCGCATGTAAATCTTGTAATAAGGAATTAACAGCATGATTGAGGGAAATAACTGGCTCCCTAGTAGAAACGCCATGAACGCGCCTCTGCCGCGGAATTGGAATCTGGATATTCCATATGCAGCGAAGGCTGAAAATGTGACGGATATGAAGGTGGCGATACTCACCACGATAAATGAGTTACGGAAATAGGCTAAAAATGGATGATCAATCCAGACTTGCTTAAATGCATGAAGGGTCGGATTTTCAGGAATGATCTGAAGTGGGAGCGCAAATAGATCCTCTTCATTCTTAAGGGAAGTGGAAACGATCCAAAGGAGCGGAAAAAGCACCAGGGCAGAAAAAAAGATAAGAACGCCATAAGAGGCGGTATTTGTAATCTTCCGGGCAACATTTACATCACTCATCAATCCGAGGCGGTTAGGACTAGTCGTTTTCATCGCGAAGCACCTTTGAATAGAAGTAACTGGTTGATAGAAGAATTATTAGGATGATTACAGACTCAGCGGCAGCTTTGCCAAATTCGAAGTTGCCAAAAGCTTGTTGGTAGATGTCGATCGAGACAACGCGTGTAGCACCGGCGGGGCCGCCGTTAGTCATCAACCAAACAATCGTGAAATGTTTGAACCACCAGGCTGTTTCCAAAATGCAAGTGACGACGATAATTGGTTTGAGACCTGGCAGCGTAATGTGTCGAAATTGCTTCATTCGATTGGCGCCGTCTATCGCGGCTGCCTCATAGCGCTCTTTTGGAATGTTCTTCATTCCCGCGAGCATCATGATCATCACAATTGGATAGCCCTTCCAGATGGCTATAAATATGACTCCTGCCATAGCGGATGCGCTCGAATCAAACCAGGAGACATCAGAATCAATTAACCCGAGATTATTTAGGATGAAGTTTATAAGTCCGTAAGTTGGGTTAAATAACCACTTCCAAATTAGCGCCACAACAACTTCTGGAAGCAGCCAAGGGAGCATTAAAATTACTTTAAAAACATTATTAAATCTTATGTTTTGGTTAAGGATTACTGCCAAGAGCAGTCCAACTATAAAATTTCCAAGAACGACAAAGAAGGCAAAAGTCAGGCTTATTTTAATTGAACCAAGAAAATCTGAATCTGTAAGCAGAGATTTGTAATATCTAAGCCCAACGAATTTCCATTCACTAATAAGATTTGTACGTTGCGTACTAATAAATATTCCGTAGCAAAGTGGATAAATAATCAGAGAAAAGACTATAAAGAGGGTAGGCAACGTAAAGAAATATCCGGATCTACTCTCACGTTTTTTAAAGGCGCTTTTCATACTCTCTCTCTTCTTGGAGATTTTTAATTTAAAAACATGGCATCGAGGAGTGAAATTCTCCACTCCTCGATGCCATGGTCCCTCGAATAAGGATTAGCTAGTTAAGAGTCACGAATTATCAGCGATGATTTTCGAGGCCTTATCTGCTACTTCCTTGGCAATAGCATCAATTGATTTATCTCCCTTAATCGCGGCTTGGTATGCCTGTGATGAAAGGACGGCAATTGAGTTATAGAAGGCTACTTGTGGGTTAGAGAAGATCTTGC
>JAHECV010000064.1 GCA_024641555.1 Candidatus Planktophila sp.
TTTGAGTGTCCGAAAAGACCGGCGGCTACGACGCCAGCTCGATCACAGTCCTTGAGGGCCTAGACGCTGTTCGCAAGCGCCCCGGAATGTATATCGGCTCTACTGGCGAACGCGGCCTCCATCACCTGGTCTACGAAGTAGTCGATAACTCTGTCGATGAAGCGCTCGCCGGTTATTGCAACGAAATCAATGTAACTTTGATGGAAGACGGATCACTGCAATGCGTCGACAACGGTCGCGGAATTCCAGTTGATATCCACCCAGTTGAAAAGAAGCCAGCGCTTGAAGTTGTTCTCACAGTTTTACACGCTGGCGGAAAATTCGGAGATGGCGGCTATTCAGTTTCTGGCGGTCTGCACGGCGTGGGCATTTCAGTGGTTAACGCGCTCTCAACCGATCTCTCAGTTGATGTACAACGTGACGGTTTCTTCTGGTCGCAAAGTTACAAACTCGGTGTTCCAACCGCGCCGGTTAAAAAAGGCGAAGCATCAACCAAGACCGGCACAACAGTTCGCTTCTGGCCATCTGCCGAAATTTTTGAAACTACAGATTTCTCTTTCGAAATACTTTCAACTCGTTTCCGAGAAATGGCCTTCTTAAATAAAGGGTTACGTTTAACGCTTACCGATATGCGCCCTGGCCACGTCGACGAAAAAGGCGAACCGCTGCATGTTAATTACAAATACGACGGTGGAATTGCTGATTTTGTAAAGCATTTAAATTCAACTCGAGGCGAAACCCATAAATCAATTATCTTCTTCGAAGCCGAAGATAAAAAAGCGAAACTTTCACTAGAAATTGCCATGCAATGGAACGCAGGATTCTCCGAATCTGTTTACACCTTTGCTAACACCATTCATACCCACGAAGGCGGAACCCACGAAGAAGGTTTCCGTACCGCACTTACATCTGTCGTAAATAAATTCGGTGAAGAAGCAGGATTTATCCGCAAGAAAGAAGATCGTTTAACTGGCGATGATGTACGCGAAGGTTTAACTGCGATTGTTTCTATCAAACTTGGTGAACCACAATTTGAAGGCCAAACAAAGACCAAACTCGGTAACACCGAAGCAAAATCATTTACCCAAAAAGCGGTTAACGAATTTTTAACACAATGGTTTGAACAAAATCCCCAAGAAGGTAAAGACATTGTGCGCAAGAGCATTGATGCGGCAGCCGCTCGTGTTGCTGCGCGTAAAGCCCGCGATTTATCGCGTAACCGCAAAGGTTTACTCGAAGGCCGTGGCATGCCCGGCAAGCTCGCAGATTGCCAATGGACCGATCCTTCAAAGTGCGAGCTATACATCGTCGAAGGTGACTCCGCAGGCGGCTCTACCAAAGGTGGGCGCGATTCGCGCAACCAAGCAGTTCTTCCAATCCGCGGAAAAATTCTTAACGTTGAAAAAGCCCGTATCGACCGCGTCTTACAAAACAACGAAGTACAAGCGCTAATCACCGCACTCGGTACCGGGGTTCACGAAGACTTCGATATTGAAAAACTCCGCTATCACAAGATAATTTTGATGGCTGATGCTGATGTCGACGGACAACATATCCGCACCCTGCTTCTAACTTTGTTATTCCGCTTTATGCGTCCATTGATTGAAAAAGGTTTTGTTTATCTCGCCCAACCACCTCTTTATAAAATCAAATGGGGTGGTAAAGATGAGGTCGAATACGCATTCTCCGACCGCGAACGCGATGGCATGATCAAGATTGGCTTAGAAGCCGGAAAACGTCTACCAAAAGATGACGGTATCCAACGCTTTAAAGGCCTTGGTGAAATGCCAGCGAAAGAACTTTGGGATACAACAATGGACCCAGAACACCGTGTGCTAATTCAAGTAACTCTTGAAGATGCATCTGCAGCAGATGATCTCTTCTCTGTGCTTATGGGTGAAGACGTTGAACAACGCCGCGCATTTATTCAACGCAACGCTAAAGACGTTAGATTCTTGGATATTTAAATGGCTGATGAAAAAAAACCAAAAGAGGTAAACCCAGTCGATAGAACCGGAATGGTTAACCCCGGCGATGATTTCGATCGCGTTGAAACTGTTGACCTACAAGTCGAGATGGCTCGTTCTTATCTCGACTATGCAATGTCGGTCATTGTTGGTCGCGCCTTGCCAGATGTTCGCGATGGTTTAAAACCTGTTCATCGCCGTGTGCTTTATGCGATGTACGACGCTGGCTATCGTCCAGATAAGGGCTACTACAAATCTTCACGTATCGTCGGTGATGTCATGGGTAATTACCACCCACACGGTGACACCGCGATTTATGACACCGTGGTTCGCTTAGCCCAACACTGGTCGCTTCGTTATCCATTGGTCGATGGCAACGGAAACTTCGGTTCTCCCGGCAACGATCCAGCGGCAGCTATGCGCTATACCGAAGCTCGCCTATCGCCTATCGCGATGGAGATGATGCGCGATATCGATGAAGACACCGTTAACTTCTCACCAAACTACGACGGCCGTTCACAAGAACCAGATGTTCTACCAAGTCGTTTTCCAAACCTGCTTGTAAATGGTTCTGCCGGTATCGCAGTTGGTATGGCGACAAATATTCCGCCGCATAACTTACGCGAAATCACCGAAGGCGTTATTTACGCGCTAAAAAATCCCGATATCAAACCTGAAGATTTGTTAACTGAATTACTTAAAATTGTAAAAGGTCCAGATTTTCCAACCAAGGCTTTAATTGTTGGACGTACTGGCATCGAAGAGGCTTATCGCACAGGTCGCGGCTCAATCACTATGCGCGCAGTTGTGCAGGTGGAAGAAATCAACAAGCGCACCTGTCTTGTAGTTTCTGAACTTCCTTACCAAGTAAACCCCGACAACCTTGCACTTAAGATCGCTGAGCTGGTTAAAGATGGCAAAATTAAAGGCATCGCCGATGTCCGCGATGAAGGCAATGAACGTCTAGGACAACGTCTGGTAATTGTTCTTCAATCTTCTGCAATTCCAAAGGTTGTTTTAAATAACCTTTACAAACAGACTCAATTACAAGATACCTTCGGCGCAAATATGTTGGCGCTAGTAGATGGCGTGCCACGCACTTTGCGTTTAGACGAGTTCATCAAGTACTACATCCAACATCAAGTTGAAGTAATTATTCGGCGCACCAAATATCGTTTAGCAGAAAAAGAGAAGCGCGCCCACATCTTGCAGGGCTATCTCAAAGCACTCGACGCCCTCGATGCAGTTATCGCTTTGATCCGCGCTTCAACAACACCTGAAGAAGCACGCACTGGTTTGATGAAGTTACTGGATGTTGATGAAGTTCAAGCAAATGCAATCCTTGATATGCAACTGCGCCGTATTGCAGCCCTGGAACGCCAGAAGATTAACGACGAATACAACGGACTTATGGCTGACATCGTAGAACTTAACGAGATCTTGGCCAGCGAAGCAAAACAGCGCCAAATAATCGTTTCCGAACTCACCGACCTCACTGCAAAATACGGTGACGAACGCCGCACCCAGATTGTTGCCAGCGAAGGTGACTTCTCTGCCGAAGATTTAATTCCAGACCAAGATGTAGTTGTAACCATTACTCGCGGTGGTTATGCCAAGCGCACCAACGCCGATCTTTATAAATCTCAACGCCGTGGTGGACGCGGTGTTAAAGGTGCAGCGCTAAAACAAGATGATGTTGTCGATCACTTCTTTGTGGCCAGTACACACGACTGGTTATTGTTCTTCACCAACCAAGGCCGTGTTTATCGCGCAAAGGTTCACGAACTTCCAGATGCAGGTCGTGATGCGCGTGGCCAACACGTTGCAAACTTGATGGCATTTAAACCAGACGAATTAATCGCGCAAGTCTTGTCCTTTAAGGATTACAACGCATCCCCTTATCTGGTTCTTGCAACCAAATCGGGTTTAGTTAAGAAGACGCCACTTACCGAATACGATTCACCTCGCACCGGTGGCCTGATTGCAATCTCACTCAAACCAGGCGATGAAGTTGTTTCTGCAGCCCTAATCAATAAAGGCGACGAACTCCTTCTAGTATCTAAAAAAGCGATGTCACTTCGTTTTGCGGCAGATGAAGAATCACTTCGTCCAATGGGACGTTCAACTAGCGGTGTTATTGGGATGAAGTTCCGCGCCGATGATGAACTTCTAACAATGGCGCGCATCGATTCGCAGACTGCAACGTCATTTGTCTTTACTGCAACCGATGGTGGTTACGGAAAGAAAACCCCACTCGATGAATATCGTTTACAAGGCCGCGGTGGCATCGGCATCAAAGCTGCCAAGATCGACGAAAATTCACGCGGTTCACTAGTCAGTGCACTTGTACTTGCTGACACCGATGAAATCTTGGCGATCACATCTGCCGGCACCGTTATGCGCACCCCAGCTGCCGAAGTCCGCCAGACCGGCCGCGATTCAATGGGTGTTCGCCTGGTCAACCTCGACGAAGGCGTCTCTCTGGTCTCTGTTACACAGAACCAGGAAGATGAGATTTCAGCGAAATAACGCTACGCTTTCGCCTTCTGCGCTAAGGCGTGCGTTTTGGTCTCTTGAAGAAGTTCAAGTAACCTAGCGCTTCTGCATTAAAGAGCAATCTTTCTTGCGGGCCCATAGCTCAGCCTGGTTAGAGCGCTTCCCTGATAAGGAAGAGGTCGGTGGTTCAAGTCCACCTGGGCCCACCCGTTCTAATACGGGGACCTAGCTCAATTGGTAGAGCACCG
>JAHECV010000088.1 GCA_024641555.1 Candidatus Planktophila sp.
ACTTCCATGATTGATGGCTCTTGACCTGGAACGTAACGACCAATTTCTTCAATTGAAAGTCCGTTACGTGCTTTACGTGAATCTGTAACAACGATGCGGAAAAATGGTGTGCGGATCTTTCCCATGCGCATTAAGCGAATTTTTGTAGACAAAGAAGTAGTGCTCCTAAAAAGTGTGTCGCATCTTTAGCAATGCAGCGGGGTGCGCATGAAATAGATACAACTGTGGATATGGATGTTGTGGGGGTAGAGGGCCCCTCAACAGGAGGCTAATCTTGCCATCTACGCGTGAAGAAGCGAAATCCGAGCGTAATCGCCGCAGCGGCTAAGCCTTCTCCTGCGCAGCGCGTTTGGCGGGATTTCCAGATTTCGACTTCTTCTTAGCCGGTTGCTGACCACTCTTTTGAACGGGAGGAAGCGCTCCCCCCGGGATAGACATACCAGGTGGCATACCCATTCCAGGTGGCAAGCCTTTCCCGCTACGCATCTGCTTCATCATTTTCTGGGCTGCAGAGAATTTATCTACTAAAGCATTTACATCTTGAACTTTTCGCCCGGCTCCTAGGGCTATTCGCGCCCGACGCGAACCATTTAGAACTTTCGGATCGCGACGTTCAGATGGGGTCATTGATTGAACGATTGATTTGGTGCGGACTATCTCGGACTCGTCAAAGTTTTCAATCTGTTTCTTCATTGCGCCAGCGCCAGGCAACATTCCGAGCAGCTTCGACATTGATCCCATCTTCGACATCGCCTCTAACTGCTCAAGAAAATCTTCGAGGGTAAAGTCATCGCCGCGCGCAAATTTTTCTTCAAGGCGAGCCGAAGTTTCACCATCGAAAGCCCTCTTAGCTTGTTCGGCCAGCGTTGCGACATCGCCCAGACCCAAAATGCGCGAAGCCATGCGCTCGGGATAGAAAATATCAAAGTCGGTAAGTTTTTCACCGTTAGATGAAAACATAATGGGCTTACCAGTTAATTGAGTTATAGAAAGCGCAGCTCCACCGCGCGCATCACCATCTAGTTTGGTGAGGACAACGCCATCGAAACCGACTCCATCTTGAAACGCTTGCGCTGTGCGAACGGCATCTTGTCCGATCATGGCATCAACAACAAAAAGAATCTCATCTGGAGCAACAGCGTCGCGAATAGCGATTGCTTCGCGCATCAAATCTTGATCTACACCTAGTCGACCCGCGGTATCTACGATTACCATGTTGTACAACTTTGATTTGGCGTGAGCGATACCTTGTTCTGCAACCTGTACCGGATTACCAATGCCATTACCTGGTTCGGGTGCAAATACTGGAACGCCAACGCTTTCTCCAGCAACCTGCAATTGATTAACCGCGTTGGGACGTTGTAAATCTGATGCAACAAGCAACGGTGTATTTCCTTGATCTGCATAGAACTTGGCAAGCTTTCCAGCCAATGTAGTTTTACCTGCGCCTTGTAGCCCAGCCAACATAATCACCGTTGGAGCGGTCTTAGCAAAGCGAACTCGGCGGGCGGAACCACCAAGAATTTCGACCAACTCTGTATTAACGATTTCAAAGATCGCCTGCGCTTGATTTGTTCCAGATTGCAGAGTGGGAAGTGCTTCCAACGACTTGGTTCGAATTCTTTCAATAAAACTTTCGACTACTGCAAGCGCTACATCAGACTCAAGCAGGGCGGTACGAACTTCTGAACAAGTATTTTCGATATCGGATGCTGAAATCTTTCCTCGCGAACGCAGGGACGAGAAGGCGTTCGAGAATTTGGAGGAGAGATTGTCAAACATAAGGTGGCAATAGTACTTGAAAGGTCAATTACAGAAGTGCGCTGGCCAGGCGATTGGCAACATCTTCGGCTCGCTCAGGTGAGAGCGCTCCCCCACCAATTTCAGTTACGTAGAGGGTGTCGATCGCTTCCGCTCCCAAAGTGGTAACAATTGCCGAACGAATATCAACCTGCGCCTTAGTAATTACATCACCAATTCCAAATAAAAGCGCTGGACGGTCATGGCTACGTACTTCAATGATTGTTGCATCAGTTGCCGCATCCATAAAAGTTTCAACGATTGGCAGCGGTACCGGAATCGAAGGAATATTTGCGTAATCTGCAATACGTCGCATAACTCTTTCAGTTAAATCTGAGGCATCGACTAAGGCATCTGCAATCGCTACTTTTATTGTCTCTTCATCAATCGAGGGTGCAAATTGATTTGGTGTCACAATCCATTTCATCACTGCGCTCTTGCCGATAGTTTGCGTTCGCGCCGAGCGCACATCAAACCTTGCTAGGTTTAATACACCAGCAACGATTGAGAGAAGCCCAGTCTTATCAGGAGCAACGATTTCGATCGCAAAGTCTGGATCGCGAAGTTGAATTTTGACTTGAAGTTCTCCGGACTCCGCCAAAACCCTCTGCTCTTCGGTGAACTCTGGTTGGCGAGCGATCGTGTTGTCACTCAAAGCAGAGGTAACGCGGCCAACTAGTTCACTTAATAAACTTTCCTTCCAGTCACTCCAAGCGGCGCGACCAGTTGCCTGACCATCGGCAATACTCAGGGCATGCAAAAGTTCGAGAGTTTGTAAATCAGGAATAACTGCAGTGACGCTAGCAATAGTTGCGGGATCATCGAGATCTCGGCGAGTAGCCGTCGCACTCAGAAGAAGATGGTGTTTGACCAACAATTTCAGAGTCGCAATATCGCTCTCATCGAATCCGATGCGACGCGCTAAAGGTTCTATTAGTTTTTCACCGCGATCGCTGTGATCTTCTTGGGTCCCTTTTCCAATATCGTGGAAAAGCGCCGCGAAGAGAAGTAAATCTGGGCGGTGCACATTTCTAGTTAGCGCGGCGGCGAAAACCGCCGTCTCAACCATATGCCGGTCAACGGTATGGCGATGCAGCGCATTTCGTTGCGGCAGCGAACGTACCGCGCGCCATTCAGGCAACCAGTCGAAGAGAATTTCCTCTTGATCCAACCCTTCCCAAATTCGCACCATCGGAGCTCCGGCTCCAATTAAGGCGATGAGATTTTCACGGGCTGAGCGTGGCCAAGGGTTTGATAATTTTGAAAGACCATTTTTCGATGCAATAGCCAGAGATTGCAAAGTCGCTGGCGAGATTGGAAGACCTGCTTGCGCTGCAATTGCCGCCGCACGTAATCCAATTACCGGATCGCTTTCAAATCCTTCATCGATAAATACTTCTTGATGGGCGATCGAAATCCCTTGGGCAATTTGAGTTGTCCGCGGTTTCCGTAAGAAACGTCCTAAACCATCTTTACCGCGATGATCGAAGCGGTGCCAAGTAGATTCAAGAAGGTAATCAACCGATCGAGCTGCTTGTGCAATCTCACTCATGAGCGCATCGGCATCAGCGTATTTCAAAAGTTCAGAGACTTTATCTTGCTCTTGAAATAGCAGGCGATCTTTATCTCTCCCAGTTACCGTGTGTAAAGCTTCGCGGGCGTTATTTAAAACTGATTCAGCGCTGCTGATGTGCTCCAGAGAGACGGCTACTGCGCCTGAAAGTGCGATTGCGCGAAGGGCAGTTATATCTCTAAGCCCGCCGCGCGCTTCCTTTAAATCTGGTTCGAGCAAATAGGCAAGATCGCCGGCGCGCTGGTGTCTTTCGGTTAGCGATTTACGTAATTCAGCCAGCCGCTCACGAGAATTACTGCGCCAGTCATCGATCGCATCATGTTGAACTGCCGCCACTAAATCAGGGTCTCCACAGATAAGTCGAATATCGAGCAGTCCTAAAGCAACTTTTAAATCGGTAGCAGCGCTTTCGCGAGTTTCAGATCTAGTTCGAACTGAGTGATCGACCTTAAAAGATTTATCCCAGAGCGGGTAGAGAATCTTATTAACCAACTCTGCAAGGGCTTTCTCTTCGATTCTCCCATTATGCAGAAAGAGAATATCGAGATCAGAACCAGGAGATAACTCGCCGCGGCCGTAACCTCCGACCGCGGCGAGTGCTACCCCACTTATTACATTTGGTACCTGGTTAAAAAGTGAACTTACAAAGCGATCGCTCTCGTTCGATCTCTCTCTTCGCTCACGTGTACCCATGTAACTATCTTACTTACCTGCCTTACCTCTTAGATCGCATCCGTACCGCGTTCGCCGGTACGTACTCGAACGATTGAATCAACTGGCGTTGTCCAGACTTTTCCATCGCCGATAGATCCCGTTGATGCCGCCTTTACGATTACATCAACAATTGTTGCTGCATCGTTGTCATCTACCAATACCTCAAGGCGAACCTTTGGTACTAGATCGACTGTGTATTCAGCGCCCCGGTAAACCTCGGTGTGGCCACGTTGACGTCCAAAGCCACTGGCTTCAGAGACGGTCATTCCCGTTACACCTGCAGCTTGTAGAGCATCTTTAACTTCATCTAACTTAAATGGTTTAAGAATTGCGGTAATTAACTTCATAGCAAAGAACCTCCTCGTGATGAGCTTGTCATTTCATAAGCTGTTTCAGCGTGTTCGCTGAGGTCGATGCCTTCAACTTCTGCATCTTTCTTTACACGGAAACCGATTGTCTTCTCGATGATGAATCCGAG
>JAHECV010000118.1 GCA_024641555.1 Candidatus Planktophila sp.
GGCGGGCTAAATCTATTCGACCGTGGCGCACTAGACCGCGTGCGATATACCAATTGCTATTCATCCAAGTTGGTCCACGCCAAACTAAATTTCCGCCGACTGTATCTGGCCGATAAGTTGGGTGGTTCATCGCGGTGCTCGGGATTGGGTATTCCGCCCAGTACTCCTCTGGATTTAAAATTCGAGAAATTAACATATCTGCCTTTCGCTTTTCAAGATCCGGCAGCAGCAGTGGCATCAAGCTCATAAAAGTATTTACTCGAAGTTGTTCATTTTCCTTGCCATTAACTCCGTAATACAGCCCGTCTTCTTCATTCCAACACAGTTCATCGAGAGAGATTAGCGCCTTAGTCGCTCTTGCCTTGTACTCGTCATGCCCAGCCTGATCTCCAACTTGATTACAAAGATCGGCAAGGGTGTGCAGGTTTTCAATGTAAATCGTATTTGTCATTACATCAGCAACCACAAAGTGATTTAACTCAATCATCTTCTTTGGATCGCGATCAAACTTGTCATACGGATCGCAAATTGAGTGCCAGCCGCGATCCCAAGAGTCATGCTCTTCGTCCTGAATGTTCATGATTTCATCCCAGACCGGCGAATGATCGATTCCTGTTTCATCTGGTTGCACAACCCGAATCAGCCCATCGCCAAATGGATTACGCACGGTGTGCAGCCATTCGTAGAAGCGCTTTGCCGATGGCAGTACTTCTCTGATGAAATCAACGCCACGACCACGCTTTGCAACTGCGCTTATCGCCTCAGCAAGCAATGGTGGTTGCATCTCATCTGAAAGGTACTTGCTACGGAAGGCGATGGCATATGTAGAAACCATTTCCTCATAAGCATCGCGTTGCCAAAAAGTTACGTGGGAGACAAACCCATCGGAATGTTGATTTTTAAGCAAACTCTTTAGCTCGGCTTCTGCCTTTTGTAGATCAACATGACTTAACGCAATAGCGTGGAAACATGAATCCCAGAACCATTGAAAGGGATACGTAACAGATGAAGGGCAAGTGAAGTCAAAGTCATGTCCACACCAATTGGCATGGCCACTTTGTCTATTGCGTTCGTGGATTTCAATAACTTCATTCTTGACCCAAGAAATATCATCTGGCGTTGGGGTGTGATCACTAATCCGCATTATTTCGCTACGATATCAGCCACATCTAGGAATAGGAATGCAATGAGCGCGATTAGGGTTGGAATTGTTGGAACCGGTTCAGTTGCTTCCTCTGTTCACTTACCAATTCTCACGCGCAGAAGTGATCTCTTCGAAATTATTGCTCTTGCTGATCTGAATATCAGCGCAGCGCACGCGCTAGCTGAAAGATTTGGGATTGCAAAGAGAGACTGCTTCGATAATCCGAGCGCGATGGTCGATAAAAAAGAGATTGATGCGGTATTGATTTTGAATTCTGGCTCTCATGCCGACGTTGTCGAGATGGCACTTCGCGCTGGCAAAACTGTCTTCTGTGAAAAACCACTCGCATACTCGCGCGCTGAAATGCATGCAATAGAAAAGGCGAGATCTGAATCTGGCGCCAAACTTATGATCGGGTATATGAAAACTTTTGATGCCGCTGTAATTGAAGCTCGAAAAGCCATCAAGTCACGTCCGCGTACGGTCGATGTGTTGGTTTTACATCCCAGTGGAGATAGCCAACTTGTTACTTCTGACGAATCACTCAATATGCCAAAGCCTTCCGCAGATTTGATCGAATTCTTTAACAAGTCGCGTAATTCAGTACAAGTAGAAGCGCTCGGAAAAGCAGGTGCCGAATCTTTTGGAAATCTCTACTCTGAGATGGTCTTAGGTAGCGTGATACATGAGTTTTCAGTTCTACGTGCGCTCGATATACATATCAGCGAAGTGGACTACGTAGACCGCTGGCCCGAAGGCTCAAATAGTGATTCGATCATTATCTTCGGAAGAACATCGGATGGAGTAAGAGTCTCGATTCGTTGGTTCTACCTTGATCAGTACCCAATGTATCAAGAGGAGATTCGTTGGGTAAATGGTGAGGAAGGACATCACATTATTTTCCCAAGTCCTTACATTCTCCATGTACCAACTCAACTAATCTCTACCTACCGAAAAGGTATAGATCATCAATCCAACAAATTTGAATCTTACAAACCCTCATTTGAAAGCGAACTAGAGGCTTTCCATCAGCTAGTCATATCCGGAAGAGAGTTAAGCGATCCGATCGCCGAAGGGTTGGAAGATCTGGTTCTTGCGCAGAAGATCGCGAAGAAGATTGCTGAACGTGAAGGCGTTGTCGCTGGCGGAGAACTACTCGGGTAGTTCGATTTTTTTGCGTGTCGAGTAAAGGCTTGCGGCTGCAGTGATTATCAGAGTCAAGATAATCACGCCGAGACTAATTTCAAGAGAAACTTCTGGGACTTCAAATCCGCTTCCATGTAACGCTTCAAGAATCATTTTGACTCCGATAAAGGCCAAGATAAATGAGAGCCCTTTAGAAAGATAAATCAGACGAGTGAGCAACCCCTCAAGAAGAAAATACAACTGGCGTAACCCCATCAGAGCGAAAATATTGGCGGTTGTAACAATGTATGCGCTATGGGTTAGCCCGAAGATAGCCGGAATCGAATCGAGCGAGAAAACCAGATTTGTAACTCCAAGAGCAATAAGTGCAATGGTAAAGGTGCTAAGTCCCCGCTTTTTAAGCGCAGCCACAACCTTTCCTTCTTCAAATTCTTCTTCACCATCTTCTTTAGTCAACTTCCAGGCGGTGTAAATCAAGAATGCGCCGAAGAGGTAGAAGACGCTTGAGAAATGCGAGACGAGAGAGGCCCCAATTGGAATCAAAGCACCGCGGATTGCGATTGTTAAAAGAATCCCGAGCAAAAGAACTAGTTGTTGAGATTCTTTCTTAACTTTTAGACTCGAAAGCAGAATAATAAATACAAAGATATTATCGACTGAAAGTGCATACTCAGTTAACCAGCCTGCAAAAAACTCTTTTTGAAGTTCGCCGCTAGTCCAATGCGGCATAAAGAAACCAAATCCAATTGCCGCTCCGATATATATCGCAGTCCATGAAAGCGCTTCCGCAAAAGAGGTTGCTTTATTGCGTCGGATGATGGCTAGCGATAAATCAAAGACAATTACTGCCGCAAGAAAAGCGATAGTAAACATCCACTCAGATGTAGAAATCATGGGCGAAAATGTCCAGTCTCGTTAAGGCTGCGCAACGCGCGCAGGCCATCTGAAGGCCAAATGGAGATTGATGTGATGGAACATGGTGATGCATCTAAGTGAAAAACTGCTTCAGTTGGTGCACCAGTAACTATTTGGGCCGCCAACTTAATTACTCCATTGTGGGTGACTACGACGACTCGTTGACTTGGGTATTCAGCTGCGATCTTCTCGAGAGCTGCTTCAACTCGAATCCCTGCTTGATCATAGGACTCGCCACCAGCAGGGGCGTAAGAAGAAGAATTTAACCAAGCTTGATATTGATCAGGAAATTTCTCTTTAACTTCTTCAAATGAGAGACCATCCCAATCACCGAACGATAGCTCGAACCAAATCTCATCAAATTTAATTTCTAGCCCGGTGGCTTCGGAAATAGCCTGCGCTGTTTGCGTTGTGCGCATTAGTGGTGATGCAATCAAAACTTCTGGCTTCAATTTGGCAATCTCTTTTGCAACCGCGGCGGCTTGAGATAACCCCTTTTCGGTTAACTCTGGGTTTAACTCTCCGGTTCCAGAGAACTTGCGCATCGGAGTTAGAACTGTTTCGCCATGGCGAATTAAGTAGAGCATCGTTGGAACTTCATCGCTACGTAAGCGCTCAGATAGATAATTCTGTTGAACCTGCGGTTGCACCTGATGAACTGCGCCACCATCCAAGGCCTTATTGGCTAAACGATCAGCGTGCGAATTCTCATCGCGTGGGATCCAAGAATATTTAACTAGCGAAGGATCGTGAGCAGAACGGCATTGCTTGGCTAGATCTCGCATATCAACATGTTTAATCTGCCAACGTCCTGACATTTGTTCAACAACTAATTTGGAATCCATAGCGACTTCAACCGTGGCTGCTGAATCTAATTGATGTATGTGGGTGAGCCCGGCGAGCAATCCGTTGTACTCGGCCACGTTGTTGGTTGCTATCCCGATTACATCGAATAATTCTGCAACGATCTTGCCATTTTCAGTTACTACGGCACCGTAACCTGCCGGGCCAGGGTTGCCGCGAGAGCCACCGTCTGCGGTTAACTTAAAGTTGCGGGCCACTTAAAGTCCACGCACCAATATGCACCGACACTCTTCACAGCGCACGAGTTCATCTTCAGGTAACCCGGCAATGCGCTGTAGTTCGATGGTATTCAAAGTTAAGTGACAGCCTTTGCATTGATTGCCAATTAGCGCTGCAGCACCCG
>JAHECV010000053.1 GCA_024641555.1 Candidatus Planktophila sp.
GAAAGAGATGAATTTAGACCAAGACCTACCAAACTCTGCGATTGGTGCTTCTTTAAGACTATCTGCCCAGCTCACGTTGGTTAATTTCGAACCAACTTTCCAGATTAGTTAAATCTATATCAGCAAAGCTTGCGATAACTTTTAAGCGTGGTGACTCTTCAATTTTCACATAGTGAGGAATTGCCACAACAAAGGCACCGCTGGCGACTGCCGCTGTTACCCCCGTAGGAGAGTCTTCGAAGATAATGCACTCTGAAACATCAACATCGAGTAATTTTGCGGCATGAAGATAAGGATCCGGGAAGGGCTTAGTTCGTTCGATATCTCCGGCAGCAACCGAAACATCAAAGTATTTTTCATTCATTCCCGATAGCACTCCATCAACGATTGGGCGCGGACTAGCTGATACCAAACCTTGGCGAACTCCTTTTTCACTCACCATTTTTGAAAAATTGAGCGCACCTGGCATTAGAGGAACCGCTTTAGAAAGTCGCTGCGTCATCTCAGCAATGATCATCGCTTCCAACTCTTTCGCGGTCTTGCCTCCTTTTAAACATTCGGACATATATTCGGCGACCCGACTTAAAGGACCGCCCAGGCAATGCAGTTGATCTTCGGGCTGCCAGTCGTAGCCATTTTCTTTCATCATCTGCATTTCGGCTTCGTGCCATTGCGGCTCTGAGTCTAGAAAGAGCCCATCCATGTCAAAGAAGACAGCCTGGAAGATCAATTTGCGTTGAAGTATTTCGCTTCGGGATGATGAACGATAATCGCCGAAGTACTTTGCTCCGGATGTAACTGGAACTCTTCGGAGAGTTCAACTCCAATTCGACCCGGCTCAAGAAGTTCACAAAGTTGAACCTGCTGCTCAATATCTGGACATGCCGGATATCCGAATGAATATCGTGAACCCCGATAACCCTGATCGAGAATTCCTTGCAGATCGGGAGCGTCGTCACCGCGAACACTAAATTCTTCACGAACTCGAGCGTGCCAATGCTCAGCTAAGGCTTCGGTCAGTTGCACCGAAAGACCATGCAGTTCCAGATATTCACGATAATTATTTGCCGCGAAAAGTTCGCTAGCAGCCTTGCTGATCTCACTGCCCATTGTTACAACATGGAATGCGACGACATCAGTCTTACCGGAATCTTTAGCAGCAAAGAAATCACTTAGACAAAGTCGGCGATCACGTGATTGGCGCGGAAACGAGAATCGCGTGCGTTCCTTTCCCTTGTCAGGACCTTCATGATGCAAGATAACCAAATCGTTTCCATCACTTACGCAGGGGAAATAACCGTAGACAACTGCAGCGTTTAACCAGCCCTTGGATTGCACTTGGTTTAACAGCGCGCGCAGACGTGGACGACCTTCGCTCTCAACCATTGATTCGTATTCACCGCGTGCGCCCTTTAAACCCCATTGCCCGACGAACAACGCTCGTTCATCGAGCATCCCAACATAATCGGCCAACGGAACACCCTTAATTATTCGAGATCCAAAGAATGGAGCAGATGGAATATCAATATCCACCGCCACATCACTGCGTTTTGTATCTATGACGCGATCTTCATCTTTCTTGGGACGAAGCGGCACCTTTCTTTCGCGCAAAGCTGGGAGTTCTGCTCCTGGTACGCCGCGCTTAACCGCCATAATGGAATCCATTAAACGCAGGCCTTCGAAAGCATCGCGGGCGTAGCGGACTTCTCCAGGAAACATTGCTGCCAAATCTTGTTCGACAAAGGCGCGAGTAAGCGCCGCTCCACCGAGAACGACCGGCCATTTTTCTGCCAGACCGCGGTTGGTAAGCTCTTCAAGATTTTCTTTCATGATTACCGTTGATTTAACTAACAAACCGCTCATACCAATTGCATCGGCGTTGGACTCTTGTGCAGCATCGATAATCTGGTTAATAGTCTGTTTGATACCAATATTTACTACGGTATAGCCGTTGTTGCTAAGAATAATATCGACCAGGTTCTTACCGATATCGTGCACATCCCCTTTAACGGTTGCCAGCAACATGGTGCCGCGGCCTTCGTCATCACTCTTCTCCATATGTGGTTCGAGATAGGCCACAGCAGTCTTCATAACCTCGGCACTTTGTAGAACGAATGGCAATTGCATTTCACCCTTGCCAAAGAGTTCGCCGACTACCTTCATACCTTCTAGAAGATAGTCGTTGATAATGGCCAACGGTTTAATGCCATCTTGCATAGCAGTCTCTAAGTCGTCATTTAGTCCAACTTTTTCGCCATCAATGATTCGGCGCTGCAGACGTTCTGTTAAAGGTAGCGCAGCCAATTCAGAGGCTCGTACATTGCGCGATGCAGCAAGTTCTACCCCTTCAAATAATTGAAGAAATTCGGTCAGTGGATCGTAGATACAAGTCTCACCGTCATATCTTCGACGATCGTAGATCAAATCGAGGGCGACCTCTTTGTGTCGTTCTTCGATACGAGCTAGCGGGGTAATTTTTGACGGGTGAACAATTGCAGAATCTAAGCCAGCGGAAACACATTCGTGGAGGAAAACCGAGTTAAGTACTACACGCGCCGCGGGATTTAGACCGAAAGAAACATTTGAAACACCCAGCGTGGTTTGAACCTCGGGATATTCAAGCTTTAAAGTGCGAATAGCTTCGATGGTTTCGATTCCGTCGCGACGAGTTTCTTCTTGGCCGGTTGCTATTGGAAAGGTAAGGCAGTCAATTAGAATGTCGCCCGTCTTCATCTGCCAATTGCCGGTTAAATCTGCAATTAATCTACGAGCTACTCGCAACTTCCAATCCGCGGTGCGCGCCTGACCTTCCTCATCGATAGTAAGAGCAACCACCGCCGCACCATGTTCTTTTACCAATGGCATGATCCTTGCAAAGCGCGAAGTTGGGCCATCTCCATCTTCATAATTCACCGAGTTAATTACGCTTCGTCCACCAAGTGCCTCAAGTCCGGCCTTTAAAACGCTTGGTTCAGTTGAATCAAGAACTATAGGAAGAGTAGATGCTGTCGCAAAACGTGAAGCGATTTCATACATATCTTTCGCGCCATCGCGACCTACATAATCGACAGAAAGATCGAGCATGTGGGCGCCATCGCGAATCTGATCGCGCGCGATCTCAACGCACTTCTCCCAATCTTCTGCAACGAGCGCATCTCTAAAGGCTCGTGAACCATTTGCGTTGGTCTTCTCGCCGATAGCCAAATATGTATTGTCTTGGCGGAATGGGACATACTGATAAAGCGATGAAGCCCCCGGATCTAGCGCGGCGCCGCGATCTTTATATGGTTTACCCGCCATCTTTGCAACTACCGCCGCTAAATGTTCCGGAGTTGTACCGCAACAGCCACCGATTAGTCCGATGCCATAATCTCCGACAAATGTTTCCAGCGCATCTGCAAGTTCCTTAGGTCCTAGTGGATACTCTGCACCATTTGCCCCGAGAATTGGAAGACCGGCATTGGGCATAACCGAAATTGCACAGTTAGCGAATTTGGAGAGATAGCGCAGATGTTCTGACATTTCTGCCGGTCCTGTTGCACAGTTGAGACCGATCAAATCAATCTCTAGCGGTTCAAGTGCATTCAGTGCGGCGCCAATTTCCGAACCTAACAACATTGTTCCGGTTGTTTCAACGGTAACTTGCGCAATTAACAGGACGTCAAAATCTACTTCGGCGATTGCTTGGCGACATCCATTTACGGCAGCCTTTGCCTGCAAGAGATCTTGGGTGGTTTCCACCAAAAGTGCATCTGATCTAGCGTCTAGTAAACCCTTCGCCGCGGTGTAATAAGCTTCCTTCAATTTTTGATATGTCGTGTGTCCTAGCGAAGGTAGCTTTGTTCCCGGGCCAAGTGAACCTAATACGAATCGCGGTCTATCATCGGTACTTGCAGCATCTGCGGCCTCCCGCGCAATCTTGGCACCGGCAAAGGCAAGTTCGTAGATTCGATCTTCGATTCCGTATTCGGCGAGATTGGCCCAGTTAGCTCCAAAGGTGTTGGTTTCGATCGCGTCTACACCAGCATCCAAATATTTATCATGAACGCCGCGCACGATATCGGGACGTGAAACATTGAGAATTTCATTACAACCTTCATGCCCTTGAAAATCTTCGAGAGTTGGATCGGCGGCTTGGAGCATCGTCCCCATCGCTCCATCGGCAATTACCGTCCGCATCGCCAAGGCTTGGCGCAGTGCGCCTGCGGGTCGCTTGCGAATAGGGCTCGTCACTTGCCAGAGGTTACCGTAAGGTGGTCGATGTGGAGATTCATAAGATACCTGCGCTTCGTTCACCGATTATGGTTCTCGCCTTCTCGGGTTGGAATGATGCA
>JAHECV010000056.1 GCA_024641555.1 Candidatus Planktophila sp.
ATTTTGGCTGGCGATACGCCGATGCTCACTGGCCAATCCCTGCAACAACTTCTCGATGCTCACCATGCCGGTGGGTTTACCGCTTCGGTTTTAACCGCCGAACATCCTGATCCAACTGGTTACGGACGAATTGTTCGCGGCGATGATGGCTCACTACTTCGCATCGTTGAAGAACGCGATGCTGATGATTTTGTTAAAGCGATTTATGAAGTTAATTCAGGGGTTTACGCATTTGATGCCAAGAAGCTATCTGGCGCAATCGGAAAACTCACCAACGATAATTCACAGGGCGAGCTTTACTTAACCGATGTAATTGAAATCTTGCGCAACGAAGGCGGCGCTATCGCAGCAGCAATGATTGAAGATTTTATCGAAATCTTGGGCGTTAACGATCGCGTGCAGCTCGCTGAAAGTGCAGCGCTACTTCGTGACCGCATCAATGAAGGATTTATGCGGGCTGGCGTAACCATCGTCGATCCAACAACCACCTGGATTGATGCAACTGCACAAATTGCAAGCGATGTAACAATTTTTCCGGGCTCAGCAATCTTGGGCGATTCAAAGATCGCAACTGGCGCTGTTATTGGCCCACGTGCGACGCTCGAATCTTGCACAGTTGCAGAAGGCGCAAAAGTCGTCGAATCTAATTGTTTTGAAGCGATAATTGGCGCAGGTGCCAATGTTGGCCCATATTCATATCTACGTGCGGGAACAAACCTTGGTGCTGGAGCTAAAGCGGGCGCATTTGTTGAGATGAAGAATGCACAAGTCGGAGATGGTTCAAAAGTGCCACATCTTTCCTATGTTGGAGATGCCAAAATTGGCGAAGGTACAAATATTGGCGCAGCAACGATCTTTGTTAACTATGACGGCGTAGAAAAGCATCACACCACCGTCGGCGATCACGTTCGCATCGGAAGCGATTCGATGTTGGTTGCGCCACTTTCAATCGGTGATGGGGCCTACACCGCGGCTGGATCGGTTATTACCGAAGATGTCCCAGCCGGTGCCATGGGTGTCGCTAGAGGTAAGCAACGAAATGTATTAGGTTGGGTCATGCGTAAGCGATCTGGCACAAAATCAGCGATTGCTGCCGAGCTTTCCGAAAAACGCGACGAGAAGAAAGGCTAATTTCCTTGAGCGAAATTCGTTTGTCCTCAGAGAAAAGACTCCGTCTCTTTTCCGGCCGCGGATTTCCAGAGCTTTCCGAAGCCGTCGCTGCCGAACTCGGTATTCCGCTAACGCCAACATCGGCATACGACTTTGCCAATGGCGAAATTTTTGTTCGCTTTGAAGAATCAGTGCGCGGTTGCGATGCCTTCGTTCTTCAGAGCCACACTGCTCCAGTAAATAAGCAGATCATGGAACAACTAATCATGGTCGATGCTCTTAAGCGCGCATCAGCAAAGCGCATCACAGTTGTTGCACCTTTCTATGGTTACGCACGTCAAGATAAGAAGCACCGCGGTCGCGAGCCAATCACTGCGCGTTTGATGGCAGATCTTTACAAAACTGCTGGCGCAGATCGTTTAATGGTCGTTGATCTTCACACATCACAAATTCAAGGTTTCTTCGATGGTCCAGTTGATCATTTATTCGCGCTACCAATGCTCGCTAATTACGTTGGCAGTAAAGTAGATCGCACTCGCCTAACAATTGTTTCGCCAGACTCCGGACGCGTTCGCGTTGCCGAACGTTGGTCAGAACTTCTCGGAGGATGCCCAATCGCATTTATCCATAAAACACGCGACCCACGTATTCCCAATGAATCCGTAACCGGAAAAGTTGTGGGCGAAGTTGAAGGCCAGACTTGTGTCGTTATCGATGACATGATCGATACCGCTGGCACAATCACTAAAGCGGTAGATGCGCTTTTCGCAGCTGGTGCCAAAGAGGTAATCATCGCCGCAACTCACGCAGTATTTTCTGGCCCAGCGATCGAACGCTTGAAAGATTCAAAGGTCACCGAAGTCGTGGTCACGGATTCACTGCCGATTGATGAAGATAAGCGCTTTGATGGGTTAACCGTGCTCTCGATCGCGCCACTTCTGGCGCGCGCTATCCGCGAAGTCTTCGAAGATGGCTCTGTAACCAGTCTTTTTGACGGACACAGCTAAGCCGCGCTAACCTTGCCCAAGATTTTCCGGCGAGGGTGAAAAACTCCGTAATCGACGGTAAGGATTTAACTCCTGCTGGAACTTCGTAATACAAATGTGAACTAACCGAAGTATCCAGATCAACATAAACAGGAGTAATTAAAATGGCAGAAATCAAGATCACCGGCACAACACGTACTGAGTTCGGCAAAGGTGCGTCACGTCGTGCACGCGTAGCAGGTCTTGTTCCTGCAGTTATCTACGGCCATGGCGAAAAGCCACAGCACATCACACTTCCAGCGCGCGAACTCGGCGTAGCTTTGAAGCAGTCAAACGTACTTCTGCAAATCAACATTGATGGTGCAGATCAGCTAACACTTCCAAAGGCGATCGTTCGCCACCCACTTAAGCAGATCCTCGAGCACATCGACCTCGTTGCGGTTCGTCGTGGTGAGAAGGTAACCGTTGCCGTTCCTGTTCACACAGAAGGTGAACACGATCGTGATGGAATTCTTGAGCATGTACACAACACAATCGAAGTTGAAGTTGAAGCAACCGCTATTCCTTCATTCTTCACACTCGATCTAACTGGTCTTGCAGCCGGACAGTCACTCTATGCAGAGAATGTAAATCTTCCTGCTGGAGTTACATTGGTTTCTGATGCGAAGATGATCGTTGTTCACCTGTCAGAGCGTTCAACTGCAGTTGAAGAAGTTGCAGTCGCAGCACCTGCGGCAGATGCAGCAGCGGCACCAGCAGCTGATGCAGAGAAGAAAGACGCTTAAGCCTTACTCTTTATCTCGTGAGTACATCGCCATGGATAGTTGTTGGGCTCGGTAACCCGGGCGAACAATATTCCGCCACTCGCCACAACGTTGGCCAGATGGTGATCGATGAACTCGCCAAGCGTCATAACGTAAAGCTCAGCACACATAAGTCACGCACCGACATCGCCGCCTACAAGTTAGGCGTCGGTGTCGATGCTTTTTCTGTGATCCTTGCAAAATCTAAGAGCTACATGAATGAGTCCGGTGGCCCTATTAAAGCGCTCGCTAATTTCTACTCTGTCGAGCCCCAACAAATAATTGTTTTACATGACGAATTAGATATTCCTTTCGCGGCAATACGTTCTAAAATTGCTGGCGGAGATAACGGCCACAATGGTTTGAAATCGCTTACCTCTTCATTTGGGAGCGCGGAGTATTACCGAGTGCGCCTTGGGATCGGTCGCCCCATGGGACAACAAGATCCAGCCGACTTTGTCTTAAAGCAATTTAGTAAGGAAGAGAAGAAGGATTTAGGAGAATTTCTAGATCGCGGAGCAGATGTTGTTGAATCACTTATTGCTAAAGGGCTTGATTTCACCCAATCGCGATTTAACTCGTGAGGTAATTTATTCGGAATCAGCCAGTATTACGCAGGCCAGCAGCAACACCGTTAATAGTTAACAAGAGCGCACGAATAAGCATGGCATCCGATGCATCACCTGCGGTACGTACGCGATGTAGCAAGTTGACCTGCAACAAATGCAACGGCGAAAGATAAGCATCACGAACTTGCAAAGTACGCGCCAAGATTGGTTGATCGCCGAGCAGCGCATCCTTTTCGGTCAGCGCCAAGACTTCCTTAACGGTTAGTTCAAATTCCTCAGTTATTGTGTCAAGGAAGTGATGAAGTTCTGCAGGAACAAGAGTTTCCACGTAACGCTTGGCAGTTACCAAATCCGTCTTAGCCAGCGTCATTTCTACATTGCTAATAAAGGTATGGAAGAAGTGCCATTCTTTAAGCATCTTCTTGAGTACTTCAGTATTTCCAGCTTCACGCGCCGCCTTTAGCCCTGAACCAACGCCGAACCAACCAGGCACGATTTGACGCGATTGCGTCCAACCAAATACCCAAGGAATCGCCCGAAGTGAATCGAGTCCACCCGAAGCATCTGGGCGGCGGGAAGGACGTGAACCAAGGAAGAGATTTCCTAATTGCTCTACTGGGGTTGAGGCGTAGAAGTATGCAGGTAGATCGGGATGATCAATTAACTTGCGATAGCGCGCAAAAGAATTGTCGCTAATTAAATTCATGCAGGTGTTCCACTTTGCTAAATCTTCTGGACTTTGCCGCGGACCACGATTGAGAATCGTTGCTTCTAGCGATGCCGCCAGAGTTAGTTCAACATTTTCGCGCGCAAGGGCGGGAAGTGC
>JAHECV010000001.1 GCA_024641555.1 Candidatus Planktophila sp.
GGTAGAAGTTAGTTGATCTGCGCGATAGGCCCAGTTCTTGCGCACTGAGTTGAATTCAGTCCAGGCATGCTTATATTGCGTCGATTCGCTGACCGACATATATGAAGCCCATTCAGCGAAAGATTCGTTTAGCCAAAGGTCTTGCCACCACTTCATGGTTACCAGATCACCGAACCACATATGCGCCATCTCGTGATGAATAGTCGTGGCGCGGCTTATGTAACTGCGTTCGGTGACTTTGCTGCGGAAGATAAGAACATCTTCGTGGAATGTCACGCAACCAACATTCTCCATAGCGCCCCAGTTGTATTCAGCGACGGCAATTTGGTCGTACTTGCCAAATGGGTAAGCCAGACCGAAAGTCTTTTCGAAGTAGGCAAAGCCCTGTTTGGTTACTTCAAAGATCTTCTCGGCATCAACGTGCTTGAAGAAAGATTTACGAGCATAGATACCAAGTGGAATCGTCTTCTCACCTTTGTACTCGTCATGCACCGAGGTGTACGCACCAGCAACAATTGCGGTCACATATGTTGAAATCACCTGCGAAGTCGCAAATTGGATATGTTTGCGATCGCCGTCTAATTCTTTAGTTGCTTCGATACCGTAATTTGAGATTACTTCCCAGTGCTTTGGGGTTACTGTGCTAATTGTGAAAGTCGCCTTTTGATCTGGTTGATCAAAGCAGGCATACATGCGTCGGGCATCACCTGTTTCAAACTGGGTATAAAGATAAACTTCATCATCGGCTGGATCGACAAAGCGGTGCAACCCTTCGCCGGAGTGCGAGTAAATACCTTCGTGTTCGATCTCCAAAACATTTTCAGCAGCGATCGCTGGTAAGAAGATTGATTCGCCATCAAACTTTGGATCAAAATCGGCGCCATTTAGCTTTGCGCTAATTACGCGCTTTCCAACGCAATCGATAAAGGTCGTCGCGCCAGGCTTAAGACCAGCAAAGTTGATAGTCGTTTTGACGTTAAAAGTCTCGGAGCCGGTTGTGACATCAAGATCAATTTTGTAGCTAGATACCTTGATTACCTCAGAACGCTGGGCTGCTTCTGCCTGCTTGAGATTTATGCCTGACACGGTAACTCCCTTTAATTCAGATTTACGGTTCGTTTTGCTCTCGTTAGTGTAATCGTGAAAGAGTTCTGGCGTGGAACCAGTTACCAATCGCAGTTATCGCTTGCGTGGCACACGAATCACCCCTGCTCAGCAGTTAGCGCGCGATAATTTATGGGCGAAATTCGGCATCGAGTTTCAGGAATCCCTAATTGATCTATCGGCTGCCTTTGCAAAGCCGCAGCCTGTTGTCATGGAGATTGGCTACGGAATGGGTGAGGCCACTTGGCAAATTGCCAAAGCTAATCCAGATATAAATTATTTGGGCGTTGAAGTTCATATGCCAGGTGTGGGCAAGTTGATGGCTCGTATAGAAGAGTTTGGACTTACAAATATTCGGTTAATTGAACGCGATGTCTATGAGGTGTTTCACTACATGATCGCAGACGATTCCCTCGATGGTGTTCACTTATATTTTCCAGACCCGTGGCCCAAGAAGCGCCACTTCAAGCGCCGTATTGTCAATCAAAGATTTATCGCTGAAGTTGCAACTAAGTTAAAGCCAAGCGGTTTTATCCATATTGCAACCGACTGGGTTCCATATGCCGAATGGATCATCGAACAATTCGAGATTGCCAATATTTTTTCTGGGGGAGTGATCGCTCGTCCGGATTCTCGCCCACTGACTCGCTTTGAAGGACAAGGAATTACCAAAGATCATGCGGTCAATGATTTTATGTATTACAAGAAGTAAGCGCTAAATCTCGCCAGTTTCTTCAAAGTTAGCGATCTTATTAATTCTACGAATATGTCTTTCATCGTAGCTAAACGGCGTTGCGATAAAGGCATCGATAATCGCTTTGCAATCGGCGATGTCATGCATCCGCCCACCGATTGAGATCACATTTGCGTTGTTATGTTCTTTACCGAGTTTTGCCGTTTCAATACTCCATGCCAATACTGCGCGAATTCCCTTAACTTTATTTGCTGCTATCTGCTCGCCATTTCCAGATCCACCAATAACAATCCCAAGTGATGCGGGATCTTTGGCGGTTGCCTGGGCGGCGGGAATGCAAAAGTCTGGGTAATCATCGAGTGCGTCATATTCGTACGGACCATGATCGGTCACATCATGACCGTTATTTACCAAGTGGGCCAAGAGTTCGTTCTTTAATTCAAGTCCCGCATGATCGCTGCCAATATGTAAACGCATGTCCAGAGTCTCTCATGCGCTAATTTCAATATCCATCAAAACATCGGTTAAAAATTGAGGAGAAATCGAAAAACCCGCCGCGATGGAGATTTCGCAGCGGGTTTTTCTTTCCCTCGGAGGAACTTTGAAGTTAGCGCTTCAAAGAGTTATGTATTACGCAGTAGGCGTTGCAGATGGTGCAGGAATTTTTGGAGCAGCTCCCATGCCGCCCATGCCTGACCAACCATGTCCGCGGCCACCTTTATCCATGCCACCCATACGTGGGCCACCTTTACCGCCGACTTGATCTACTTCTGCGGTGACGTGTGCTGTGAGTCCGGCTTTAAGAGTCGTCGCCTGTGCAGCGGTCAACTTTCCAGCGGTTACAGCGGCATCGATTCGCTTTGTCTCATCAGCAACAAGTACTGAAATCAACTCAGCTTTTTTAGCACCGGCGATAGCACCAAGTGATTCACCTGCTGCTAAACGAGTGCGGATAGTTGCTGAATCAACTCCAATAGTTTTTGAAATCAAAGCTTCAACAGCTGCACGATCTGCGTCGTTTGGCCCCATGCCTTTTCCTGGTCCATCAAAATCTCGGGCCGGAGCAGCAGCAGCAAACGCTGACTTGATGGCATCGGCCTGTGCTTGGGTAATGGTTCCCTTTGTTACAAGCGCTGATAGAACAGATGAGATTGCTTCTTCTGGTCCGCCAGTCTTAGACATTGGGTTAGCAATTCCAGTTGAGGAAGTGCGAGTCACTTTGGTTGAAACAGTTTTGACCTTTGATGCGGCTTGACCCACACCAATGCTGCCGACTGTTAGAGCAACCGTGGTAACCGCAATTGCGATTACGTTTTTCTTTGATGACATTTGCATGTCTTCCTTTCATCCCGTGGAGCACTTTGTCGAAACCCTCGTTATCGACTACCCGTAGATAACTCTCTAATGCTCAAAAAACTACCCCTAGATCCTGTGAGACCCGTGCGAGTTTTTGCTCCAGCCCCACGCACGCAAGCGGGGGATTACCCATCGCCTCCAAGAAATATCTCAGGGAAAGCCCCCTTCGCAGGCTCAGGCGAAAAGTTCACAATTTTCTCTAACCAATCTGTCGCAATGGGCCTGGAGGTTCCATGAATCGCAAACGGATTTCAACTCTCGCCATACTCTCAGCTGTCGGCGCAATATCGCTGACGCTAATCACAGCACCGCTATCAAGTGCAGCAAGTAAGCCAAAATCAGCGGGAAGAACATCAGCATCAATTCCAAATACGATTTTAAATGGCAAAGGTTCACCGCTTAGCAGCAGCGGTATAGATGGTGACTTTTACATCGATACAAGAAGTCTTTTAATTTACGGGCCAAAGAAAAATGGAAAATGGCCGGTGCCACAAAGTTTGCAAGGGCCGGTTGGTGCTAGTGGCGCCGATGGAAAAAACGGTAGCGAAGGAAAAACTGTTTCATCGGCATCCACAGTTGCAGGACCAATCGGTGCGACTGGTGTTCAAGGTGTGCAAGGTGAGAAAGGTGAAAAAGGAGAGAAGGGCGAACCAGGTGCGACAGGATCCGCTGGAGCAACGGGTCCCGCTGGCGCAACAGGACCAGCAGGAAGTTCTGGAGGAGGATCTGCAGGTCCAGCGGGTGCAACAGGCGCAACCGGTGCAACGGGTCCCACTGGCGCAACAGGTGCGACAGGTCCAGCTGGCGACATTGGATTAACAGGTGCAAAAGGTGAAACCGGAACTGCAGGTGCAACAGGAGCAGCCGGTGCAGTTGGTGCAACAGGACCTTCAAATGTTTATAAGGGAACTTTTACGATTCCAGATATCAGTGGAAGCGTTGGAACTAGTCAAACAACATCTCTTGGTAATTTTTTGGCAGGTAATAAGTATCTAGTTAATCTAGCGATAACCACTTATCAGCCAACTAGAAACATTGATAATGCTTTACCAATGGGGCTTTCCATTACAAACAATGTAGGTACGGCGGAAATTTGGTACAAGTATCAAACTTTTCAAGGAATTTCTTATCGTGCTGGATCTGGTTCTATGAGAAATGAGTACGTCATTACCGCGCAAATTACGGTGGATGCAACTACCAGTGTTGATGCGTCGATTAATATCCAATTAATAATTGGGTATGACACATCCACTCATCTGGCACGGTCGGAGGGCACTTACGTTTCAACACTGGTTGGCTCTATCGGAGCCCTCTAAGAAAAGAGTGGAGCGGGTGACCGGGATCGAACCGGCATGGCCAGCTTGGAAGGCTGGGGCTCTACCATTGAGCTACACCCGCATTTGGTGCAAAACCTGCGAAGGTTTCGTGCGAGGCCTAAGCGTACTGCCTCGGTAACCGAGAGTAAAAAATTACTCTAGACTCACCTCTTGCGCCTCGGGGCGTAGCGTAGTGGCTAGCGCGCCTGCTTTGGGAGCAGGAGATCGGGAGTTCGAATCTCCCCGCCCCGACCAGAATTTTTTACATATTTACTGCATCTCTAATTCAAGGAGCACTTTGTGAAGAGCACGGTCGAAACACTTTCATCAACTCGCGTCCGACTCGATATCGAAGTTCCTTACGCAGATCTCACCGAATACGTCGCTGACGCATACAAAGCTGTCGCTGCAAAGGTGAACATCCCCGGCTTCCGTAAAGGCAAAGTTCCAGCTGCGATGATCGATCAGCGCGTTGGTCGCGGCTCAGTAATTGATGAAGCGATCAATAACGCTCTTCCACAATTTTATGGTGCAGCAGCTCGCGAGCACGAGGTTCTCGTGGTTGGTCGCCCAGAAGTAGATATCAAGGAATACGTTGATAACGAGAAGTTGGTTTTCTCTGTTGAAGTAGATGTTCGCCCTGAAGTAACTCTGCCAGATTTTTCAAAGATCACAATCGAAGTTGATGACCTTGCTGTTACAGATGCAGATATCAACGAGCAGGTCGATGAGCTCCGCGCTCGCTTTGGAACACTTACAACTGTCGAACGTGAATCAAAAGATGGCGACTTCGTAACAATCGATCTAACAGCGAAGATTGATGGCGCTGAAGTAGACGGTGGCAAGGCGAACGATATTTCTTACGAAGTTGGTTCAAACCGCATGATCGATGGCCTAGATGCTGCTCTTATCGGCATGAAGGCAGGAGATATCAAGAATTTTGAAACTCAGTTGGTTGGTCAGAAAGATGACGAAAAAGGCGATGTTGAGATAAAGCTCAAGGCTGTTAAAGAACGTGAACTCCCACCAGTTGATGATGCATTTGCAAAGTTGGCATCTGAGTTCGACACCATTGCAGAATTGAAGGCTGATTTCACAGAGCGCTTAAAGCGCGTGAAGGGTCTTGAACAAGGCGCCCAAGCTCGCGACTTACTTCTTAAGAAGATGATCGATGATCTTGATATCCCAGTGCCAGAGAAATTAGTTACTGATGAAGTCAACGATCACCTCGAAGGAGAAGGTCGCCTCGAAGATGCCGAGCACCGCGCCGAAGTAGATGGCCAGGTTCGAACATCAATCAAATCTGATTTCTTGCTCGATGCAATTGTTAAGGCGGAAGAAGTTCAAGTTAATGAAATCGAATTAACCGAATATCTAATTCGCACTTCGCAGCGTTACGGAATGCCGCCTGAGCAATTTGCAAAGCAACTCCAAGATGCTGGCCAGATTTCACAACTCGTTGCCGAGGTATCTCGCACTAAGGCTTTGGCCGGAGTCCTTGGCCGCGTCAACGTTGTCGACAAATCTGGCAACAAGGTCGATCTCGAGGCGCTTCGCCCGCAGGTCGCACCTGATGCGCCAGCTGTTGAATCCGCAGAATAAATAATTTCTGGGCGTCTCATCTGCCCTGAGCGAACAAGTGCAGATTTGCGCCATTTTTCCCAAATTTGGGAAGCATTTCGCCTCAGGCATTGTTAAGGTCACTACATATATCAAGGCTTCAAAGTTAATCAGGAGGAATACGTGGACTATCAAGACCCACAGTCGACAGGATTAAATATCCAAGCATCAGCCAAGGGCGGTAACTGGCTGGATGACAACGTCTACAACCGCTTGCTCCGTGAGCGCATAATCTTCCTAGCCGGTGAATTCCGTGACGAGATGGCCAATGCAATATGCGCACAGATGCTCTTGCTGGCAGCCGAAGATTCCGAAAAAGATATTTATCTTTACATTAACTCACCTGGTGGTTCAGTAACTGCAGGTATGGCGATCTACGACACTATGCATTACATCAAGAACGATGTCGCAACAGTTGCAATGGGAATGGCTGCATCAATGGGTCAATTCATTCTTACTGCAGGCGCACCTGGAAAACGTTATGCAACTCCCAATGCACGCATTTTGATGCACCAGCCACTTGGCGGCATCGGTGGTACTGCAACCGATATTCGTATCCAGGCAGAACAAATGGCGATCACAAAGCAGACTATGTCTGAGCTAAATGCCAAGCACACTGGTCAACCTCTAGAGAAGATCATTGCGGATTCAGATCGCGATAACTGGTTTAACTCCAAGGATGCACTTGCATATGGATTTATCGATCACATAGCGACAAATGATGGACAAGTTGCGGGAGGTAAGAAGTAATGAAGCACATTCAAGAGATTACAAACCGCTACGTTCTTCCAACAATCGAAGAAAAGACCGCTTACGGTTACAAGCGCCTTGATCCTTATACAAAGTTATTCGAGGAGCGCATCATCTTCCTTGGTCAACCAATTGATGACACTGTTGCAAACGATGTAATGGCACAGCTTCTTACACTCGAATCAATGGATCCAGATCGCGATATCTCGATCTACATCAACTCACCTGGTGGATCATTTACAGCGCTAACAGCTATCTATGACACCATGCAGTTTGTTCGCCCAGACATCACAACAATTTGTCTCGGACAAGCGGCATCAGCTGCAGCGATCATCCTTGCGGGTGGAACAAAAGGAAAGCGTTATGGACTAGAACATTCACGAATCCTTATCCACCAACCTTCATCTGAAGGTGGTGGACAGGCATCTGATATCGAGATCCAAGCACGCGAGATCATGCGTATGCGCGGGCTTCTCGAAACAATGCTCGCCAAGCACTCAAATAAGAGCGTTGAAGAAATCGAAAAAGATATCGAACGCGACAAGATACTTACCGCTGCTGAAGCAGTTGAATACGGGATTATCGATAAGGTTATGTCTTCACGTAAGGCTAAGCCTTCCGCTTAATTCTCATCAAACTCTGAAAGAGGAGCGTCGGTCTAGAAATGTTGAAGAAATATTTCGAGCCCGGCGCTCTTTTTTCATATGCCGCATTTAGAAATATGTTGATTTCAGCAACTCTCACGAGTATTGCTATGTCGGCTTTCCCAATCGCACTTGCCGTGACAGTTCTTGACGCGGGTGGTTCTGCGACGACGCTTGGATTAATACTTGCCGCTCGTGTTTTATCAGGCGTCGTACTCGCACCAGTTGGCGGCGTATGGGTAGATCGCATGCCTCGCAAAACAATTTTGATTCTCGCTGATGGTTTCCGTGCAGTTATGGGCAGCCTAGTCATATTTATTAACCCGGAAAATATTTCTATGTGGATCCTTGGTGGCATCGTTGTATTGATGGGCGTTAGTGATGCCTTTGGAGGACCCGCATCCGGTGCAATTATTCCAAGCATCTTGCCGGATTCGCTTCTACCTTCTGGAAACGTTGCACATGGCATTGCCAAGAAGACTTCAACAATCGTTGGACCAGGAGTAGCCGGCGTAATTGTGGTTTCAGTGGGGACGCATGCAACTTACGTTGCTACTTCAATCCTCTTCCTACTCGGCGCAGTGCTTTTGGTTCGAATAAAAGAAGGCGAACGAGTTGCACCAGTTAGCCAGCAAAATAACTTTATGAACGAAGTTCGTGAGGGTTTGCGCGTAGTTTGGTACTACAAGTGGATTGCCGCGATGATCATCATGGCCTCATTCCAACTGATGTTGGTTATTGGTGTTGAGAATGTATTGCTGCCAGTAATAACTAAAAGAGATTTTGGAACAGCATCCGTATTTGCCACCGCGGCAGTTTTATTTAGCGTCGGTGGTGCGATTTCAGCAGTCATATGCATCAAGGCAAAGATAAAAAATCCAGGGTTGGTATCTGTTTTGGTCTGGGGTCTATTTATTTTGGCACCTTTAGTCTTAGCCTTTCCATCTTCAAAAGAACTTATCTATCTCGCATATTTTGCGGCGGGGTTTTCAGTCGGACCTTGGGAAGCGTTCTGGAGCACTCAGGTGCAACGCGAAGTCCCTGCTGAATATCAGGGACGAGTTTTTAGTATCGATTACATGGGTTCACTTGGTCTCATGCCGCTCGGAATGGCTCTAGCTGGACCAATGGTTAATCTCTTCGGGGAACGGCAATTGCTTATAGGTGTGGCCGTAATCCACCTGCTTATATGCGGCGTAGTTTTATTAGTCCCAGGAGTAAAAGAGATGAAGACTTCGCTGCCTCCGTATTTGCCTAATAATTCATCTATGGGCGAACACAACCAAGCCTGATTTAACCCGCAAAATTTCCCGCTAAAAACTATTCTTTACCCATGACTCGTATCGGTGAAACTAGCGACCTGCTCAAATGTTCATTCTGCGGAAAGACGCAGAAGCAGGTTAAGAAGTTAATTGCCGGTCCCGGCGTTTATATCTGCGACGAATGTATCGAACTCTGTAACGAGATCATCGTTGAAGAACTTGCCGAAGCCACCACCCTTGGCTTAACTGAACTTCCTAAGCCACAGGCGATCTTTGAATTTCTAGATCAATATGTAATTGGGCAAGATCGCGCGAAGAAGTCTCTAGCGGTTGCTGTCTACAACCATTACAAGCGCGTTCAATCTGGCGAAGCCAAGGGCGAAGACGGCGTTGAACTCGCTAAATCAAATATTTTATTGCTTGGCCCAACTGGTTGTGGCAAGACGCTTATGGCACAAACTCTGGCGCGCATGTTAAATGTTCCATTTGCAATCGCAGATGCCACTGCTCTCACCGAAGCAGGTTACGTCGGTGAAGATGTCGAAAACATTTTGCTCAAGCTTTTACAAGCAGCGGATTATGATGTTAAAAAAGCCGAAACCGGAATCATCTACATCGATGAAATCGATAAGGTCGCCCGCAAGTCAGAGAACCCATCGATCACTCGTGATGTATCTGGTGAAGGTGTTCAGCAAGCTCTTCTCAAGATTCTTGAAGGAACTGTTGCTTCGGTTCCGCCACAAGGTGGACGTAAGCATCCACATCAAGAATTTATTCAGCTAGATACAACAAATGTTCTCTTTATTGTTGGCGGTGCATTTGCTGGTCTAGATAAGATCATTGAAGCGCGCAGCGGAAAAGCGGGCGTCGGTTTTAATGCAACTTTACAAGAAGCTGTCGATAAGAACCGTAAAGATATTTTTGCCGATGTCATGCCAGAAGATCTACTTAAGTTTGGCATGATTCCAGAATTCATCGGCCGTCTTCCAGTTTTAACTAGCGTCGAAAATCTTGATAAGCCAGCGCTAATGCAGATTTTGACTGAGCCAAAGAACGCATTGGTAAAGCAGTATCAGCGCCTCTTTAGCCTCGATGATGTTGAACTTGAATTCACTTCAGAATCACTCGATGCAATCGCAGATCTAGCTCTAAAGCGCGGAACCGGAGCGCGCGGACTACGTGCAATCATGGAATCTGTCCTTCTCTCTGTGATGTATGACGTACCAAGTCGCAGCGATATCGCGAAAGTGATCATTAATAAGGAATGCATCGATGAAAATGCCGCCCCAACCCTGGTGGCTCGAACTGGTGACATTCCAAAGCGCGCCTCACGTCGCGAAAAAGGTACAGAGGAGAAGAGCGCATAATCTAGACTGCGCTCTATGTCTTCAAGCTCGCCATTTGGCAAAGAACTTGCATCGACCTTTAATCCGGCCGATATTGAGTCCAGCCTGTACTCAAAGTGGCTAAAGGCTGGATACTTCACAGCAGATGCGTCATCTTCAAAGCAAGCTTTCACAATTGTTCTTCCTCCACCTAACGTCACCGGCGTTCTTCATATTGGCCATGCCTTAGATCAAACTCTTCAAGATTGTCTTTCTCGCATGAAGCGCATGAAGGGTTATGAAGTTCTCTGGTTGCCCGGCATGGACCACGCGGGTATCGCAACACAGAACGTTGTTGAAAAACAATTGGCTGCTCAAGGATTATCTCGTCACGATTTAGGTCGCGAAGATTTTGTTAAGAAAGTTTGGGAGTGGAAAGCCGAATCCGGTGGAGCCATTCTCGATCAGATGAAACGACTCGGCGCCAGCGTCGATTGGTCACGTGAGCGTTTCACCATGGATGAAGGAATGTCTAAGGCGGTTGTCTCGATCTTTAAAAAGATGCACGATGCCGGTCTTATCTATCGCGCCGAACGCATCATCAACTGGTGCCCACGTTGCCTGACTGCACTTTCAGATATCGAAGTAGATCACCAAGATGACGCCGGAGAATTTGTACAGATTCGTTACGGCGAAGGCGAGCAATCAATTGTTATCGCAACAACTCGCGCTGAAACAATGCTGGGCGATGGCGCGGTTGCAGTACACCCTGAAGATCCTCGCTACAAGCACTTGATCGGTACCGAAGTTCTTCTGCCACTAGTCAATCGCATGATTCCGATCATCGCCGATGAACTTGTTGAAATGGATTTCGGAACTGGAGCAGTTAAGGTCACCGCTGCTCACGACCCGAATGACTTCGAAATGGCGGTACGCCATAACGTTCCGTTCGTTGTGATCATGAACGAGCACGGCGTAATGGATGGCACGGGCACAGAGTTTGATGGCATGGATCGCTTCGATGCGCGCGTAGCCGTAGTCGCAAAGCTAAAAGAAATGGGGCGCGTAGTCGCCGAAAGGCGTCCCTATATTCACGCGGTAGGCCATTGTTCACGTTGCGATACAACTGTTGAGCCACGTTTATCTAAACAATGGTTTGTAAAAGTTGCGCCACTTGCTAAAGCATCAGCAGATGCTGTTCGCAACGGTGAAGTAAAAATCGAACCAGAAGCGCTTGCTCCTCGTTACTTCGAGTGGGTAGATAACATGCATGACTGGTGCATCTCTCGCCAACTTTGGTGGGGACATCGCATTCCAGTTTGGTATGGGCCAAATGGTGAAGTACAAGTTGTTGGACCCGATGAAACGGCCCCCGCTGGTTGGACGCAAGATCCGGATGTTCTAGATACTTGGTTCTCATCTGGACAGTGGGCATTTTCTACATTTGGTTGGCCAGAAAAAACTGCAGATCTAGCAAAGTTCTACCCAACCAGCGTTCTCGTCACCGGTTACGACATTCTTTTCTTCTGGGTAGTTCGTATGATGATGATGTCTACCTTTGCGATGGATGGCGTCGCACCGTTTAAGACAATCATGTTGCATGGTCTTGTTCGCGATCAATTTGGCAAGAAAATGTCGAAGAGCCGCGGAAATGTTATAGATCCAATTGAATTCATGGATAAGTACGGTGCAGATGCGCTGCGATTTACCTTGGCTCGCGGTGCAAATCCCGGAACAGATCAGGCGCTAGCCGAAGACTGGATCGGCGGCTCACGAAATTTTGCAACCAAACTCTGGAATGCGACCCGCTTTGCGATGATGAACGGTGCCAATGTAAATGGATCGCTTCCGGCAACAACTGATCTAAATGCGATTGATCGTTGGATTCTCTCTCGCCTGAGCGAAACGCTTCGCGATGTTGATTCGCTTCTCGAAGGTTATGAATTCGCTCGCGCTTGCGAAACTCTTTATCACTTTGCCTGGGACGATCTCTGCGATTGGTATCTTGAACTTTCTAAAGAGACTTTCGCCTCTGAAAATAAGCAAAATTCTCAACGAGTACTGGGCCATGTTCTTGATCAACTTTTACGCGCGCTTCACCCAGTAATGCCATTTATCACCGAAGAACTTTGGTGCACGCTGACCGGGGGCGAATCTCTAGTCGTTGCCGAATGGCCAAAGGCAGAAAGTGCGCACATCGATAAGAAATCAGAGAAGCTCGTTGCGACTCTGCAAGATGTTGTCACTGAGGTTCGTCGCTTCCGCAATGATCAAGGGCTAAAGCCTTCGCAAAAAGTTCCTGGCCGCTTTTCTGGCGCTGCCGACCTGCTTGAATACGCCAGCGCGCTTCACTTCCTTCTAAAGCTCGAAGATAAAGATTTCACTCCTTCGGCTTCGCTTGAAATAGGTGGCGTAAAAATCGAACTAGATCTAACCGGATCAATCGATGTTGTTGCAGAACGCTCACGCCTAGAGAAAGATTTAGCTGCTGCCAAGAAAGATTTACAGACGGCGGAAGTTAAATTAGGTAACGCCGGCTTTATGGCCAAGGCTCCGGCTGATGTTGTTGTAGAGATTAAAGAACGTTTAGAAAAGACCTCAGCGGATATAGAACGAATTACCGCCGCTCTGGCTGCACTTAAGTAATTAAATTTATGAATAATATAAATCCGGATGATCAAGCGCGTATAGACGCAATCGAAAAAGCGCTTCTCGCGCGCTGGCCTGAAAATCGAATTGCTCCAACGCTCGAGAGAATTTCGGCGTTAGTGGACATGCTTGGTTCACCACAACTTACCTACCCAACTATTCATATAGGTGGAACAAATGGTAAGACGACGACTTCACGCATGATCGACTCACTTTTATTTGAAATGGGCCTTCGCACCGGTCGCTTTACCAGCCCGCATTTAGAAAGCTATCTTGAACGCATCTGTATCAACGGCCAACCTATAGATGCCAAAGAATTGATTTTCTCGTTCAACGATATAAGTGCTTACTTAGATTTGATGGATACTAAATTCGAAAATCCAATCTCGTTCTTCGAAGCGATCACCGCACTTGCCTTCGCTGCTTTTGCAGAACACCCAATCGATGTTGGAGTAATTGAAGTTGGAATGGGTGGCGAATGGGATGCCACTAATGTCGTTGATGCCGATGTTTCAGTAATCATGCCGATCGGTTTAGACCATACCGAATACTTGGGAGAAACAATCACCGAAATTGCTGCAACAAAAGCCGGAATCATTAAAGAACAGGGTTTTGTTGTGCTTGCTCAGCAAGAGCCGGATGCTGCACTTGAGCTATTGCGCAGAGCCGCTGAAGTAGGTGCAGACGTAGCGCGTGAAGGTTTGGAATATTCAATCGATTCTCGGGCAATTGCAGTTGGTGGACAGTTGATTTCAATTACCGGTCTACGTGGCCATTACGATGAAATCTTTTTACCACTTCATGGAAAACACCAAGCTTCTAACGCGGCAGCAGCCTTGATCGCTGTGGAAGCTTTCTTCGGAGAACAAGATTTGGATATCGATGCAGTTCGAGCAGGGTTTGCAAATGTCACTTCACCGGGAAGATGTGAAATCATCCATCGCGATCCAACAATTATCTTGGATGCAGCTCATAATCCCCATGGTGCTAAGGCGATCGCCGAAACCATTCAAAGCGAATTCACCTTTGATGATGTCACGGGAATTGTTGCTTTAATGGCAGATAAAGATGCCCTCGGAATATTGCAAGCGCTGGAACCGGTGATGAATCAAGTAATTGTCACAACCAGCTCTGCAGCACGCTCGATGGCGGTATCCGATTTGGAGAAGTTGGCTATTCAGGTTTTTGGCGCAGATAGAGTATTTACTCAGCCAAGCCTTGCCGATGCAATCGAAAAGGCGATAAAGGATTCGGTTCGTCCGCTCAGCGATGAGTCATTAGCGATCTTGATTACCGGCTCTGTTGTAACAGTCGGCGAGGCTCGCGCCGCGGTCCGAAAGAAGTACGCCAAGGTTCCAGTATCGGATGAAAAATAATGCGCGTTCTTGGGTCTGCCGTTCTTTCTATGGAATTTCTAATCATGGGTTTTGCGATGCTGCTTGCAAAAGATCAACATAATTCCTCAGTGATTATTTACGGTGCAGTCGTCATGTTTTTGATGATCTACGCCATTCGATTACTCAAGAAGCGTTCAGGTTGGATCTTGGGTTCGCTTTTACAACTTGCGATGACGGCATACAGCTTTGTAGTTCCGTCTATGGCGATAATCAATATTCTCTTTATGGGTTTATGGGTAGCGGCGATAGTTATTGGACGTAAGGGTGAGGCGGCGCGCGCCGCCCTGCTGGCGCAAGGCAACCCCGCAGACCGCAATCAGCAAGGAAAATAAGGGCGAAATCCGCGTGGCGCGGATGAGGCCGGATGCCTAATAGACTGAGCAAGTGAGCATCGAAAAGACCCTGATCCTTGTTAAGCCTGATGGCGTCCGTCGCCAACTCGTGGGCGAAGTAATTTCACGCATTGAAGATAAAGGTTATGTTGTTGTTGATCTAAAGATGATGCAGGCAGATCGTGCACTTCTTGAACGTCACTACGCAGAACACCAAGGCAAACCATTTTTCGAGCCGCTCGTTGAGTTCATGATGTCGGGACCGATTGTTGCAATTGTTGCTGAAGGTAACCGTGTCATCGAAGGATTCCGCTCGCTTGCAGGTGCAACTGATCCAACCGTGGCAGCTCCTGGCACAATTCGCGGCGATCTTGCCCGCGATCAAGGTACAAAGGTTGTTCAAAATATTGTGCACGGATCTGATTCACCAGATTCAGCTGCGCGCGAAATTGAAATTTTCTTCGGCAAGTAATTTAAAGTTCCAGCGATTAACTGAGGGGTAATACATGAGTAATAAAATGTCATTTATCGGCCGTGATATGGCGGTTGACCTAGGTACTGCAAATACCTTGGTCTATGTACGCGGTCGTGGCATTGTTCTAAACGAGCCTTCAGTAGTTGCCGTAAATCAAGACACTGGTGGAATTCTCGCTGTTGGTCTGGAAGCGAAGAAGATGATTGGTCGCACACCAGGAAACATCGTTGCGATCCGCCCACTTAAAGATGGCGTAATTGCAGACTTCGACACTACCGAGCGCATGCTTCGTTACTTCATTCAGAAGGTTCACCGTCGTCGCTACTTGGCTAAGCCACGTATCGTGGTTTGTGTTCCGTCAGGTATCACCGGCGTAGAACAACGCGCTGTTAAAGATGCGGGCTATGCGGCAGGTGCACGTAAGGTTTACATCATCGAAGAACCAATGGCCGCGGCAATTGGTGCAGGTCTTCCTATCCATGAACCAACCGGAAACATGGTGGTTGATATCGGTGGCGGAACAACCGAAGTTGCGGTTATCTCATTGGGCGGAATCGTCACCTCACTCTCGATTCGCGTTGGTGGAGACGAGCTAGATCAATCGATTATTAACTGGGTAAAGCGTGAATTCTCGCTGCTACTAGGTGAGCGCACAGCAGAAGAAATTAAGATGGCGATTGGTTCTGCTTATCCACTTCAGGGAGAAAACGATGCTGAAATTCGCGGTCGCGATTTAGCAACCGGTCTTCCTAAGACCATCGTTGTTTCTGCTGCAGAGATTCGCAAGGCCCTCGAAGAGCCAGTCAATGCAATTATCAACGCAGTAAAGAGCACTCTTGATAAGTGTCCACCAGAACTTTCTTCAGATCTCATGGATCGCGGAATTGTTCTAACTGGTGGAGGAGCGCTTCTCAAGGGTCTGGATGAACGACTTCGTAAAGAGACCGGCATGCCAATTCATATCGCTGATCGTCCATTAGACGCAGTAGTTGAAGGTTCCGGTAAGTGCATTGAAGAGTTCGAAGCCCTTGAAAAGGTTTTGATCTCCGAGCCACGTCGATAGGTTTTAAAGATGCGTAACGGCGGCGACAACCGCGGTCGTCTCCTTCTTATTTCACTGATTGTTACTTCGCTATTTCTAATTACTTTAGATCTGCGTGGAGTACAAGTGATCAATGGTTTACGCACTGGTTCGCAATCAGCGCTATCACCTGTGCAATCTGTGGCGGCCACGGTTTTTCGTCCCGTCGGTGATTTCTTCTCAGATATCACTCACCTAGGGCGCACTCGTGGTGAAATCAATAAACTCAAAGCTGCCAATGAGAAATTGCGTCAATCTCTCATCAATCGCAAGAACGCGGATGCCGAATTAACTCAGTTGAAATCAGTTTTAGATTTAGCTGGAACCGCAAAATACAAAGTAGTAAATGCCAAAGTGATTTCCCAGGGATCGACTACTTCATTCACGCAGACGATCACAATCGATGCTGGCACAAATGATGGCGTTCGCCAAAATATGACGGTGATAACCGGTCTTGGCCTAGTCGGCGTAGTGAAGATCTCTTACCAAAGTAGCTCTCTCGTTCAACTAACGACTGATCCAGCCTTCCGCGTCGGCGCTCGAGTGGCTGGTAGCCAACAAATTGGAATTTTGAGCGGACAAGGCACCCGTAAAGCGGTTTTGCAACTGCTAGATAATCAAACGACTTTAAAGGTGGGCGATGTAATTCTGGCTCGCGGAAGTCAAAATAACCGACCATTCGTTCCAGGTGTTCCTATTGGCGAAGTAACAGCTGTTGATAATGCTGCTGGCGCAGTTACGCAGACCGCTGATGTAAAACTCTATGTAAATTTTGCAGCGCTTAGCATCGTTGCAGTAGTTGTCGGCGCACCTGAATCTGACCCACGAGATGCATTGGTACCAAAAGCGCCTGTACCAACCCCAATTCCAACAGTAACTATCTACGCTAAGCCATCAGAATCGCCAACTCCGTAAATGTTTGCCCGCAGATTCTTTATCTCATTTCCAATCTTTGCGTTTATATATATTCTGCAAGAGACGGTCATAAGCCAATTTAAAATCTTTGGCGGGGGATTCTCGCTGTTTTTGATCTTCACACTTCTCTGGTCAGCTCTTGGAACTCCAGAAATGGGAGCGCTTACTGGTTTTGGCGCGGGACTATTAATGGATCTTTCACAAACCGCAGCAGGTCCGATGGGCCAGTGGACTTTGATTATGATCATGGCGGGTTTTGCCATCTCTTACTTAGGGTACGGCGATGATAATTTCCGTGGAAATCCAATCTCTTTAGTTTTTACTGTTGCAGCAGGCGTTGCTATCACTCGCTTAATTTATTTGGTTCTTGGATTATTCCTTGGCATTGAGATCGGCAGTACTTGGTCTGTAATCTCGTCGCTCTTTTCATCTGCGTTCTGGTCTGTGGCGGCAGTTCCATTACTGATGCCGCTAGTGACTCGATTGCACGAGGCGCTCTTTGATGTAAAGAGTCGGATATGAATCAACGCGCGCGATTAAGCTTGCTCGTCGTACAGATTTTGATCTTCTCTTTGCTGATCGGGTTGTTGGGAAGACTCTTCTATTTGCAAGTTGCGGCGGGACCTAAATACCGTGATGCGGCGTTATCTATCCAAAGTCGCGATGTAGTAACCCCGGCTACGCGAGGGCTTATTGTTGATTCTTCGGGAGTCCCGCTCGCTCTTAATCGCGTTGGCGTGGCTGTAACCGTTGATAGAACAAAGATTGATCGCCAACCAGATAAAGGCATTGCGGTATTGCAGAATTTAGCCAAGCTTTTAAACCTTAGCTATAGCGATGTCTATCAACGAACTCGTCTATGCGGCGAACTTCCCAAAGGTTCTCGCGCAGGTTGTTGGACCGGATCGCGCTTTCAACCAATTCCGATTACAAAAGAAGCAGATCCAGAAATTGCTTTACACATAGTCGAGCGTTCAGATCAGTTCCCTGGAATCTCCGCAACTCCAGTTTCAATCCGTAATTACCCTGGGAACGCCGGCGTTAATGGCGCACATTTGCTGGGATACGTTGGACCGCTCACCGAAAGAGATTTATCTGGAGCCAATGGCCGCAGTTATTTTCGCTCAGAAACTATTGGCAAAGCTGGATTGGAAATTCAATATGACGAATATTTACGTGGAACACCTGGAATTAAGACTGTAATCGTTGACCGCAAGGAAGCAGTCACAAGTACAAGTCAGAATTCAAAACCGGTTGGCGGAAATCACTTAGTCACAAGTATTGATGCACGAGTTCAAGCCGCCGCTGAAAGTGCGCTGGCAGATGCAGTCCGTCGTGCTCGCGCCTCAGGTAATCGCTCCGATGGTGGCGCTGCCGTCGTTATGGATCTGCGCAATGGACAAATTCTTGCGCTTGCTTCTTATCCAACTTATGACCCAAATGCATTCGAACGCGGCCTAACTGTTGCCGAAGCCGAGAATTTATATAGCGAAACAGCGGGAGTGCCCGCTTTATCACGTGCGCTTCAGGGGCTCTTTGCTCCAGCATCAACTTTCAAATCGGTATCTGTTGTTGCTGCAGCAAACGCCGGATATAACTTAAATGCAACATACGACTGCCCATCGCAGGTAGAAGTTGGAACACGCGCTTTTCAAAACTTTGAAAGTAAAGCGCAGGGCCGTATCTCATTGAAAAAAGCGATCGCCGTTTCGTGCGACACCATCTGGTACCGCATTGCATTCGATGAATGGCTCCGTGACGGTGGACTTAAGCCAAAATCCAATGCACATGACTATTTTTATAACGCTGCTAAAGGATTTCAAATCGGCGTGAAGACCGGCATCGACCTACCCTCCGAATCATCCGGCCGACTGGCAGATCGTGAATGGCGCAAAGCTTGGTATGCACAAAATAAAGATTTTTATTGCAATTACAAAACACGCGCTCCTAAGAGTCAACAAACTGCCTTTTTGATTCAATTGGCCTATGAGAATTGTTTAGATGGCGACAAAATTCGCGCCGGAGACGCCGTCAACTTCTCTATCGGTCAAGGTGACACCGTTATTACGCCTTTGAAACTGGCTCAGATGTATGCCGCTATCGGTAACGGCGGAACTATTTGGAAGCCAACAGTTGCCAAAGCAATCGTTAAAACTGACGGAACAGTTATAAAAGAATTCAAACCTGAGAAACTTGGAACTCTTCCTGCAACGAAAGAGACGCTTAAATTTCTACATAGCGCCCTCCGTGAAGTTGTGATCAGCGGTACTGCCGCGGATGTCTTCAGTGGCTTCCCAATTGCAATTAGCGGAAAGACCGGAACCGCAGAAGTCTTTGGACGCAATCCAAATGGTTCTAAAAAAGCCAACACTTCATGGTTTGCTTCGTATGGTCCGACCGAGAAACCAAGATTTGCCGTCGTGATGATGGTTTCGCAGGGCGGCTTCGGTGCATCGACATCTGGTGTTGGCGTTAGAAAGATTTATGAAACGCTATTTGGCGTCCAAGGTTCGCGCGTTGATTCTGCGAAAATCATCTTCCCGAGTGGAATCCCACCAGTTGGTTTACCAAAAATTTCACCGGCAACGAAAGTGAAGGTAGTTAAATGAGCTTGATGTCCCAGCGCATTAACTATCGCAAATCACAACGTCCATCTGTTGTCGCTGGCTTCGACCCAATTCTCACTATCGCCGTCGGTTTGTTATTGCTTATGGGAACCCTCCTTGTGTACGCGGCAACCCGCAATTGGTATGCGGCCAACGGTCTAGATCCCGAGTATTACCTAAAGCGTCATGTTGTAAATATTTTGATTGGTTCGCTACTTGCATGGGGAACAACAATCATCGACTACCGATTGATACGTGCATACACTCCATTTTTCTGGATTGCCGGCGTCATTGGTCTGACTTTGGTTCTGATTCCCGGAGTTGGCGATGAGGTAAATGGCGCCAAGGCGTGGATCGGACTACCCGGTGGATTTCAGGTGCAACCTGCGGAGTTAGCGAAGATATCAATCATCGTTGGAATGTCGATGATTTTATCTGAGCGAACTCATGATTCAGATGCGCCTACCCATAAAGATGTCATGCAAGCTCTCTTGGTTGCCGCCGTACCTGTTCTTTTGATTCTCGCGCAGCCAGATATGGGAACAATTTTTATTATCAGTATCGCAGTCGTAACAATTATCGCAGTGTCGGGTGCGCCGATGCGCTGGGTTGTTGGACTCATCCTCGTAGCAGTTATTGGAAGTTTTACAGCGGTACAAGTTGGTGTAATAAATGATTACCAAGTTAAACGTTTGCAAGCATTTGTAGATCCCAATGCAGATTCGCAGGGGAGTGGTTATCAACTCCGTCAAGCCAGAATCACAGTGGGTTCAGGTGGTCTAATTGGTACGGGTTTATTTAACGGACCGCAGACAAACGGTCGCTTTGTACCTGAACAACAAACTGACTTCATCTTTACAGTCGCAGGCGAAGAACTTGGATTTCTAGGTTGTAGTTTCATTTTGATCTTGTATCTCACCGTCTTAATGCGCGCCTTCGGTATCGCGCGAAGATCTAATGACCCTTACGGAAAATTAGTCTGTACCGGAGTCATCGCTTGGTTTGCTTTTCAAGCTTTTGAAAATATTGGCATGACTTTGGGCATGATGCCGATGACGGGCGTGCCACTTCCATTTGTCTCATATGGTGGTTCGAGTATGTTCGCCAACATGATCGGATTTGGCCTCCTGCAGAACGTTCACGCACGACACCGCGGTTAATTCCGCTGTAAATCACGCTCATTTCGCGATTTACCCCGGTCTTCTGGCATACTTACGCCAACAGTTCAGCGCGGCTCGCGAACCAATTCGCGACACATAGCCAGCGGCGGAATAAACAAAGTTTTTAAACGTAGTTTTTAAACAAAGTTTTTAAACAAAAAGGATTTGGTGCCATGGCGATTGAGCCAAAGTCACCGCGCAAGCGTGCGGTGAAAAAAGTAAGTAAGAAGAAGGCTGCTGAACAAGAAGCAGGCGTTGAAGTAACACCTGCCGTAGAGACAACTGAGACTAAATCGAAGAAGAAAGCGCCTTCGATCCCTGTTCCGATTTTTCAAGCTGCACCGGCCGAGAAAGCCCCGAAGGCTGCGGCTAAGAAGAGCGTTAAAAAGATTGAAGTAGTCGATACCGAAGAGAAATCCGATTCATCATCTGCCAGCGTTGAATCTGTCGATTCCGAAGATTCCGATGCGCGTGGTGGTCGAAATCGTCGTCGCCGCCGTGGTGGCCGCGGTCGTCGCAAGCCAAATTCCGAAGGCGGCGAAGGCGTTACTTCAGAAGAGCTCGAAGAGGGCTCTGAAGAATCTGGCGACGAGTCAGCAGATGGTGCAACTCATCGTCGCCGTCGCCGTCGCCGCGCAACCGGCGAAGGTGTAACACCTGGTGAGATCGTTGATGAAGATGGCGTAATTACAGTTGTAAAGGTGCGCGAAGTTCGCGAACGCACCGAACGTCCAACACGCGCAGATCGTAACGAACGCGGAACACGCAACCGTGGTCGCGATCGTGATCGTGGCGGCCGCAGCGATAACCGTGGTGAATATCGCGAGCCTTATCGCCGTCGCGGAACAATTATTACCGATGGTGAATTCTTAGCGCGTCGTGAAAACGTCGATCGCGAGATGGTTGTTCGTCAGATTGGTGACCGTATTCAGATCGCAGTGATCGAAGATAAGGTCATGGTCGAGCATTACGTTAACCGTAACGCCAATGTTTCATACGTCGGAAACGTTTATCTTGGTCGAGTTCAGAACGTACTTCCATCGATGGAAGCAGCGTTTGTTGATATCGGTAAAGGCCGCAACGCGGTTTTGTATGCAGGCGAAGTTAACTGGGATGCCGCAGGTATTTCAGAGACGCAACCTCGAAAAATTGAAATGGTTTTAAAGACTGGTCAACCAGTACTTGTTCAGGTAACTAAAGATCCAATCGGCCAAAAAGGTGCGCGCTTAACAAGCCAGATCTCTCTTCCTGGTCGTTATGTTGTTTACGTTCCCGGTGGAGGAATGAGCGGTATTTCAAAGCGCCTTCCTGAATCTGAGCGCACCCGCTTAAAGGCGATCTTGAAGAATTTAATCCCAGAAGAAGCTGGAGTAATTGTTCGCACTGCAGCGGAGGGCGTAAGCGAAGAAGAGCTTACAAATGACGTCGCTCGTCTAAAAGCGCAATGGGAAGATATTTACCAGAAATCTGAAAATCCAAACTTCCATGCACCAGCGTTGCTGCTCTCTGAGCCAGATCTTGCAGTGCGAGTAATCCGCGATATCTTCAATGAGGATTTCCGCAAGTTAACTATTCAAGGCAATGAAGCTTGGGAAGAAATTAGTTCTTACCTAGGTTCTATTGCACCTGAGTTGGTTTCCAAGCTCGAGAAGTACACCGGTACCGGCGACCTATTTGCTGACTTCCGCGTCGAAGAGCAATTGGCAAAGGCATTTGATCGCAAGGTTTACTTGCCTTCAGGTGGCTCGTTGGTGATCGATCGCACTGAAGCGATGATCGTGATCGATGTTAATACTGGTAAATTTATCGGTAAGGGTGGAAACCTCGAAGAGACTGTAACGAAGAACAACTTAGAAGCGGCAGAAGAAATTGCTCGCCAACTTCGCCTACGCGACCTCGGTGGAATCATCGTTATCGACTTTATTGATATGGTTCTTGAATCTAACCGCGATGCAGTTCTGCGTCGCTTAGTCGAATGTCTGGGTCGTGATCGCACCAAGCATCAAGTCGCTGAAGTAACTTCACTTGGTTTGGTTCAAATGACCCGTAAGCGCGTTGGCCAAGGGTTAATCGAAGCCTTCTCGACAACTTGTGATTCTTGTGCCGGACGTGGAATTCATATTCATATGGAGCCAGTAAAGATGAAGGCGCCAATGCCACAAGTAAATTCACAATCGGCAACTCATGAAGATGTTGATGAAGATCAGGCGACTGAACATGAATTCCACGAGACTTTAAATACCGATGCATCTGCCGACTCAGCTAAAGGCGCAGATGAAGACGGGGCCGATGTCGAAACCAAGCCAGCCGGGCGACGTCGCCGTCGAGCCGCTTCCAGCGGGATTATTACCGCCTAGAAAACCCTCAATTTGACCCTAGGGGTGCGAAATCCGTACCCTTAGCCTCTGCTCGAAGGACGCCCAACTGGGGGTTCATGAGCGTGAAATGAACTGGAGCAAGAATCGTGTACGCAATCGTTAAAGCTGGCGGACGCCAGGAGAAAGTCACCGTTGGTGAAACCATCACTGTCGATCGCATCGACCAGGCTGCTGGTGCAACCGTATCTTTCCCTGCGCTCCTTGTTGTAGACGGTGCAAGCGTTACAGCTGATCCAAAAGTTCTTAGTGGTGTAAAAGTTACCGGCGAAGTGATTGACGAAGTAAAGGGTCCAAAGATCGACATCCTTCGTTACATGAACAAGACTGGTTACCGCCGTCGTCAAGGTTTCCGTGCACAGCAAACTCGAGTCAAGATCACCGCAATCAGCGGCGTGAAATAAGGGGCGTAAACAATGGCAAGTAAGAAGGGTGTCTCCTCGACACGTAACGGTCGCGATTCAAATGCGCAATACCTTGGTATCAAGCGCTTTGGCGGACAAGAAGTAAATGCTGGCGAAATTTTGGTACGTCAACGCGGAACATACTTCCACCCAGGAAAGAATGTTGGTCGCGGCAAGGATGACACTCTCTTTGCACTAGCTGCAGGCGCAGTTGAATTCGGTCGCGCTCGCGGTCGTCGTGTAGTGAACGTGGTTGCCCCGGTCGCTTAATTTAGGTTTCTCAAAGAGAGCGAGCCGCGTTCGTGGCTCGCTCTTTTTATTTCAATTTGAACAATTACAACAACTGCAATTACTACAACCGAAAGGAGCGTTAAGAAATGACAACATTCGTTGATCGCGTAACGCTCTATGCCACTGCCGGAAAAGGTGGCGACGGATGCGTCTCGGTTAAACGCGAAAAATTTAAACCACTAGGCGGACCTGATGGTGGAAACGGTGGTCGTGGTGGAGACATCATCCTCGTTGTTGATTCCAGTGTTACAACACTTCTAGATTTTCACCATTCGCCACATCGCAAAGCAACATCTGGATCGCAAGGTTATGGCGATCGTAAAGATGGCACCTATGGCCAGGATTTAATCCTTCCTGTACCTAATGGCACAGTTGTATTTGACGAAAAAGGAAACCAACTCGCAGATCTAATTGGTGTCGGAACAACGTTCCTTGCTGCACAAGGTGGGCACGGTGGCCTTGGGAACTTAGCGCTCTCATCATCAAAACGTCGTGCGCCAGGTTTTGCGCTGCTGGGCGAACCGGGTGAAGAACGCACGCTTTATTTAGAGCTCAAGTCTGTCGCCGATATCGCACTCGTTGGTTATCCAAGCGCTGGAAAATCTTCACTAATTGCAGCAATTTCGGCGGCGCGTCCAAAGATTGCTGACTATCCGTTTACAACTTTGGTTCCAAACTTGGGTGTTGTTCAAGCAGGAGATACCCGTTTCACTGTTGCCGATGTTCCAGGGCTTATCCCAGGTGCATCTCAAGGTAAAGGTCTGGGACTTGAATTCTTACGTCACGTAGAACGCTGCGTTGCGCTGGTTCATGTGCTTGATTGTGGAACTTTGGAAACAGACCGCAATCCAGTTACTGATCTAGAGATAATTGAATCAGAACTTGCTCAGTACGGTGGTCTCGAAGATCGAGTACGAATCGTTGCCTTAAATAAAATTGACTTACCTGATGGCCAGGCAATGGCCGATATGGTCGCGCAGACTTTGCGCGATAAGGGATACGAGGTTTACCCAATATCTGCAGCTAGTCGCGCTGGTTTAACTGAACTGCTTTACGCAATGGCACGACTTGTGCAGAAAGCGCGCGCTGAAGCAGCGACTGAAGAACGTACCCGCATTATTTTGCGCCCAACCGCTGTAGATGATTCTGGATTTACGGTTCAGGCAAATGCTGATGGTTCATTTAGCGTTCGTGGACAGAAAGTTGTTCGCTGGGTTCGCCAAACTAACTTTAAGAACGCTGAAGCAATTGGTTACCTTGCAGATCGCCTGGCACAACTTGGAGTTGAAAAAGAGTTGTTTAAGAAAGGCGCTGTCGCTGGAAGTGAAGTTCGCATCGGTTCGGGAGATAACGAAGTAGTCTTCGAATGGGAGCCAACTATCGAAGCTGGCGCCGAACAATTGGCCGGCCACCTACATCGCCGCGGCGAAGACTCCCGCTTAGAAGGTTCATGGGTTGCAGAAGAACGTGTTGTCGATCAACTAAGTGATGAAGAAATTGCGCAACAATGGGAGTACAACGTGGAGGACCCACATACTCCACGCTTAACGGACCCAACACCAGCAGAGGACAAGTAGATGAGCCGCAGCGCAGTAACTAGTGCTAAACGCGTCGTCATTAAGATTGGTTCATCGTCGCTGACTGGCACTGCAGGCTCTGCTTTAGATAGCGTCGCAGTTTCTAAAATTGTTGTTTTAGTTGCGCAGCTTCGCAGTCGTGGTTCAGAAGTTGTTCTGGTTTCCTCAGGCGCAATCGCCGCCGGTTTAGCTCCTCTTGGCCTGACTTCGCGACCAAAGGATTTACCAACTCAGCAGGCTGCGGCATCCGTCGGTCAAGGCTTGCTTATCGCAAAATACAACGAGAACTTTTCGCGCCATAACTTGATCTCATCTCAGGTACTTTTAACAACCGAAGATGTGGTTCGACGCTCGCATTATCAGAATGCGCAGCAGACTCTAAATAAGTTGCTTTCACTTGGTGTAGTCCCAATTATCAACGAGAACGACTCCGTTGGTACACAAGAGATTCGCTTTGGCGATAACGATCGCTTAGCAGCGCTCGTCGCGCTGCTCATTGGCGCTGATTTACTAGTATTAGTTTCAGATGTCGATGCGCTCTATGATGCGCCACCTTCGCAAACTGGTGCTAAAGCTATTTCATTTGTAGACCACATCGCTGATATTGAAAAAATAGAAGTTGGTGGTGTTGGTTCTTCTGGAGTTGGCAGTGGGGGAATGGTTACCAAAATTGAAGCCGCACGTATCTCAACCGGCGCCGGAACTCCAATGTTGTTGACTTCGCTTTCCAAGGCCGAATCTGCACTTTCCGGAGATGAGACCGGAACGTTTTTTGCCGCACACGGAACACGTTCAACTTCTCGTCTACTTTGGCTGGCCCATGCGGCAACGCCACGGGGACGTTTGATTCTTGACGCCGGCGCAGTTGTAGCAATTTTAGAGAGAGGCGTATCTCTTTTACCTGCTGGAGTTACCGCGGTAGAAGGTGAATTCATCGCCGGAGATACCGTCGAACTAGTTAGCGCAGATAAGAAAGTAATAGCCCGCGGCTTAGTGGCATTTGATTCCCATGAGATCCCGCAAATGTTGGGGCGCTCCACTAAAGAATTAGCGGTGAAGCTAGGCGCAGAATATGAGCGCGAGTTGGTTCACCGCGATGATTTGGTTCTTATTTAATATTTTTTTCGGCAATTTGCTTAAGTACTGCAGCGATTTTTGTGCTGATTCCGTCAGCGCTAGTTGGCATATCACTAAGTTTTACAATTAGCGTGTTATACGTACTGTCCATATAAATGTACTGCCCATGCAAGCCCAGCATCAGATTAATATCTGAAAAGGGATGCCACATCTGCGCGCCATAACCCCAACCGTAGTCGAGTGTTACTGATGGAGTGCTTAAGCGTTTTAACCAATCGGCGCTAACAATCCTTTTATCTTTATCTAAGAGCGCCTGCCCGACGCGGGCATAGTCGCGCGCAGCGGCATTAAAGCAGCAGAAGGCTTTTTCATGTCCACCGACTTTATCTACATTCCAAGTTGCGTTGTATTTGGCGCCTACTTGTTTCCATACTCGTTCACTGAACACATCGGCTAATTTTGCGCCAGTTATTTTCTGAATAATCAGTCCGAGTAATTGGGTATTTACACTTCGATACTCAGGAAAGGTGCCCGGCTCTTCGCGCATTTTGCGATTATTTTTAATGAAAAAGTTGGTGTCGGTTGTTCCATACATCTGAGCGATTGCCACACCCCAGCCCGCTGGACCCGTCGGGTAATTATCAGAAACGCCGATACCAGAGTTCATATCCAAAAGATCTTTGATAGTTACTTTATCGAAGGAACTATTCGCTTTGAACTCTGGCAAAATCTTTACAAATGTATCGCTTTCTTGGATTTTACCTTCGGCAATTAACTGGCCAATGACAAGCGAAGTCATGGTTTTGGCAACAGAATATGAAGGCAAAATCGTTGATTCCGAATTGCCGTTTAAATACTTTTCATAGGTAATTTTTCCATCGCGAATTACAAGAAAGGCATTTGTTTGAGTCATTGTTAGAAAATCATCAAATGAAATAACTTTCCCATCCCAATTGACGCTCTCTATCGTCTCTGGGTTGCCGAGCTGCCATTGCGCGCCAGCAGCGGCCTGAATGATGTGAAAGGGCATTAGATCCGGAGTTTTAGATGCGGGGGCTAAGCCCAACTTGATGGTTGCTATCGGCTCTGGGTAGCGAATCACTTTGGTGAAACCAAATAGCGCTAAATAAATAGCTAGAAAGGAGATCAAGACTCTTCGAATTAATTTCACCACGGTATCAGGGTAACTCCCGCTAGGCTTATTCCCATGGATGCAGTTGAAATTGTTTCGGGGTTAGCCCTTAAAGCACGAACCGCTGCCCGCACACTTTCTACCGCTACTGGCGCTGAGCGAAAAGCTGCCTTGCTTGCCATCGCAGATGCCATCGAAACTAGAAGTGCGGAAATTCTAAAAGCTAACGCTGAAGATATTGCACGAGCAAAAGCCGAGAATATGCATCCACAGATGCAAGATCGTTTACTTCTGACTGAATCTCGCGTTGCAGGTATGGCTAACGGCGCACGTTTGGTTGCCGACCTGCCTGATCCGCTTGGACAGGTCTTGCGTCAATCAACTCTGCCAAATGGTTTAAATCTTAAGCAGATCTCTGTTCCATTCGGTGTAATCGGCATGGTTTACGAAGCGCGACCAAATGTCACAGTCGATGCGGCGGTTATCTTGTTGATGTCCGGTAACGCTGCGCTTTTGCGGGGATCTTCAACTGCAGCGGCGAGCAATCAAGTTCTTGTCACAGTAATACGTGACGCTCTTGCCACAACTGAGATTTCTCCTGAGGTCATCCAATTGGTTCCATCGAATGATCGTGCAACCGTAAAAGCTCTACTTAATGCGCGCGGCAAAGTAGATCTGGTTATCCCTCGCGGCAGCGCAGCGCTGATTCGTATGGTTGTAGATGAATCCACGGTGCCAACAATCGAGACCGGCGCGGGAGTGTGTCATGTTTACGTTGATGAATTTGCAGATATCGAAAAAGCGTTGCCGATTGTAATTAACTCTAAAACCCACCGTCCAAGCGTTTGCAACGCTGCTGAAACCCTTTTGGTTCACCGTGCAATCGCGCCAACATTCTTACCGATGGCCCTCAAGGCGTTATCTGAGGCTGGTGTTACTTTGCATGGCGATGCCACAACTCAAAAAGTTGCTGAAAAATTTGGGATCGCATCAACACCTGCAACTGAAGAAAACTGGTGTACCGAATACGGAATTCTCGAGATGAATGTTGGCGTGGTCGACTCAGTTGATGCTGCAGCAGATCACATCGCTAAGTACGGAACCAATCACACCGAAGCGATCGTCACAGAGAAGAAAGAGAATGCGGACCGATTTATCGCTCTAGCTGATTGCGCAGCGGTAATGGTTAACACCTCAACTCGATTTACCGATGGCGAACAAATGGGATTTGGCGCTGAAATCGGTATCTCAAATCAGAAATTGCACGCACGTGGCCCAATGGGCTTAGAAGCGATGACGACCACCACATGGATCGTCACCGGCGATGGGCAAATTCGCTCGTAACGCGCTTTCTCATTAAACTTCGATCACTATGAGCAGCCTTTCCCGTGATGATGTCGCAAAGTTGGCAAATTTAGCCCGCATCGAGATGACTGAAGATGAACTCGTAAATCTGGCATCACAATTTGGCAGCATTCTCGACGCGGTTGCGCGAGTACAGGAATTAAACCTCGAAGGCGTAAAGGCTACTTCTCATCCGCAGCCCATTGAAAATATTTTCCGCGAAGATCAAGTTCTTCCAAGCCTTACACCAGAACAAGCTTTATCTGGTGCACCAGCGCAAGAAGATCAGCGCTTTCGCGTCCCACAAATTCTTGGTGAAGCAGAATGATTAAAAAAACTGCCGCGCAAATGTCGGCATCACTTACATCAGGGGAGACAACTTCAGTTGCCCTTACCCAAAGCCATTTAGATCGCATCAGCGAAGTTGATCCAAAGGTAAAAGCTTTTCTACATATAGATGGTGATAACGCGCTTACTCAAGCGGCAAAGGTTGACGCAGAACGCGCTGCTGGAAAGAAGTTGCATCCTCTTGCTGGTGTTCCGCTCGCGTTGAAAGATGTTTTGGCTCAAGAAGGCGTTCCAACAACTGCCGGCTCAAAGATATTACAAGGGTGGAAACCACCATATGACTCAACAGTCGTCGCAAAATTAAAACAAGCTGGCGTTGTAATTCTTGGTAAAACTAATATGGATGAATTCGCGATGGGTTCATCAACTGAAAACTCGGGCTATGGTCCAACTTTTAACCCATGGGATTTAACTCGTACACCAGGCGGCTCAAGTGGTGGATCGGCAGCGGCAGTTAGCGCATTTGAAGCACCGCTCGCCGTCGGATCAGATACGGGTGGTTCGATTCGCCAGCCAGCTGCCTTAACCGGAATCGTTGGAGTTCGCCCAACTTATGGCGCAGTTTCGCGCTACGGACTAATCGCTTACTCATCAAGCCTTGATCAAGCGGGTCCATTCGGGCGCACTGTTTTGGATACCGCGATGTTGCATGAAGTAATGGCCGGACATGATCCTAAGGATGCAACAAGTATCAACGCGCCTGTTCCAAGCGTTGTTGCGGCGGCGCGCAGTGCAGATGTAAAGGGCAAAAAAATTGGAGTTATCAAGCAGTTACAGGGCGAGGGTTATCAAAACGGCGTCTTAGCTCGCTTTAACGAATCGCTCGAAACTCTTGCCTCACTTGGCGCTGAAATCGTTGAAGTCGACTGCCCAAGTTTCGAATTTGCACTTGCCGCGTACTACTTGATCGCACCGTCTGAATGTTCTTCCAACTTAGCGCGCTTTGATGCTATGCGTTACGGCTTACGTACAGGTGATGTAAATGGTGCATCCGCAGAGTCGGTAATGAATGCAACCCGTGAAGCTGGATTTGGTCGCGAAGTTAAGCGACGAATCATCCTCGGCACTTATGCGCTCTCATCGGGCTATTACGATGCCTACTACGGTAGCGCGCAGAAGATTCGCACTTTGATAATCGAAGATTACAAGAAGGCGTTTACGCAAGCTGATGTATTGGTTTCACCAACATCGCCAATTACCGCATTTAAGATCGGTGAAAAATCAGAAGATCCCATCGCCATGTATTTGGCAGATGTAGCGACGATTCCAGTAAACCTTGCTGGTATCTGCGGCATGAGTCTTCCTGCAGGTTTGGCAGACGAAGATGGCCTACCAGTTGGTTTTCAGATCATGGCGCCAGCGATGCAAGATCAGCGGCTATACGAAGTAGGCGGAGCCCTTGAAGCAGCGCTGGTTAGCAAATGGGGCGGATATTTAATTGATCAAGTTCCCGCTTTGGGAGGTGCCAAGTAATGGCTATTTCCTACGATGATGTAATTGCAAAGTACGAACCAGTGCTCGGACTGGAAGTTCACGTAGAACTAAATACCGAATCCAAAATGTTTTGTGCTTGCAGCACCAAATTTGGCGGCGAACCAAATACCCAAACCTGCCCTGTTTGCTTGGCGCTTCCTGGAGCGCTGCCAGTTGTAAATGCAACAGCGATTGAATCAACTATCAAGATTGGCTTGGCGCTTAACTGTCAGATCGCCCCGTACAGCCGCTTTGCCCGGAAAAACTATTTCTATCCAGATATGCCAAAGAACTTCCAGATTTCGCAATACGACGAACCAATTTGTTTTGATGGTTATGTTGATGTTGAAATTGAAACTGAAGAAGGTCCGAAGCAGTTCCGCATTGAAATTGAGCGCGTTCATATGGAAGAAGACACCGGAAAGTCGTTGCACGTGGGCGGGGCAACCGGTCGTATCCATGGCGCGGAATACTCGCTTCTTGATTACAACCGTGCCGGTATTCCACTCGTTGAAATTGTTACCAAGATTGTTCCTGGCACCGGCAAGTATGCGCCGGAAGTTGCTAAGGCATATGTTGCCGAACTCCGCGACATATTGCGCGGATTAAAGGTTTCGGATGTGAAGATGGAGCAAGGATCGCTGCGTTGCGATGCCAACGTTTCACTTCGCTTAATTGGATCTGATGTTCTTGGAACGCGCTCTGAAACCAAGAACGTGAACTCACTTCGCTCAGTCGAGCGAGCGATTCGCGGTGAGATGGCTCGCCATGCTGAACTGCTAAATGACGGTCAGAAAGTTAAGCAAGAGACCCGCCACTTCCAAGAAGATACTGGGCTAACTCGTTCCGGACGCTCAAAAGAACAAGCCGAGGATTATCGCTATTTCCCAGAACCAGATCTGGTACCTGTTGCACCCGATGCTGCCTGGATCGAAATTCTTCGCAGTCAATTACCAGAGCGACCTTCGCTACGTCGTAAGCGCTTGAAAGAAGAGTGGTCGGTTCCTGATAAAGAGATGGCCGCAATGATTAACGCTGATGTTCTAGATATCGTTGAAGCAACAGTTCTTCTTGGCGCGGAACCAACGAAGGCGCGTACTTGGTGGCTGGGAGAGATTTCCCGCATTGCAAATGAGAAAGAGTCAGCGATTCAAGACCTTGCAATTACACCCGCCGATGTCGCTGAAATTGTGGCACTCGTAGCCGCTGGTGAACTTACCGATAAGTTGGCGCGCCAAGTCGTCGAAGGAGTAATTGCTGGCGAAGGTAAACCTTCAGAAGTTGTGGCAAAGCGCGGAATTAAAGTTGTAAATGACGACGGGGCACTTATGGCTGCGATTGAAAAAGTTTGCGCAGAACAAGCAGAGACTGCAGATAAAGTGCGTAACGGCCATCTTCCGGCAGCGGGTGCGTTAATTGGCGCAGTTATGAAAGAGACAAAGGGCCAAGCAGATGCTGCTCGTGTACGAGAGCTTCTACTTGGCCACCTTGGACAAGCGACTTCTTAACTATTTTCTTTAGTGAATTGAAACGCCCTCAGTTTCAACGAGCGATTCTTTTCCGATATTAATAAAGAAGAAGAGCACTACTGCACCAACAAATAGCAGCGCCGCGCTGAATTTAAATGCCACTGTGAATCCGTGGGTCATGGCAAATGGCTGAACCATTTTGCCTAGTTCGGTATGTGCTGCTGCGTAAGTTGTTGTCGCAGTTGCTGCAACAGTGTTTAGTAGCGCCGTGCCGAGTGAACCGCCGATCTGCTGTGATGTGTTAACCATCGCACTTGCAACTCCAGTGTCATGGCTTGAAACGCCATGAAGTGATGTTGAAGTTAGTGGAATGAAGACCAAAGCCATTCCGCTGGACATAATCAAGAGCGAAGGAAGCACATGTGTTGAGTAAGCGGTTTCAGGGGTGATTCGAGTCATCATTAGCAAGCCAATTCCAGCAAAAATCAGACCAGGAACCATAAGTGGCTTAGGTCCGAGCTTTGGCAAGAGTTGAGATGCGATACCAGCGAAGACGATGATTCCGGCAGTAAACGGCAAGAACGCGAATCCTGATTTAAGTGGTGAGTAGCCAAGGATTACTTGTAGGTAAAGTCCAAGGAATAAAAACATTGAAAAGAGTCCGGCACCTACAACAAGCGAGCCTAGGTATGAACCGCCACGGTTGCGTTCAGTTACTACGCGAAGTGGCATTAATGGATTGGCAACCTTCATTTCAATTACTACGAAGATCACGAGCAGAGCCGCGGCGGCGACCAAGAACGAGATAGTTGTTGCAGATGACCAGCCCTTGGTGGCGGCTTCATTAAATCCGTAAGTGAGTGAGAAGAGTCCGGCTGTCGCAGTGATAACGCCAGGAATGTCGTAAGTGTTATCGCCTTCGGCCTTAGATTCGTGAACGAACTTGATGGCTAAGGACGCCGCAATAATTGCAATCGGAGTATTTACACCAAGGCACCAACGCCATGAGAAGAACTCGGTCAGAGTACCTCCAAGGATTAGACCAATGGCTGCGCCGCCACCTGAGATTGCACCAATAACTCCGAATGCTTTTGCGCGTTCAGCGGGCACAGTAAATGTCACTGAGATGATTGCGAGAGCAGCGGGGGCCAAGAGCGCTCCGAATACGCCTTGCAACGCACGTGATGCAAAAAGCATGCCTTGTGTAGTTGCGATTCCACCAAGGGCCGAAGCGGCTGCGAATCCAATTAATCCGACCAAGAAAATCTTCTTGCGTCCCATGTAATCGCCGATGCGACCGCCTAGCAAAAGAAGTGAACCAAATGCCAAGGTGTAGGCAGTGATAACCCATTGTTGATTTGCATCGCTAATTCCCAAATCAATTTTGGCGCTTGGGATGGCAATATTCATGATCGAACCATCTAGAACGATCATCAACTGAGAAATGGCAATAACAAATAAGGTGCGCCATCTAGTTGGATCAAGTCCATCGGTTCCGACTGCTACAGGCTTTTTTGACACAAGGATCTCCTCTAAAAGGTAAGCAAATTGGTTAAGAATTGAAGTGAATGAGTGGAGTCTATTAGACTTGCCACCATGTCGCAGATGAAGCCACGCTCCGGTTTAGTCACAGATGGATTAGAACGCGCACCTGCTCGCGGAATGCTCCGTGCAGTAGGAATGGGAGATGAAGATTGGGTTAAACCTCAAATCGGTATCGCTTCTTCGTGGAATGAAATTACCCCTTGCAACTTATCCCTTGATCGCTTGGCGAAAGCTTCAAAGCAAGGCGTAATCGATGCCGGTGGCTTTCCAATGCAATTTGGCACAATTTCCGTCTCTGATGGAATTTCCATGGGACACGAAGGCATGCACTTCTCATTAGTCTCACGTGAAGTAATTGCAGATTCAGTTGAAACTGTTATGCAAGCCGAACGGCTTGATGGCATGGTCACATTTGCTGGTTGTGACAAATCACTTCCCGGAATGATGATGGCTGCCGCACGTATAGATGTCGCATCCGTTTTTGTTTACGCCGGATCAACTCTTCCTGGCCAAGTCGATGGCAAAGATGTAACGATTATCGATGCATTTGAAGCGGTCGGTGCCTGCGCTCGCGGATTAATTACCCAAGAACGTGTAGATCAAATTGAACGCGCAATTTGTCCCGGCGAAGGCGCTTGTGGTGGCATGTACACCGCGAACACTATGGCAACCGTTGGTGAAGCAATCGGTCTCTCACTACCAGGTTCCGCTGCCCCTCCCGCGGTTGATCGCCGCCGCGATACCTTTGCAGTTAAGTCAGGCGCCGCTGTTGTAAATATGATCAAGCTAGGTTTAACAACTCGCGACATTCTTACCAAGCGCGCATTTGAAAATGCGATCACTGCAGTTATGGCGCTCGGCGGCTCAACTAACGCCGTCCTTCACTTGCTTGCAATTGCACATGAAGCTGAAGTTGATTTGTCCCTTGATGATTTTCATCGCATCGGTTCAAAAGTCCCGCTACTCGGAGATCTAAAGCCTTTCGGTCGTTATGTAATGAGCGATATGGATAAAGTCGGGGGAGTACCTGTAGTTCTCAAAGCACTTCTAGATGCCGGTTTATTGCACGGTGATGTAATGACTGTTACCGGTCAGACAATGGCTGAAAACTTGGCAGGAATTAATCCTCCAGATGTCGATGGCGATATCTTGCATGCGATTTCAACTCCACTTTCTACCGATGTCGGAATTACTATTCTTGGTGGCTCACTTGCTTCCGATGGCGCAGTATGTAAGACCGCCGGAATCGGTATCGATACTTTTGAAGGTCCAGCACGAGTCTTCGAACGTGAACAAGCAGCGATGGAAGCGCTCGAAAATGGAACGATCCAAGCTGGTGATGTAGTTGTTATTCGCTATGAAGGCCCTAAGGGCGGACCAGGTATGCGCGAGATGTTGATGATCACCGGCGCAATCAAAGGTGCAGGTCTCGGAAAATCAACGCTGCTTCTAACCGATGGTCGCTTCTCTGGTGGATCAACTGGTCTTTGTGTTGGACACGTTGCACCAGAAGCAGTCGATGGTGGACCAATTGCATTTATCAAAGATGGCGATCGAATTCGCATCGATATTAAAGCGCGCACCTTGGATCTCTTAGTTGATCCGGCTGAACTAGAAGCTCGCAAGGCCGGCTGGAAACCACTTGCCCATAAGTACACCCGAGGCGTCTTGGCCAAGTATTCAAAGACGGTGGGCTCAGCCTCAAAGGGCGCGGTCTGCGGCTAGTTTCACAATTTGAGACTTACATCTCAAGCCTTGACTCGCTGCCCGTCGGCGTTGGAGAATACTCACATGTCAAAGAAGTTCGCGCTTATCTCGTCATCAGTGATTGTGGTGGTGATTGGGTAGCGCGTGCCTTTTTAACGCACGCGCCCTCAGATCCTCTGAGGGTTTTTTCATTTACGAAATAAAAGTAAGAAATCTAAAGCAGAAACCAAAACGATAGTAAGGAAAGGAGTAAGAAGATGGCGCACATTCCAACGGCCAACGGCACGTCAATGACAGGAGCTACTTCATTGGTGAAAAGCCTCGAAGCAGCCAATGTAGATGTGATGTTTGGATTGCCAGGCGGTGCGATTCTTCCTGCTTACGATCCGATCTTTGATTCAACTATTCGCCATATTTTGGTACGCCACGAACAAGGCGCAGGCCACGCCGCTACTGGATATGCGCAAGTCACCGGTCGCGCCGGCGTCTGCATCGCAACTTCTGGTCCTGGTGCCACAAACTTGGTTACACCTTTGATGGATGCGGCAATGGATTCGGTTCCACTAGTTGCAATCACCGGCCAGGTTCCATCTGCGGCTATCGGCACTGATGCATTTCAAGAAGCCGATATTCGCGGCATCACAATGCCGTTTACTAAGCACAATTATTTAGTTACCGATCCTGCTGAAATCCCTGGCGTTATCGCCGAAGCTTTCCACATTGCCACAACTGGCCGTCCCGGTCCGGTTCTTGTCGATGTTGCCAAAGATGCTCTGCAGAAGATGACTACTTTTAATTGGCCAACATCAATCAAACTTGCTGGCTACAACCCAAAGACCACTCCTGATGCACAGGCGATCACAGATGCTGCTGCGCTTATCGCACAATCTTCAAAGCCGGTCTTCTATGTTGGCGGCGGCGTTATTAAAGCGAATGCTCATAAAGAATTACGACAGCTAGTTGAACAACTTGGCGCGCCTGTTGTCACAACGCTTATGGCACGAGGTGCCTTCCCAGATTCACATCCATTACATATGGGTATGCCTGGAATGCACGGAACAGTTGCTGCTGTTACCGCGCTTCAAAAAGCCGATTTACTAATCACTTTAGGTGCTCGATTTGACGATCGCGTTACCGGAAAACTTTCAACTTTTGCGCAGAATGCGAAAGTTCTTCATGTCGATATTGATCCTGCTGAAATTGGAAAGAACCGACATGCAGATGTCGCGGTGGTTGCCGATGTAAAGCAAGCAATTTCCGCACTCATTCCTGCGCTAAAGGCAGCTCTTGCCAAGAACCAACCAGATCTTTCAACTTGGCTGCGCCAAATGAATTCACTTAAAGCTACTTATCCATTGGGTTATGACCAGCCTGAAGATGGTTCGCTTTCACCACAACATGTAATTCAACGAATCGGACAGATCTCAGGAACCGACACCATATTTACCGCTGGCGTTGGGCAACATCAGATGTGGGCTTCACAATTTATTTCATACGAACATCCACGCACCTGGCTTAACTCAGGTGGTGCCGGCACTATGGGTTACGGCGTACCTGCCGCAATGGGTGCAAAAGTTGGCGCACCAGATTCAACTGTTTGGGCGATAGATGGCGATGGTTGTTTCCAGATGACCAATCAAGAACTCGTCACATGCGCGCTCAATAATATTCCAATCAAGGTTGCAATTATTAATAACGAATCTCTCGGCATGGTTCGCCAGTGGCAGACACTTTTCTACGAAGGTCGTTATTCAAATACTAATCTTGAATCAAAGCGCGTTCCTAACTTTCCGATGCTCGCCGAAAGCATGGGTTGCGTTGGACTTTCTTGTGAACGCCCTGAAGATTTGGATAAGACCATCGAAAAAGCGATGTCAATAAATGACCAACCAGTTGTTGTTGATTTCCGCGTTCATCGCGATGCCATGGTTTGGCCGATGGTCGCAGCCGGAACTTCTAATGATGAAATCATGATCGCACGCGCTACTGCGCCTGACTGGGATTCACAGGAGCTCTAATGACAACTAATCGCCGTCAACACACTCTTGAAGTTCTCGTTGAAAACGAACCAGGCGTTCTGGCTCGTGTGGCAGGCCTTTTCTCACGCCGCGCATTTAACATCGAAACTCTCAACGTTGGACCGACCGAAGATTCAACAATTTCAAAGATGATTATTGGAGTAGCTGTTGAAGGCCACTCTCTAGAGCAAGTAATTGCTCAGTTAGACAAACTTGTCAGCGTCATATCTATTAAAGATGTGACAGGCAAAGTTAAAGAAATTCACGACACCCAACCCGATTACCAAAACTAAGGAGAAATACCGTGGCAACGATGTATCACGAAGAGGATGCAGATCTATCAATCATCCAGGGTCGCAAGGTCGCGATCATCGGTTACGGCTCACAAGGTCATGCGCATGCACTTAACTTGCGTGACTCAGGAGTAGACGTACGAGTCGGTCTCAAAGAAGGTTCGGTATCACGCGCTAAGGCTGAGGCAGAAGGCCTTCGCGTAGTTTCTGTTGCCGATGCTGTCAAAGAGGCAACTGTCATCATGATTTTAGTTCCAGATCATTTGCAACGCCACGTATATACCGATTCAATCTTGCCGAACCTAAAAGATGGCGATGCCCTCTTCTTTGGCCACGGCTTCAATATCCGTTTTGGTTACATCAAGCCATCTGCCAATGTAGATGTTTGCATGGTTGCGCCAAAGGGACCAGGACACTTGGTTCGTCGCGAGTACGCCGGTGGTCGTGGAGTTCCTGTAATTGTTGCAGTTGAGCAAGATGCAACAGGCAGCGCATGGCCGCTAACACTTTCTTATGCCAAGGCAATTGGTGGACTACGTGCAGGTGGAATCCTGACAACATTTACTGAAGAGACCGAAACAGATCTATTTGGTGAGCAGTCAGTACTTTGTGGTGGCGCATCACAGCTAGTTATGTACGGCTTTGAAACACTTACCGAAGCTGGTTATCAACCAGAAGTTGCATACTTCGAATGCCTCCACGAACTCAAGTTGATTGTTGATTTGATGTTCGAAGGCGGAATCGCAAAGCAGCGTTGGTCAGTATCTGACACTGCAGAATACGGTGACTATGTTTCTGGTCCACGCGTTATCGATCCAAGCGTTAAAGAGAATATGAAGGCAGTACTTGCTGATATCCAATCTGGTGCATTTGCAAAGCGCTTCATTGATGATCAAGAAGCGGGCGCGCCTGAATTTAAATCGCTTCGCGCTAAAGGAGAAGCTCACCCAATTGAAGGTGTAGGCCGCGAACTTCGTAAGATGTTTAGCTGGATTAAGACTTCAAATAAAGATGATTACCGAGAAGGAAGCGCGGCGCGTGGCTAAACCTGTTGTTTTAATCGCTGAAGAATTAAGTCCGGCAACCCTAGAAGCGCTAGGTCCGGATTTTGAAGTGCGCAATTGTGATGGCGCAAACCGCACCGAACTCCTTACCGAACTTGGCAAAGGGGTAGATGCGGTATTGATCCGTTCTGCAACCAAGATGGATGCGGAAGCGATCTCTGCGGCAAAAGGTTTGAAAGTCATCGCCCGCGCTGGCGTTGGTCTAGATAACGTAGATATCCCTGCAGCAACAACTGCAGGCGTAATGGTCGTTAACGCTCCAACTTCCAATATTGTTTCAGCGGCTGAACTTGCGATCTCTCTATTGCTCGCTTCAGCACGATTTATCTCACCTGCACATGCCGCACTTCGCAATGGCAAGTGGGCGCGATCTAAGTACACCGGCGCTGAGTTATTCGAAAAAACTCTCGGCATCGTTGGTTTCGGTCGTATTGGCCAGTTAGTTGCGCATCGCATGCAGGCATTCGGAATGAACGTCGTTGCATACGACCCATACCTACAGCCTGCACGTGCTGCACAACTTGGAGTTGAACTAGTTGATCTAGACACACTTCTAACCCGAAGTGATTTCATCACCATTCACTTGCCAAAGACTAAAGAGACGGCAAACTTGATCGGCGTAGAGGCGCTTAAGAAAGTTAAGCCTTCAGTTCGCATCATCAATGCAGCTCGTGGTGGAGTTCTCGATGAGACAGCGCTACACGATGCGATCGTTGCAGGTCGCGTCGCCGGTGCAGGGCTTGATGTTTATGTCACCGAACCTTGCACAGATTCACCGCTCTTCCAACTTGATCAAGTTGTTGCTACTCCTCACTTGGGTGCATCAACTGATGAAGCACAAGAACGTGCCGGAATAGCAGTTGCGGTTTCTGTCCGTAAGGCGCTTGCCGGCGAACTCGTTCCTGATGCCGTCAACGTTAAGGGCGGAGCAATTCACGAAGAGATTCGTCCATCGCTTCCACTCGTTGAGAAGATGGCACAGATTGCCACGGCAATTGCCGGCGAACTACCAACAAATCTTGATGTTCATGTTCGCGGAGATATCTCTGAACATGACTCTTCAATTCTTGCAATTAGCGCGCTGAAAGGCGCCCTCCTTGCTACAGGTGCGGAAGAAGTTACCTATGTAAATGCCCCAGGACTTGCCGCTGAACGTGGCATAACTTCATCTGCAGATAGCGATCCAGTAAGTCCGGAATATCGCAGCATGATTTCACTTCACTGCGCACTCCGTGACGGTAAATCGATTACCGTTGATGGAACTTTGATGGGAATTCGCAAAGTCGAAAAGATCATCGCAATCGATGGCTTCGATTTAGATCTTCCACCTACCGATAACTTGCTCTTCTTACGTTATGCAGACCGCCCAGGCGTTGTCGGCGCAGTCGGAAACGCGCTTGGTAAAGCTGGTATCAACATTGCCGGAATGCAAGTTGCTCGCGCTAGCGCCGGGGGAGAAGCGTTAATGGCTATCACCGTAGATTCACCAGTCACAGATGCAATCGTTTCAACCGTTGCAGAAGAGACCGGCGCCGATCTAGTTCGCACAGTTACCTTAGTGAATTAATAGAAAGATTAAAATGAAGAATATAAATCTTGCCGTTATCGCAGGCGATGGCATAGGGCCAGAAGTTGTTGCCCAGGGCCTCCGCGTTCTCGATAAGGTCGCGGCTAAGTACAACGTAACTTTCACCAAGACTGATTATGATCTTGGCGCAGGTTATTGGCATCGCACTGGAGAAGTACTTCCTGACTCAGTTCTTGCTGAAATCGCTAAGGCCGATGTCATCTTGCTTGGCGCAGTTGGCGACCCAACTGTTCCAAGTGGAGTTCTAGAACGCGGTTTGCTACTAAAACTCCGTTTTGCATTCGATCATTACATCAATTTGCGCCCAGCAATTTTGCGTGCAGGAGTAACCGGTCCACTTGCCACGAAAGCGCCAATTGATTTCATCGTGGTTCGTGAAGGAACCGAAGGACCATACGTTGGCGCTGGCGGAGTTCTCGCAGAAGGTACTGATGCCGAAATCGCGACAGAAGAGTCTCTAAATACTCGACGCGGTGCGGAGCGAGTAATTCGTGATGCATTTGCTCGCGCCCAAAAGCGTGATCGCAAGAAGTTAACTCTGGTTCACAAGAACAACGTTTTAACACGTGCTGGCAGCCTTTGGACGCGTACCTTCAATGAAGTTGCTAAAGAGTTTCCGGGCGTGACAACTGATTATCTTCACGTTGATGCCGCTTCAATGTTCTTTGTTACAAATCCAGAGCGCTTTGATGTTGTTGTAACCGACAATTTATTTGGAGATATCTTGACCGATATTGCTGCAGCTATCTGTGGGGGCATTGGACTCGCCGCTTCTGGAAATATAAATCCAACTGGCGCATTTCCGTCGATGTTCGAGCCGGTACACGGTTCAGCACCAGATATAGCTGGCAAAAACTTGGCCGACCCAACTGCAACCGTAATGTCTGTTGCGATGATGATGGATCACTTGGGATTTGCAGATGCCGCTCGCGAGATCGAATCAGCAGTGAATGCCGATTTACTTGTGCGCGCAGATAAGAAGCGAAGCACTACAGAGATCGGAGATGCGCTTCTCGCGCAACTTTAAAATGAAGATCACACTAAATCCCAACGCTAAAGATGCCGCGACTCGCGATGCCTTGGTTGCCGAAGGCGGATTTGGTAAGTACTACACAGACCACATGGTTATTTGCGAATGGACGCAAGATGGTGGCTGGGCCGAACCAGAGTTAATTCCGTATGGACCAATCTCACTTGATCCAGCAACTGCCGTATTCCATTACGGGCAAGAGATCTTTGAAGGCATGAAGGCGTATCGCCAACCAGATGGTGGCATCGCACTATTTCGCCCTGAAGCAAATGCCCGTCGCTTTGCAAAATCCGCGGCACGTTTAGCGCTTCCAGAAATGCCCGAAGCGCTCTTCCTGGAAACTGTTGAAACTCTCGTAAAGCAAGATGCAGGTTGGGTTCCAAAAAAGGTCGGCGAATCTTTATATATCCGCCCATTTATGATCGCCACCGAAGTTGGTTTAGGTGTTCGCCCATCAAATAAGGCGACATACATTCTTATCGCAACACCAGCAGGCGCTTACTTTGATCCTTCAAAGGCAGTATCTGTTTGGATCTCAACCGAATATGTTCGAGCAGCACAAGGCGGAACTGGTGAGGCAAAGTGCGGCGGCAATTACGCAGCATCGCTTGTTGCACAAAAAGCTGCAGCAAAAGAAGGCTGCGATCAAGTTGTTTGGATAGATGCTAAAGAGCGCAAGTGGATAGAAGAAATGGGCGGCATGAACCTGTACTTCGTAAAAGGTAAAGGTGCCGCTGCCACAATTATCACGCCAAAACTTACTGGCACTTTATTGCCCGGCATCACTCGCGATTCGATCTTGACGGCGGCGAAAGATCTTGGTTACAGAACAGATGAAGTAATGCTCTCTATCGACGATTGGCGCGAAGGCGTCGCATCCGGTGAGATCACCGAAATCTTTGCCTGCGGAACCGCCGCGGTTGTTTCTCCAGTGGGTCAAGCCAAGAGTGCAATGGGTACTTGGGTTACCGGCGATGGACAACCTGGTGAAATCACGATGCAGATTCGCAATCACTTACTCGCTATTCAGCACGGCACAACCGCAGATAAACACGGCTGGGTTAAAAGAGTTATCTAATGACCATCTCAGATGCTTTCCACATTTATGACACCACTCTGCGCGATGGCGCACAGCAAGAGGGCTTAAATCTTTCAGTTCATGACAAGTTAACTATTGCTCGTCATCTCGATGATCTCGGTGTTGGATTTATTGAAGGAGGTTGGCCAGGTGCAAACCCAAAGGACACTGAGTTCTTCGCACTTGCCAAGAAAGAGTTAAAACTTAAGAACGCAACCTTCGTGGCATTCGGTGCTACACGTCGCCCAAATGCAAAAGCTGCCGATGATGTATTACTCGGCGCACTTCGCGATAGCGGCGCACCTGCGGTGACTTTGGTGGCAAAGTCATTTGATCGCCACGTTGACCTGGCCCTAAAGACAACGCTCGCAGAAAATCTTGCGATGATCCGGGAATCAGTTACCCACCTTCGCGAAGAAGGACAACGAGTATTTCTAGATGCCGAACACTTCTTTGATGGTTACCGCGCTAACCGTGAATACGCACTCGAAGTAATTCGCGTGGCGATGGAGGCAGGTGCTGATGTAGCTGCGCTCTGCGATACCAATGGCGGAATGTTGCCTGATGAGATTGCTGATGTAGTTCACGACGTTTTGACTGCAACATCTGCACGTATCGGCATCCATTGCCACAACGACACGGGCTGCGCGGTAGCGAACTCCATGGCCGCAGTTGCCGCAGGTGCAACACATGTACAAGGAACGCTAAATGGCTACGGCGAGCGAACCGGCAACGCCGATCTCGTAACGATTATTGCTAACCTCGAGCTTAAGAAGAAGCAGTTAGTCCTGCCAACAAACGCGCTACGCGAATCTTTCCGAATCTCACATGCAGTTGCAGAAGTAACCAACATTTCACCTTCAGCTCGTCAACCATACGTTGGCGTGTCTGCTTTCGCTCACAAGGCCGGCCTACATGCATCTGCAATCAAGGTCGATCCGTTCTTGTATCAACATGAAGATCCAGCATCTGTTGGAAACGATATGCGCATGCTGGTTTCAGATATGGCCGGTCGCGCTTCAATTGAACTTAAATCTCAAGAACTTGGCGTAGATCTCGGTGGCGATCGTGAGCTAGTTGGTCGCATCGTTGATCGCGTAAAGGAAATGGAATCTCGCGGCTTCACATTCGAAGCAGCCGATGCTTCATTTGAACTTTTATTGCACGAAGAAATCTCTGGCAAACGCCCATCGTTCTTCAAAATTGATCACTGGAAAACCACAGTTGAACGTGCAGAAGACCAGAGCATCGTCACAAAAGCTGAAGTAACTGTTATGGCACAAGGCAAAGAAATCTCTTGCTCTGGTTCAGGAAACGGTCCAGTTAACGCATTCGATAACGCCCTTCGCTCTGGCCTAAAGCAGTTGTATCCCGAACTCGAAGTTCTCGAACTTACAGACTACAAAGTTCGCATTCTCGAAGGTCGTTTAGGCACTGGTGCGATCACACGCGTTCTTGTTGAAACGTCAGATGGCAAAGGTGAATGGAACACCGTTGGTGTTCATGAAAACGTTATTGCGGCATCTGCAATGGCGCTGGAAGATGCAGTCACCTTCGGCTTACTGCGCCAAGGTCGCAAACCCGAGTAACCTTTAACGCATGGGAAGCGTTGCACTGAGCGAAATTCGCGAGGCTTTCCTGAAATACCTCGAATCCGAACGTAATCTTTCTGTCCACACAATCCGGGCATATTTAGGTGATCTCGATTCTTTCTTCGACCACTTAGAAAAATTAGAAGTAACGGACTTTTCTAAACTTGAGCTCTCGCATATCCGCTCCTGGCTGGCCAACCAGCAAGTCAAAGGGGGAGCGCGCACCACACTTTCGCGTCGGGCGGTTTCGATTCGCCTATTTACAAAATGGGCAACCAAGCAGGGCTATCTAGCCAAAGATGTTGGGGCAACTCTTGCAACTCCCAAGGGTGCGCGAACGCTGCCAGATGTATTAAACGTTGCTGACGCCGGACTTGCTATGGATGCGCTTGCTACCAGGGTGGCCGAAGAAGATGGACCATTTTCCAAACGCGATTGTGCGATGGTGGAAGTCTTATACGCGAGTGGAGCCCGTGTGTCCGAACTCTGCGGTCTTGATCTAGAAGATATTGATTACGAGCGAAACACTATTCGCGTGATTGGTAAAGGAAATAAAGAGCGCACTATTCCGCTCGGAAATCCGGCGATGCGTGCACTCGATGTATGGCTAAAAGAGGGTCGACCAACTTTGGCTGGAGAAAAATCAGATCGAGCGGTATTTCTTGGAGCGCGCGGAAAACGAATTGATCAACGAACAGTTCGCACGGTTGTTTATCATGCGTTAGAAGCTTTAGAAGGTGCGGTGAAGTTAGGTCCTCACGCGCTACGACACTCGGCGGCAACTCATCTACTTGAAGGCGGTGCAGACCTGCGCACGGTTCAAGAAATCTTGGGGCATGCATCCCTTGCTACAACTCAGATCTACACCCACGTCTCAACAGAAAGGCTGCAAAAAGCCTTTAAACAAGCTCATCCCCGCGCATAGCAGGTGGATTTAGCACCCCTTGGCGACAGGTAAGATTTCCCCTGCATCAGAGCGATCTGGTGACATCTCAGCACTTATGTATGAACTGACCAATCAGTAATTGAAATGTCAGGGAATACAAGCCACTTCGGTCCATCTTAAGAAATTTATTTCAAAGGTTGGTCGGCGTTGTAGGTGCGACGGGCCTAACAAATTGTTAAGCCATAAACCGAGCAGGTTTATTGCGCTGTGCGCAAAAACCTAAAAAGGAGAACGCTGCCATGGCAGTTGTAACAATGCGAGAACTCCTCGACAGTGGAGTCCACTTCGGACATCAGACACGTCGCTGGAACCCAAAGATGAAGCGCTTTATTTTCACAGAGCGCAACGGCATCTACATCATCGATATCCAGCAATCACTTGCACTTATCGATCAAGCATATGAATTCGTGAAGGAAACCGTCGCAAAGGGCGGACACGTTCTATTCGTTGGAACAAAGAAGCAAGCACACGAACCGATCATGCAGCAGGCGGCACGCGTTGGAATGCCAACCGTCACCGAGCGCTGGTTAGGTGGAATGCTTACTAACTTCCCAACTGTTTACAAGCGTATTCAGCGCCTCAAGGAGCTCGAAGCTCTTGAGAACGCAAATGATCTTTTGCTTACTAAGAAAGAACTTCTAGTTCTTCGTCGTGAGCGCGAAAAGCTATTTAAGAACCTCGACGGTATCCGTCACATGACCAAGTTGCCTTCAGCAATCTGGGTTGTTGATACCAAGAAAGAGCACCTCGCTGTTCAAGAAGCGAAGAAGCTAGGTATTCCAGTGATCGCAATTCTCGACACTAACTGTGATCCAGATGAAGTTGATTACAAGATTCCAGGTAACGACGATGCAATCCGTTCTATCGGACTACTAACTCGCGTTATCACTGATGCAATTGTTGAGGGCATGAAGGCTCGCACCGCAGCTGCGCCAACACCTGCTGCAGCAGAAGCTGCTGCAACAGAAGCGCTTGCAAAAGAAATCCTTGAAGCAGCACCAACAACTCCGGAGGCATAAGTAAATTGGCAAACTATTCAGCAGATGATGTAAAACGTCTTCGCGAAGCAACTGCAGCAGGAATGCTTGATTGCAAGAAGGCACTTGATGAAGCAGATGGCGATTACAACAAAGCCCTCGACATTATTCGAGTAAAGGGTCTTAAGGGAGTTACCAAGCGCGAAGGTCGCTTGACTTCAAATGGTCTCGTTGTTGCAAAGGTTTCCGGCGATCTCGGCGTAATGCTCGAGCTCAACTGCGAAACGGACTTCGTTGCAAAGGGCGAGCGTTTTATCGCACTTGGTGACGAACTAGTTGATCACTTACTCGCTTCAAAGACAGCAACTGTTGAAGCATTTCTTGCTTCAACAATGTCTAATGGCAAGAGTGTTCAATCAGTTGTCGATGAAGGAAATGCAACTCTTGGCGAGAAGATCGAAGTTCGCAATGTCGCAGTTGTAGAAGGTCCCGTTGGACTTTATCTACACAAGACTTCACCAGATCTTCCACCACAGGTTGGTGTTCTAGTTTCACTCGCTAAAGAAGCAGCCGAAGTTGGTCGCGATATTGCTCAGCACATCGCCGCATTCGCACCTAAGTTCGTTCATCGTGATGAAGTCCCTGCGGACCTAATTGAGAATGAGCGCCGTATCGCTGAAGAAACTGCGCGTGAAGAAGGCAAGCCAGAAGCCGCACTTTCCAAGATCATCGAAGGTCGCGTAACCGGCTTCGTCAAGGAAGTTTCCTTGATTGAGCAGGCTTTCGCTAAAGATGCGAAGAAGACCGTAAAGCAGATCCTCGATGAGGCAGGAACCGCCGTCAAGGCATTCCACCGTTTCCGCGTAGGTCAGTAAACTAGCCAGAACGACGTTTTAGAAAAGGAGCACCCATGCCCGGTACAAGAGGAACGTATCGGCGGGTGCTCCTTAAACTTTCCGGAGAAGTTTTCGGGGGAGAAAAGGGCATCGGTGTAGATATCGATGTCATGCGCGATGTCGCAAAGCAGATTAAAGATGTTGTAAAAACTGGCGTTCAATTGGCAGTAGTTGTCGGTGGCGGTAATTACTTCCGCGGCGCCGAACTTCAGCAAGTTGGTATGGATCGTGCCCGCGCGGACTATATGGGAATGCTCGGAACAGTTATGAACTGTCTTGCGCTCCAAGATTTTCTGGAGAAAGAAGGCGTTGATACTCGCGTGCAGACTGCGATCACCATGGGCCAAGTTGCAGAGCCTTACATCCCGCGTCGCGCAATCCGCCACCTCGAAAAAGGTCGCGTAGTCATTTTTGGGGCGGGCGCCGGAATGCCATTTTTTACAACCGACACCGTCGCCGCACAGCGCGCACTGGAAATTGGTTCAGAGGCGTTGCTACTTGCTAAGAGCGGTGTTGATGGCGTTTACAGTGCAGATCCAAAGAAGGATGCATCTGCTACAAAGTTTGATGACATTTCATATAACGAAGTGCTTTCTAAATCGCTGGCTGTCGCAGATGCCGCAGCCTTTAGCCTTTGCCGCGAAAACAATTTGCCGATTATCGTCTTCGACTTAATGGCTAGCGGCAATATCGCACGCGCGGTACGCGGTGAAAAGATCGGAACATTAGTTTCTTAACTTTAAACATTTTTTCCATAGCTTAACCAAATAGAGGAGTAAGAAAATGGCAGATGTAGCAAGTGCTCTAGCCGATGCACAGAGCAAGATGGATAAAGCGGTCGAAGTTGCCAAAGATGATTTTGCAACCATTCGTACCGGCCGTGCTCATCCAGCGCTCTTCAATAAGATTATGGTTGATTATTACGGTACCTACACTCCGCTTTCACAACTTGCTTCGATTCAAGTTCCTGAGGCACGACTGGCGATTGTCGCGCCATTCGATAAGGGAGCGATGGCCAGTATTGAAAAAGCGATCCGTGAGTCAGATCTAGGTGTAAATCCTGGCAACGATGGCGTCGTAATTCGCGTTGCCCTACCTCAACTCTCGGAAGAGCGTCGCAAGGATTACATCAAGGTAGCTAAAGGCAAAGCCGAAGATTCAAAAGTTTCAATCCGCAATATCCGCCGTGCCGCCAAAGAATTGATGGAAAAGCTAGAAAAAGATGGCGATATCGGCAAAGACGACTTAGCGCGTGGCGAAAAAGAACTTGAAAAGGTTACTTCAGATCACGTTGCCAAAATCGATGATCTTCTAAAGCATAAGGAGGCTGAACTTCTAGAAGTCTAGAAGTTCTCGCAACCAACAAGTGTCAGATTTACATTCGATCAACGAAGCGATCAATAAGCGAGCTGGAAGAAAACTACTTCCATCGATCGCTGTTTCGCTTTCCCTGATAGCACTCGTTTGGTTCGCTCTATCGTACGAACGCGTAATCTTTGCTGGTCTGGTTTGCATCGCTGTAATTCTGGGAGTACGCGAACTTTGCAAAGCCTTTGGCCATCGCGATATTTACATCTCTTTCCGGGGCTTAACGCTGGCCACAATTGGGCTTAGTTATGCCACGTGGGTTGGTGCTGTTGCGGGTCTAGCGATTGCAACCGCGATCGCATTTCCAGTTCTACTAATTTCATTACTTCGCCGTGGACCCGAGAAGTTCGTCGCCAATGCCACCGCAACAACTATGGCGCTAATCTACTTGCCCTTTATGGCGGGATTCTTAATTTTGCTGGCTCGCCCGAGCACTGGCTGGCATCGCGTAATGACATTTGTTGTGTTGGTCGGATGCAATGACACTTTTGGCTATTTAGTCGGAGTTTTATTGGGCAAACACCCGATGGTTCCTAAAATTAGCCCAAAGAAATCCTGGGAAGGGCTAGCCGGTTCGATAATTTTTACCGCGATCGGTGGAGCGCTTGCCTTCCACTACATCATGCATATGCACTGGTGGATCGGAATAATCGCTGGCTTGATGATCGTATTTACAGCGACTTCGGGCGATCTAATCGAGAGCGCCCTTAAGCGCGATCTCTCACTAAAAGATATGGGCACGTTGCTTCCGGGCCATGGGGGAATGCTCGATCGCCTAGATTCCGTTCTTCTCTCAGCGCCGGCCCTGTGGCTCGCACTTGAACTTGTTAAGCGTTATCTATGACCGAGATAAAACTAGTTTTCGATGAGCCAGTTCAACGGAAAAAGGCGCCGAAGCATTTAGCAGATTTATCCCCTGAAGAACGTCGGGCTCTCGCAGTAGAAAATGGATTGCCCGCATTTCGCGCCAATCAAGTTGCTACGCATTACTTCACGCATTTATCTAACGATCCACAAACCTGGACAGATATTCCGGCTGATTTGCGCGGCAAGGTTGCAGATATTTTTACGCCAAAGCTAATTGAGCTGGTGACGACTCGCACCACCGACAACGGAATGACTCGTAAAGATTTGTGGAAGTTGCATGATGGGGTATTAGTTGAGTCCGTGCTTATGCGTTATACCGATCGAGTAACAGTTTGTATTTCATCTCAGGCAGGTTGCGGAATGAACTGTCCCTTCTGCGCAACCGGCCAAGCAGGTTTAACCCGCAACTTAACTGCCGGTGAAATCACCGAGCAAATTGTTGCGGCCGCACGCGCCTGCGTAAATGGCGAACTACCTGGGGGAGAAGCGCGCCTTTCTAATATCGTTTTTATGGGAATGGGCGAACCACTTGCCAATTACAACGCGGTTACTCGTACCCTTCGCAACATCACAGCGCCAAATCCAGATGGCTTAGGAATTTCGGCTCGTTCGGTGACCGTTTCGACTGTCGGCTTAGTAAACGGAATCGAAAAATTGATGGATGAAGGTATTAACTGCACTTTAGCTGTTTCACTTCACACACCAGATGACGAACTTCGTGACTCATTGGTGCCAATTAACTCTCGCTTTAAAGTTCGCGAAGTTTTAGCCGCCGCCGATGCTTATGAAAAGAAGACTGGTCGACGTTACTCAATCGAGTACGCCTTGATTCGCGATATTAATGATCAATCATGGCGTGCAGATTTACTGGGTCGCTTACTAAAGAGCCGAAATGCTCACGTGAACTTAATCCCGCTAAATCCAACGCCGGGCTCGAAATGGACCGCTTCCCGTCGTGAAGATGAGGCGGAGTTCGTTCGAATCCTGGAAAGCTACGGCGTCCCAGTCACCGTGCGCGATACCCGGGGACGCGAGATCGATGGCGCCTGCGGGCAGTTGGCAGCGGCTGAAAAGAGTAAATAGACTCAACGCTATGAGTATCAGTGAGCAAGCAGCCGTCTACGAATCTTCAACTCAATACTTCTTAAATCTGGCGCGTGGAGTTACCGCTGACCAGCTAGATGTAAAGCACCCAGAAGGTTGGTCGGCTCGTCAGATCATTCACCACCTTGCAGATTCTGAGGCGCAGTCTTATGCACGTTTGCGCCGCTTAGTTGCCGAACCAGAAGGTTCGATCATTCAAGGTTACGATGAAAATCTTTGGGCCATCGCACCGCAACTTGGTTATGAAACTGCTCCAGTTGAAAATTCAATTGCAGTATTTGCAGCAGTTCGCGCCGGATCTCTCGACATCATCAAACGATTACAAGAATCAGATCTCGAAAAATCTGGGGTCCATTCTGAATCTGGTCACTACACAATTGCCAAATGGCTAGAAAGTTATTCCAAGCATCCAGTTGATCATGGCGATCAATTAATCCGCGCGGTAAAGGGGCAGAACTAAAATGAAGAAGTTGCAGAATTTTGTTAATGGAAAGTTAGTTGATTCAACTTCCGGGCAAACAACTACGCTAATTAACCCTGCAACCGGGCAAGGATTCGCAACCGCCCCTAATTCCAATGCGGCAGATGTTGATAAGGCGATGACTGCGGCAGCTAACGCCTTCACCGAATGGCGTGATTCAACTCCATCTGAGCGCCAGCGCGCTCTACTTAAGATTGCAGATGCGATCGAATCTCGCGCGGATGAAATTATCGCAATCGAGTCCGAGAATTGCGGAAAGCCAATAGGACTGACAACTTCAGAAGAAGTTCCACCAATGATTGATCAGATCCGTTTCTTCGCAGGCGCTGCCCGTAACCTAGAGGGCAAATCTGCTGGTGAATATATGAAGGGAATGACCTCTTTTATTCGTCGCGAACCGGTTGGAGTTTGTGGCCAAGTCACTCCATGGAACTACCCAATGATGATGGCTGTCTGGAAATGGGCGCCAGCCATTGCCGCAGGAAATTCAGTTGTACTTAAGCCAAGCGATACAACTCCTGCATCAACTGTTTTTATGGCCGAGATCATGGGTGAGTTTTTACCCGATGGCGTAATCAACGTTATTTGCGGCGAGCGCGAAACCGGAAAAGCGGTTGTTGAACATGCAACACCAGCCATGGTTTCAATTACGGGTTCTGTCCGCGCAGGTATGGAAGTTGCTGGCAGCGCTGCCAAGCAGTTAAAGCGCGTTCACCTTGAACTCGGTGGCAAGGCGCCAGTAGTTGTCTTTAACGATGCCGACCTTGAGGCAGCGGCTGCGGGAATAGCGATCGCAGGATTCTTTAACTCTGGCCAAGATTGCACCGCAGCAACTCGCGTTCTGGTGCAAGAAGGTGTTTACGAAGAGATGGTGAAACTTCTCGCCAACCAGGCCACGAATGAAATTGCAGTAGGTATGCCGAATGAGGATGTAATAGTTGGACCAGTAAATAATGCGGCGCAATTTGAACGCGTAAAAGGATTCCTCGATCGAGTTCCATCACATGCACGAGTCGTTGCAGGCGGATCGGCGCTGGACCGCCCGGGCTTCTTTATCGCCCCAACAGTTATCGCAGATCTTCGCCAAGCAGACGAGCACATCCAATCTGAAATCTTCGGTCCAGTGATCACAATTCAAAAATTTAAGGATGAGGCTGAAGCGATCGCGCTCTCAAATGGAGTCGAATACGGCTTGGCGTCATCGGTGTGGACCAAGGACCATGGAACCGCGATGCGCATGGCCAAGGCCTTTGATTTTGGATGTGTTTGGATCAACACCCATATTCCGATCGTTGCTGAGATGCCACATGGCGGTTTCAAGCGATCTGGCTATGGCAAGGATCTATCGAGCTACGGTTTTGAGGATTACACACGCATCAAGCACGTTATGACCAACCTGAACGGCTGAGATTTTAGATAAATTTCTGCTAAATCAGCGCGAAATAGTTTGGCGTGCAGGGCCGATGGGTTACATAATGAGCCCTGCACAACCGTCCCTTGTTCCGGCACAAAAGGAGCCCATCCACATGGCTAAAAAGTCACCCCTATCTCCAGAAGCACGTTCAATAATTAATGCACGTGTTTCACGACGTGCAGTTCTCGCGGGTATCGGTGGCGTTGGCGCTGCTGGTGCGCTCGCCGCGTGCGGTAGTTCTGGCGGAAATTCAGCAGCGTCAAGTGATGCAATCCGTTGGGGTAACTGGCCACTCTATTTAGATTATGACGAAGCGGCTAAAACTTATCCTTCACTTGATCAATTCACCGAGTCAACAAAGATTGACGTCAAGTATTTTGAAGATTACAACGATAACGATGAATTCTTCGGCAAGGTGCAAGCTCAACTTAAGCTAAAAGAAGATATTGGCTATGACCTTGTCTGCCCAACAGACTGGATGGCAGCGCGCTGGATTCGCCTTGGTTACGCACAAAAATTTGATGCGGCCAATATTCCGAATAAAACAAATATTCTCGAAACTTTGGCGTCACCTTCTTATGATCCAAATCGTGAATCCACTCTCACTTGGCAAGGCATCATGGGTGGTTTCGGTTGGAATACCGAGAAGAACCCTAAGGGAGTGCGTACGCTCGATGATCTATTCGCACCTCAGAACAAGGGAAAGATTGTTGTTCTCTCTGAAATGCGCGACACCATTGGAATTATTCTTCGTTCACAAGGTGTAGATCTTGCTACAGTCACTGAAGATCAATTTATGAACGCCGTTGACTTTATGGCTAAGAAGATCGCTGATGGTTGGATTCGTGGCGTTAAGGGCAATGAATACGCCGAAGATCTCACATCAGGTGATGCAACCGCCGTCATTGGTTGGTCTGGCGACATGTTCATTCTGGCAACAGAAAATGAAGGAAAGTTTGACTTCGCAATCCCTGAATCCGGCGGAACCATTTCGGGCGATAACATGATGATTCCATCAACAGTTACCGCTGAAAAGAAGGCGCAAGTTGAGAAGTTAATTAACTGGTACTACGACCCTGCGATTGCTGCCGAAGTTGCCGCCTACGTTAACTATGTGACTCCGGTTAAGGGCGCACAGGCTGAGATGGAAAAGATCGATCCTGAACTAGCCAAGAGCGAATACATTTTCCCAAGCGAAAAGACTATGAAGAACCTCAGCGTCTTCCGGTCACTTACGCCCGCTGAAGAAACTACTTGGTCAGAAGCCTTCCAGAAGGCTGCCGGCAACTAAGTGTCATTTGACGCCTCTTCTGCACGCGGGGATTTAATACTTACACGAATCACCAAAGAGTACGGTGACTTCAAAGCAGTTGATGATCTATCGCTAACCATTCCTAAAGGTTCATTCTTCGCACTCCTTGGACCATCTGGTTGTGGAAAGACAACGACGCTACGCATGATTGCTGGACTTGAAGAACCAACGGTCGGCAGCATTCATCTAGGCGAGACTGATATAACAACAACGAAGCCTTACCAACGTCCGATCAACACGGTTTTTCAAAACTATGCGCTCTTTCCGCACTTAACAATCTTTGAAAATATCGCATTCGGTCTTCGCCGTCGCGGAATCAAAGATGTAGATGCAGAAGTAAATAAGGTTCTCAACTTAGTTGAACTCCCACATCTGGCAGGTCGTAAACCAACACAACTTTCTGGTGGTCAGCAGCAGCGCATCGCTTTAGCTCGCGCGATAGTCAATAAGCCAGCTCTTCTTCTTCTTGATGAACCGCTGGGCGCGTTGGATCTTAAGTTACGTCGTCAGATGCAGATCGAACTCAAATGGATTCAAAAAGAAGTCGGACTTACCTTCGTACACGTGACGCACGATCAAGAAGAAGCAATGACTATGGCCGACACAATTGCGGTTATGAATGAAGGTCAGATTGAACAAATGGGATCTCCTGCAGACCTATATGACAACCCTGAGACGGCATTTGTTGCCAACTTCCTCGGTCAATCCAACCTAATCAAAGGCACAATAACCGGTAACGATGGCGACTCTCTTGTCGTGGATCTTTACGGGCAAAAGATTTCAGTTCCAAAGAACCGTTCGCATGCAGTAGATAACTCGATGTATGCCGGTATCCGCCCTGAAAAATTCCGCATCTCTCTGCTCAACACCCCAGTATCCGGCAACGTACTTTCCGGTGGAAGAATCGAAGATGTTTCCTACATCGGCGTATCAACCCAGTACCAAGTTGAAATGCCTTGGGGGCAAGAGCTTATGGTCTTCGAACAAAATGATGACGGAGTTGCACCATTTAATAAGGGCGACGCCGTAAACATTTCCTGGGCTCCTGTGTTCACCTTCGCGTTACGCGGCGATGAAGATGTGACTGCCGGATCTGAAGTTACGCCAGAAGATCTAGACGAAGAGTAAGTCGCAATTTCGATGGGAAAGATTCGCACCCCGTACCTACTGCTTCTTCCAGGCTTTGGGTTCCTCTTTACCTTCTTTATTTTGCCGATCGTAAATTTGGCGCAAACTTCAACTCAGACTCCAGTTGGCGGGGGAGATACCGGTCAATACGAGCAGACTTTCCGTTTTCAAAATTATGTAGATGCATTTCTTGAGAATAAAGAGCAATTTGGGCGATCATTTCTTTACGCAGTTATCGCAACGCTTTTGGCGCTAGCAATTTCTTATCCACTGGCATATGCAATTGCCTTTAAATCTGGAAAATATAAAAACTTCTTCCTGGTGCTAGTTGTTGCCCCATTCTTTACCTCATTTTTGCTACGCACCGTGGCCTGGAAACAAATCCTTGGCGAAGAAGGCTTCGTTGTTCCAACTTTGCGCAGCATCGGAGTCATCAGCCATAGCACGACGCTAACTTCAACTGCTTTTGCCGTCGTAATGGGTATGACTTACAACTTCTTACCATTTATGACTTTGCCGCTATACGCATCAATCGACCGTATTGATCCACGTACTCTTGAGGCATCCGGTGATCTCTACGCAAATGGCTTCACCACTTTTCGAAAAGTGACTCTCCCTTTATCAATGCCGGGAGTTGTGGCCGGCACTTTACTCACCTTTATTCCTGCAGCGGGAGATTATGTAAATGCAGCGATCTTGGGAAGCCCAAATACCAAGATGATCGGTAACGTAATCGAATCTCGTTACTTCAAAATTGTTGATTACCCAACTGCGGCAGCTCTCTCATTTACCTTGATGGCTGCAATCTTAATTTTGGTGACTATCTACATTCGTAAAGCCGGAACGGAGGAGCTGGTATGAGCAAGAAGATTGCAGACGCGACCGCTCCACGCATATCTCCCGTCGTAAGGTTCCAACGTTGGTTCGGAAGAAATCTGATCCGCGTTTACATGTTTTTCGCATTTACTTATCTCTTCATTCCAGTCGCCTACACATTCGTTTTCTCCTTTAATGATTCAGGAAAGAGCAATCTGGTCTGGAAAGGATTCACTTTAAACAACTGGAAAAACCCTTGCGGTGCGCCAGAAGTCTGTAACGCTCTGGGAAATTCTATAAAGATTGGTTTTCTCGCAACGCTCTTCGCAACAATCCTAGGAACAATGATCGCCTTCGCAATTGGGCGCCATAACTTTAAAGGTCGCTCTACTTCAAACCTTTTGATCTTTCTGCCAATGGCTACCCCTGAAATTGTGCTCGGCGCCTCGTTGTTATCGCTGTTCCTAGTCTTCAAAATAAATCCTGGATTTTGGCCTACGGTGATCGCGCACGTGATGTTCTGTATCTCGTTTGTGGTCGTGACCGTTAAAGCTCGTATCGCAAGCCTTGATCCACGTCTTGAACAAGCGGCGATGGATTTATACGCTAATGAATTTCAAACTTTCCGACGCGTGACCTTGCCTCTTGTCGCGCCCGGAATCGCAGGTGCGGCTTTGTTGGCATTTAGCCTCTCATTTGATGATTTCATCATTACAAACTTTAATTCTGGAACGGTAATCACCTTTCCAAAATTTGTGTATACCGCTGCAGCTCGCGGAATCCCAGCACAGGCAAATGTGATTGGTTCCGGAATGTTTTTCTTGGCTCTTGCAATAGTCATCGCGGGGCAGATCCTAAATCGCCGTAAAGCGCGCTAATATACTTACCAACTACTAGTAGTAATTGCAGAGGTGATTTCCGGGCATAGCCGGAAAAAAGGTGATGGCCACTACCGACCCATCGATTCTGAAACATTTGGCGCATATGCAGCCCCAGCTTTACTGGCTCGATGAAGATCCACTTGAACCACTTCCGCACCCAACGTTAGTTGGTGATGTCACATCAGAGCTTTGCATTGTTGGCGCTGGCTACACCGGCCTATGGACCGCACTTTTAGCTAAGGAGGCCAACCCGGATCGCGAAGTTGTTGTTGTTGAACAGCGCGAAACCGGCGCTGGCGCATCTGGGCGTAACGGAGGTTTTTGCAGTTACTCACTCACCCATGGATTTATTAATGGTTACGGAAGATTTAAAGATGAGATGGCCGTCATTGAAAGATTGGGTCGTGAGAATCTGGATGCGATTGAAGCGACGATTGCTAAGTACGGAATTGAATGCGACTTCGAATGGAACGGCGAACTACGTGTTGCCGTAGAAGATTGGCAGATGAAAGGCCTGAAAGAGGAGGCCGATCTGCGCAACTCATTTGGAGACAACGTCGAACTCCTTAGCCAAGAGCAAGTTCAAGCACGTATCAAATCTCCGATTTATAAAGGCGCTCTCTGGGATCCAGATGGAACAGCTCTCGTTGATCCAGCTCGATTGGTTTGGGGGTTAGAACGAGCCTGCATAAAGCTCGGCGTTAAAATTTATGAAAATTCGCATGTAGACCGATTAGAGCGCACTAAAAATGGCATGATTGTTCACACGCCATATGGAAGCGTGTATGCCAATAAAGTTGCGCTAGCGACCAACGTTTTCAAATCTTTAATAAAACGCGCACATAAATATGTCGTTCCAGTTTACGACTTTCAACTAGTTACCGAACCTTTGACAACCGAGCAGCTCGAATCAATTGGCTGGAACGACCGTGAAGGTTTATCCGATGCAGGTAATCAATTCCATTATTACCGCATGACTAAAGATAATGAAATTCTCTGGGGTGGATACGATGCCATCTATAACTTCCGCGGAAAAGTTCGACAGGAGTACGAATCAGATGCACAAACCTACGCGCATTTAGCGGAAGCTTTTCTCGAAACCTTCCCGCAATTGCGCGGAATTAAATTTACTCACGGATGGGGTGGGGCAATTGATACTTGCTCTCGCTTCTCTCCCTTCTGGGGAATGGCCCATCGCGGTCGAGTTGCATACGTAATGGGGTACACCGGACTAGGGGTGGGTTCAACGCGATTCGGTGCTCAAGTTATGTTAGATCTTTTGGATGGTTTAGATAACGAAAGAACAAAATTGAAGATGGTGCGCAAGAAACCGATGCCATTCCCACCAGAACCATTTAGATTCATATTTATCCGACTTACTCAATGGTCAATCAATAAGGCAGATCAGAACGGTGGAAAGCGCAATCTGTGGCTCAAATTCCTGGATTCACTTGGCTTAGGTTTCGATTCTTAAAGATTTAGAACTATCCTTACGAAATGGCTAACCACGGCAATATGTACGGACCTAGTTTTACATTTCTAGGAATCCCGCAATGTGATCTAGACGATCCTAAGAGCTATGCCGATGCCGATGTAATCATCCTTGGCGCACCTATTGATTCAGGAACATCCCATCGTTCTGGTGCAAAGTTTGGACCACAGGCGATACGTGGTGGTGACTACCTGCCACACGATGCAGAACGCCCACACCTGGCGCTTCGAGTTGATGCACTTAAGGCGCTTAAAGTTTATGACGCCGGTGATTTGCTGATGCCACCTGGCGATTTGATTTCATCACTTAAAGTTCTGGAAGAAGCAACTGAAAAAATTTCTCGCGCCGGCAAAATCCCCGTAATTCTCGGGGGAGATCACTCAATCGCATCAGCAGATGTGGCAGGAATTGCAAAGCATCGCGGACTCGGCAAGATATCGATGATTCATTTTGATGCGCACGCCGACACCGGTGAGGATCAATTTGGTGCGTTGATCGGCCACGGAACTCCCATGCGTCGTCTCATCGAATCTGGACATGTGCGGGGTGATCGTTTCTTGCAACTTGGGCTTCGCGGATATTGGCCAGATGACAAGACTTTAAACTGGATGCGCGATCAAGGTATGCGCTCTTACGAAATGACTGAGATCCATCATCGCGGACTAAACACAGTTCTCGATGAATCTTTCGCAACCCTTACCGATGATTGCGACGGCGTTTTTCTATCTGTTGATATCGATGTAGTAGATCCCGGAATGGCGCCTGGCACAGGTACGCCTGAACCTGGTGGAATGACTTCGCGCGAGCTACTCGAAGCGGTGCGACGAATCTGTCTCGAACTTCCAGTCGTAGGTATAGATGTCGTCGAAGTAGCCCCACCATTTGATAGCGCGGATATCACGGCAATTCTGGCAAACCGCGTTGTCCTCGAAGCGCTATCCGCAATTGCTAAGCGCCGTAACGGCACGCCATATTCTCCTACCCAAAATCTTTTGGATAGATAGTTAGTTGGTATCAGCGGTGAGAGATTTAGTAATTCTTGGATCAACCGGTTCGATCGGTGTTCAGGCGCTAGAAATTGTTGAAGCCAATCCATCGCTTTTTCGCGTCGTTGCAATTACGGCAGCCGGTACTAACCCAGATCTGATTATTGCGCAGGCTAAAAAATTCAATGTCGCCGTTATTGGTGTTGCCGCAAATGCCGACCAGATTAAAGCTGCTCTACCCAATGCATCCGTGATTGATGGTCCACTGGCATCAACTGAAATCGCAGCGATTACTTGTGATGTAGTACTTAACGCAATAACCGGTTCCATCGGATTGGGTCCAACTCTTGCTGCTCTTCGCGTCGGAAATCGGGTCGCCCTAGCCAATAAAGAGTCACTTGTTGCGGGCGGCGACCTAGTTATGTCGCTTGCTAAGCCTGATCAATTATTACCAGTTGATTCGGAACATTCAGCGCTATGGCAGGCGTTAATGGGCGGTAAGCGATCTGAAGTATCCAAATTAGTTCTTACCGCAAGTGGTGGACCATTTCGAGATCGCGCCGATTTATCTGGCATCACCGTTGAAGAAGCTTTAAATCATCCAACGTGGTCGATGGGACCGGTCGTAACTATTAATTCTGCAACCCTTGTAAATAAAGGTCTGGAAATAATTGAAGCGCACTATTTATTTAATATGCCTTACTCACAAATCGAAGCGGTTATCCATCCGCAATCTGTAATCCACTCAATGGTTCAGTATGTAGACGGATCAACGATCGCCCAAGCATCACCTCCCAATATGAAGGGGCCAATTTCATTCGCAATTAATTATCCAGACCGCGTGAAAGCTGCAACCGCTCCAATAGATTGGACAAAGCCAAATACTTGGACTTTTGCGCCAGTTGATAATGAACGTTTCCCGGCAATTGATTTAGCTAGGCGTTGTGGATCTTTAGGTGGCGGATTACCAGCCATATTCAACGCTGCCAATGAGGTTTGTGTTTCCGCATTTGTTACTGGGAAAATCGGATTTACGGCGATAGTTGAAACCGTCGAAGAAGTTGTTCAAAAGTTAGGTGGAAAATCTGCCGGCGTGCTGCGCGATCTCGCCGATGTCAGTGCCATCGAAGATGATGCGCGAGCAATCGCCACAGAACTTCTTCAGAAAGTAGCCCGTTAATGCAGATCATCGGAATTCTCGCCTTCGTCGTTGCACTTCTCTTCTCTGTGATGGTGCACGAATTTGGACATTACTTAACAGCGCGGCGTTACGGAATGCGTGTCTCGGAATTCTTCTTAGGTTTTGGAACTCGCATCTGGTCGCGTCAACGAGGGGAGACCGAATTCGGTATCAAGGCGATCCCAGCCGGTGGTTACTGTCGCATCGAGGGCATGACCCCGCGCGATGAGATGCCCGAGGGCGAAGCAGATCGCGCCTTTTATCGAGCGTCATCGGTACGCAAGTTAGTTGTTCTCGGTGCCGGGTCATTTCTTCACTTCGTACTTGGTTACTTACTCCTTTTTATTTTGCTCGCAGGAGTAGGCGTAAATCAAGTTCTTCCAGTTATCGATTCAGTAGCTCCAAATAGCGCCGCGGCAGCAGCTGGCTTTCAAAAAGGTGACGAAATAATTGCAATCGATGGCGATACTTCCAGCGATTGGCAAGATCAACTCTCAAAGATTCGAAACTCCAAAGGGCAACCGCTTACCTTCACAATAAAACGCAGTGGTACTGAACAAACGATTACCGCGGCACCTCGTATGACCAATATTGATGACGGTACATCCCGTTATGTTCTTGGCATCATCAATGAATTTGGGACTAAACGAGTAAGTCCACTCAAGTCGGTAACATCTGCAGCTTCCCTGACTTGGCGCTTCACATCCGCTTCTGCAAAATCTTTAGTTCAGCTTCCAACTAAAATTCCTGCTCTTTGGGGGCAGACTTTCGGCGGAGAAAAACGTGATGAAAATGGCTTAGTTGGAGTCGTGGGCGTTGCTCGTGTCTCTGGACAAGCAGCTGCCAGTGGCGAACTTTCGTTATCCGAACGTCTCGGAACATTTATCTTGATCGTTGCGAGTTTAAATATATTTGTTGGTCTCTTTAATCTCTTACCAATTTTGCCATTAGACGGCGGCCATATGGCCGTTGCTATTGCAGATGAAATTCGAGCGTTCTTTGCGCGAATACGTCGTAAGCCACGTCCGGCAGCGATTGATGTGCAAGTGCTCACACCAGTCACGGCGGTGGTCTTTGTTATATTGGCAGCGCTCACAGTTCTGCTGCTAATTGCAGATATTTTCAATCCAATTTCACTCAACCTCTAAATTCCATACGGCAGTTAAATCGCCGATTACCATTTTTTGAGGCAGAATACCCCCATGGTTGATCTCGGAATTCCTAGCGCCCCGCCTGCAGCACTTCACCCTCGTCGCAAGACAAAGCAGTTAATGGTTGGAAACGTTGGAGTCGGTAGCGATTCACCAGTAAGCGTGCAATCAATGTGCACCACCCTTACCGCTGATGTGAATTCAACTCTGCAACAGATCGCCGAACTCACCGCCGCAGGATGCCAGATTGTTCGTGTGGCAGTTCCTAGCCAAGATGACGCCGATGCACTTGCGCAGATTGCTAAGAAATCACAAATTCCGGTTATTGCAGATATTCATTTCCAACCAAAATATATCTTTGCTGCGATCGATGCCGGTTGCGCTGCGGTTCGTGTAAACCCAGGCAACATTAAGCAATTTGATGACAAGGTAAAGGAAGTTGCTAAGGCTGCAGGGGATGCGGGTATTCCAATCCGAATCGGCGTTAACGCTGGTTCGCTTGATCCGCGCTTACTTGCAAAGTACGGCAAGGCCACACCTGAAGCACTAGCCGAATCTGCACTTTGGGAAGCTTCGCTATTTGAAGAACACGGTTTCTCAAATCTCAAAATCTCGGTAAAGCACCATGATCCGGTAACAATGGTTAACGCCTACCGAATCCTGGCAGCTAAGTGCGACTACCCATTGCACTTAGGTGTAACTGAGGCCGGACCTGCTTTCCAGGCAACAATTAAATCGGCAACCGCTTTCGGAATTCTGCTCGCTGAAGGTATTGGCGACACGATTCGCGTATCGATGTCGGCGCCTCCCGTTGAAGAAGTAAAGGTTGGAATCTCAATTCTCGAATCACTCAACTTGCGTCAACGTAAGTTAGAAATCGTTTCTTGCCCATCTTGTGGTCGTGCGCAGGTTGATGTTTATACCTTGGCCGAAAAAGTCCAAGCTGGCCTTGAAGGAATGACTGTTCCACTTCGCGTTGCTGTTATGGGATGCGTTGTAAACGGTCCAGGTGAAGCCCGCGAGGCAGATCTAGGCGTTGCATCCGGAAACGGAAAAGGACAGATCTTTGTTAAGGGTGAAGTAATCAAGACCGTCCCTGAGGCGATGATCGTAGAAACTCTTATTGAAGAAGCGATGCGTTTAGCCGAAGAAATGGAAGCCGCTGGCGTTGGTTCAGGCGAACCTTCCGTCACAGTCAAGTAATTACGCGATAAGGTTGCGCCCATGTTGCGCATGTCCAATCTCTTTCTCCGCACTCTGCGCGACGATCCTGCCGATGCCGAAGTTCCAAGCCATAAGCTATTAGTACGCGCGGGTTATATCCGACGCATAGCAGCAGGAATTTACTCGTGGCTACCACTCGGTGTTATCACATTACGCAATGTTGAAAATATCATCCGCGAAGAAATGGATAACGCAGGCTTCCAAGAAGTTCACTTTCCTGCGCTCTTGCCGCGCGAAGCCTACGAAGCCACTAACCGCTGGGAAGAGTACGGTCCTTCGCTCTTTAGATTGCAAGATCGTAAAGGTGGAGATTATCTATTAGGCCCAACTCACGAAGAGATGTTTACCTTGATGGTGAAGGGCGAATATTCATCATATAAAGACCTTCCGCTAACCATCTATCAGATTCAAAATAAGTTCCGTGACGAAGCGCGTCCGCGTAGTGGCATTATTCGCGGCCGTGAGTTTGTAATGAAAGATTCTTATTCATTTGATTTAACCGACGAAGGCTTGGGCGTTTCATATCAGAAACACCGCGATGCATATATCACTACCTTCGATCGCCTCCACCTGAAATACAACATTGTAAAAGCTGTCTCAGGCGCGATGGGAGGATCTAAATCTGAAGAGTTCCTTGCGCCATGCCCAACCGGTGAAGATACCTACGTTCTTTGCCAGAAGTGTGGTTTTGCCGCCAACGTGGAAGCGATGGTTACCAAAGTATCTGCAGTTGATGCATCCGAAGTTCCGGCGATTGAAGAGTTAGATACGCCAAATACTCCAACTATTGATTCTTTGGTCGAGGTATTGAACGAGAAATTTGGCGGCGGATTTACTGGCGCATCAACACTTAAAAATGTTTTATTGATGGCCGACGATAAAGCCATTTCAGTGTTAGTTCCAGGTGATCGTGAAGTTGATCTTAAGCGTTTGCAAGCGGAACTTCCTGGAGTTGAAGAACTCCGTGTATTTGAAGAAGCAGATTTTGCAAAACATCCAGGTTTAGTTAAGGGGTATATCGGACCGCAAGATGCTGGAAAGTTTGGCATCACTGTCTATGCTGATCCGCGCGTTGCACCCGGAACATCTTGGGTAACTGGAGCGAATAAAAAAGATCGCCACGCACGAAACGTGGTTAACGGTCGCGACTTCACGCCAGATGCTTACGTCGAAGCCGCTGAAATTCGCGAAGGTGATTCTTGTCCAGAGTGTTCCACCCCCGTCGTTATCGATCGTGCGATTGAAATCGGCCATATCTTCCAACTTGGTCGCAAATATGCAGATTCACTTGGATTAACGGTGCTAGATCAGAACGGTAAATCACAGGTTGTAACGATGGGTTCTTATGGAATTGGTGTATCACGCGCGGTCGCAGCGATTGCTGAGCAAAGTTATGATGAAATTGGATTGGTTTGGCCGCTAGAAGTAGCTCCCGCCAAAGTTCATATAGTTGCAACAGGCAAAGAAGATCTGCCTTTTGATACCGCGTTAGATATCGCAACTAAGTTGGAATCTGCTGGTATTACAGTGATGCTCGATGATCGTCGCGATCCCAGCGCTGGCGTAAAATTTAAAGATGCCGAGCTAATTGGAATCCCAGTGATCGTTGTAGTCGGTAAATCACTCGCTGATGGAAAAATTGAACTCCGTAACCGTAAATCAGGTGAAAAATCGGAAGTAGCAGTCGGTGATGCCATCCCTGCAGTAACTTCTCTAATCGCCTCACTTTCCTAAAGTGTTTGCAGATTTAAACCTCTACACCTTTACCTTTCTGGCACTTGCGGCGTTCTGCGCAGGCCTTATTGATGCGATCGCTGGCGGGGGAGGGTTAATCCAACTGCCGGCGCTTTTAATCGGTCTAGACAAAACCGAGACGGTTATAGTTTTAGGCACAAATAAAGTTCCTTCAATTTTCGGAACCACCGCATCAGCGCTGACCTATCGCCGGAATATCAAAGTCAGTTCCAAACTCTTGATAACAATGGCGGTGCCTGCTTTCTTCGGCTCTATGGGTGGCGCATCACTCGCCTCATTGATTCCGACCGAAGTACTTAAACCACTAGTCGTAGCGCTACTTATAGCGGTTTTGATATACACATGGAAAAGACCTCAACTAGGTCAGATTGAATCTATGCGCCACGATGAAAGCAAACGTTTAAAGATCGCCGCTTTCGCCGCGCTCGTAATTGGTTTTTATGATGGAATCATTGGACCTGGCACAGGTTCGTTCTTGATTTTGACTCTTGTTGCAGTGATGGGCTTTGCATTTCTTTCAGCATCAGCGATTGCCAAGGTTGTAAATGTGGCAACTAACGCGGGAGCGATTCTCGTCTTCGGCTTTAGCGGTGAAATCATTTGGAAAGTCGGCCTAACTCTGGCAATTGCAAATGTCATTGGTGGCCTAATTGGCGCACGAATCGCGATACGCGGGGGATCTACTCTTGTTCGAAAAGTATTTATGGGCATTACCGCAGCGCTGATTCTTAAAGTAGCCTTCGATACATATTTAGCGCTGCATTAATGTGAAAAATCGATGCTAAACTTTGGGGTAGTAAAAAACTAAATAACAAATTAATAAGGAGTCAAAGTGTCCCTGGCACAGTCAATTACAGAGTTAATCGAACCCGCTGTTACAGAAGCCGGTTTCTATCTTGAAGAAGTCCAAAACACATCTGCAGGCAGCCATCGCGTAATTACTTGCATCGTTGACGGACAAAGCCCACTTAATTTAGATCAAGTAACCGTTGTTTCACGTTTGATATCTGAGCTACTTGATACCGCATCCTTTATGGGAGAAACGTCCTTCACACTAGAAGTTACTTCACCAGGAGTCGATCGCCCACTTACCTTGCCACGTCACTGGACCAAGAATTTAACTCGCGTTATCAAGGCCACCCTTCAAGATGGATCAGTTACAACAGGTCGCCTCACCGAATTCAACGATGTCACCGCAACTCTCGTTGAAAATATCAAAGGGCGGATTAAAACCCATCAAGTTAATTTCACTGACATAAAGCGCGCAGTAGTTGAAATCGAATTTAATCGAAAAGAAGATTCATCAGATTCTAAGGATGAGGCAGGCGATGAATAAGGGCCAAGTTGATGTTGATGCGCTCATTGCGCTAGCCACTCATAAGCAGATTCCTTTAGATGATCTAATTAAAGAGATCGAAGCCGGCGTCTTAACTGCATATTACGAAACTGATGCTCCTAAACGCCAAGCCCGCGCCAGTATCGATCGCGAAACTGGAGAAATAGTTATTTTGGTTCCAAACTTTAATGAACTCGGGGAGCGTATTTCTGAAGAGCGTGATGAACCCGAAGGCTTCGCTCGTATCGCTACATCGACTGTGCGACAAGTTATTAAGTTAAAGATGCGCGCCACCAACGATGCCGAAATCGTAGGAGAATTTAGCGCAGCAGTGGGAGATATCATCTCTGGAATCGTGCAACAAGGTCGCGACCCAAAGATGATCAATGTAAGCCTTGGAAAAGTTGAAGGTCGCATCCCACCACAAGAACAAGTTCCGGGTGAGATTTATAACCATGGTGACCGAATTAAGTGCTTTGTCGTTGAAGTAAAACAAGGAATGAAAGGCCCCGAGATCATGCTCTCGCGTAGCCACCCTGCCTTCGTTAAACAGCTATTTGCACTTGAAGTTCCCGAAATCAATGATCGAATTGTGGAGATAATGGAGGTTGCGCGCGAAGCAGGTCATCGCACAAAGTTGGCAGTTCGTTCTCACCGCGCTGGAGTTTCACCAAAAGGTTCGCTAATTGGTCCAATGGGTTCGCGCGCCAATGCAGTTATGGAAGAACTCCATGGTGAAAAGATTGATATCGTCGACTGGTCGGAAGATCCAGCGCAATTTGTTGCGCATGCTTTAGCGCCGGCGAAGGTTACGAAAGTTGAGATTGTTGATCTCGCAACGCGATCTGCCAAAGTTACTGTCCCTGATTACCAACTCTCACTTGCCATTGGTAAAGATGGCCAAAACGCCCGTTTAGCTGCCCGCCTTACAGGTTGGCGCATTGATATCCATCCAGATACGCCCAGCGCGCCCAATTAAAAGCGCCCGCTACGCACGGTTTTAGGTGAAATAGCCGCTCTTCGCTATCCTTGCACTCGCTGATGGTTGGAGATATGCCTGCAATGCAAATAAGTATCAAACCGATACGAACCTGCATCGTCTGTCGTAAATCTCAAGAACCATCGCAGCTATTGCGGGTCAACTGCATTGCTGGGGTGATTACCCCAACAGTCGGTAGAAAATCTCACGGTAGAGGAGCCTGGCTCCACTTACAGTGTGGCTACACCGCGATAGATCGGAAAGCGTTTAAATCAGCCTTCAAGCTGGAGCAAGCGCCGGATCTTTCGAAATTTAAAGCGTTCTTAGACGAGCGCTTAAAGGTAGAAAACTAGTTATTAACTTAAAGATATGGATGCGAAAGATATGAAACTCAAATGAGCTCGTTCAGATTATGAGGTCGTACAACTAAGGCTCGCATCCCTAGATAAATATCTAGAACAAAGATTGCGGGCCAAGACAGGAGAAATGTGTCAAAGGTCCGCGTACATGAGTTGGCAAAACAACTCGGTATGGAGAGCAAGGTTGTCCTTGCAAAACTCCAAGAAATGGGCGAATTCGTCCGTTCAGCATCATCAACTGTAGAAGCGCCGGTCGTGCGCAAGCTCATCGAGATGTATCCCGATGCCAAGCCGGTTTCCGATGCGAAGCCAGTTAAGAAAGCAGCTGCGAAGAAGACCGCTGCCAAGAAAACTGCAGAAGTAAACCCTGAACTTGCCGCTGAACTTGCCGCCGAACTCGGCGTCGATTTAGAGGCGTTGAAAGCTTCGCGCGCCGAAAGCGCTGCGGCAGCAGCTCCTGCACCAACTCCCGTTTCAGATCAAGAAGTGCCCGCTGCTGAAAATAAGCCAGCTACTCCACGTCCTGGAAATAATCCATTTTCAACTGCCGGTGGAACAACACCTGCAGTTCCACGTCCACCACGTCCTGGAAATAATCCATTCTCAACTGGTGGCGCTGTTCCTCGTCCGCCACAACGACCAGCAGGTGCACCAGGTGCACGTCCCGGAATGTCAGGTCCACGTCCCGGTTCTGTTCGCCCTGGTTTTGCGGCGCGACCAAATACGCCACGTCCTGCTGGTAGCGGTGGTCCCGGAAATTATCAATCTCGTCCAGGTGGTGCGGGAGCATCTTCTGGTCCATACCGTTCTTCGGGTCCAACAACTGGCGCACCATCTGCTGGTGGTCCACAACGTCCGGGCGGCGGTCCTAATCGCGGTCCAGGTCGCGGCGGCGCTGCAGGTGCTTTCGGAAAAAATGCCAGCAAGAGCAGCAAGCGCAAACCAAAATCAAGAAAAGCTTTGCGCGATGAGTTCGACAATATGCAAGCGCCACAATTGGGCGGCGCAGTTATTCCTCACGGAGATGGAAAGACTCAGATCCGTATGCGTCGCGGCGCAACGCTGGCAGATTTCGCTGAAAAGATCGGCGCAGATGCAGCAGCATTGGTTGCAGCGCTATTCCACTTAGGTGAAATGGTTACTGCAACGCAATCTGTTGATGCAGATACATTTGAAATTCTCGGTGCACAACTTGGATATGTCATCCAAATCGTTAGCCCCGAAGATGAAGACCGCGAGCTATTGCAAGATTTCGATATCGATCTAGCGCAAGAACTTGCAGATCTTGATTCCGATCTATTGGTTGCACGTCCACCGGTTGTAACTGTTATGGGCCACGTTGATCATGGTAAGACCAGTTTGCTTGATGCAATCCGTAAATCTGAGGTTCTCAAGACTGAAGCTGGCGGAATTACTCAGCACATCGGTGCTTACCAAATCCACCATGATCATGACGGCGTAAACCGCGCGATTACCTTTATCGATACACCAGGTCACGAAGCATTTACTGCTATGCGTGCTCGCGGTGCCAAGGTCACAGATATTGCGGTACTTGTTGTCGCAGCCGATGACGGAATCATGCCGCAGACAATTGAAGCGTTAAACCACGCCCAAGCAGCAGATGTTCCAATCGTGGTTGCCGTTAACAAGGTTGATAAAGAGGGCGCGAATCCAGATAAGGTCCGCCAACAATTAACCGAGTACAACCTGATCGCAGAAGAATATGGCGGAGAAACTCTCTTCGTAAATGTTTCGGCGAAATCCGGCACGGGCGTAAACGAACTTATAGATGCAATCTTGCTAACCGCTGATGCAGCAATTGATCTTCGCGCAGTTGCCGAAGATGATGCCCGCGGTGTTGCAATTGAAGCTCACCTCGATCGCGGTCGTGGACCAGTTGCCACAGTTCTTGTGCAACGCGGAACGCTCAAGATCGGTGATGCAATAGTTGCTGGTGGATCATTCGGCCGCGTACGTGCAATGCTCGATGAACACGGTGAGAATGTCGACTCTGCCGGACCATCACGTCCAGTGCAGGTTCTTGGATTTACTTCAGTTCCAAGTGCAGGAGATACCTTCTTAGTTGCAGATGAAGACCGCACTGCGCGCCAGATCGCTGAAAAGCGCCAAGCGGCAGAACGTAATGCGCAACTGGCTAAGGCTCGCAAGAAGGTTTCACTTGAAGACTTTATGGAGCAGTCCAAGGTCTCAACTCTTAACCTCATCCTTAAGGGTGACGTATCGGGTTCTGTGGAAGCTCTCGAAGATGCACTTATGCAACTTGATGTCGGAGCTGAAGTTGATCTTCGCGTTATCCACCGTGGCGTCGGTGCAATTACCAAGTCAGATATCACTTTGGCATCGGCATCTACTGCTGTTGTTATTGGCTTTAACGTAAAGCCAGAACCACAGACTGCGATCTTTGCTGATCAAGAAGGCGTAGAAGTTCGCTTCTACTCAGTTATCTACAATGCAATTGAAGAGATCGAACTTTCGCTTAAGGGCTTACTCAAGCCAGAGTACGAAGAAATCGTTCTCGGTAACGCAGAAGTCCGCGAGATCTTTAAATCTTCAAAGGCCGGCAATATCGCAGGTTCTATTGTTCGCGATGGCTCCATCAAGCGAAATGCCAAGGCTCGCATCATGCGCGGTGCTGAAATCATCGCCGATGACCTCACCATTGATTCACTCAAGCGCTTCAAGGATGATGCCAACGAAGTTAAAGAAGGCTTCGAGTGCGGTATTGGACTTGGCAATATGAAGGATCTGCAAATCGGAGACACCATTCAGGTCTTTGAGATGCGCGAGAAGAAGCGCGCATAACTATGGGCCAATCACATCGCACCCAGAAGGTAGCCGATCGCATCAAAGTGGTAGTGGCGCAGTTGCTTGAGACGAAGATTAAAGATCCTCGTCTCGGCTTCGTCACTGTCACGGATGCGCGAGTTACTGGTGATCTACAGAGCGCGTCTATCTTCTACACCGTTCTTGGTGATGAAGAACAACGCGCAGCAACTGCCGCAGCACTCGAGAGCGCAAAAGGCGTAATCCGAAGTGCTGTCGGTCGCGATTTGCAGACTCGAATAACTCCAACCATTGAATTCTTTGAAGATGGACTTCCTGAATCTGCCAAAGCCCTTGATTCGCTTTTAGATAAGGTGCATGTGCTTGATGCTGAAGTGGCACAACTTCGTAAGAACGCGACATTTGCTGGGGGAGAAGATCCCTATAAAGCGCCTAAAGTTATTGAAGATTAACTTCTAAATAATGGATGGCTTCTTAGTCGTAGATAAAGCACCTGCCATGACTAGCCATGATGTTGTTGCAGTTGCGCGCAAAGCCCTCGGAACTCGAAAAGTCGGGCATGCCGGCACGTTAGATCCAATGGCCACTGGTGTTCTAGTTCTTGGATTCGGCAACGGTACGCGCTTGCTGCAATATATAACCGATGGCGACAAGTCCTACATTGCAACCATTGTTTTAGGTGCGGCAACGGTCACCGACGACCAAGAAGGCGAAATAATTTCAGAAGCAAGCGTTTCGCAAGTTACAGAGGAAGAAATTAGAGCGGGTCTTGCCAAAATGGTGGGAGAGATTCAACAACGCCCCAGTTCAGTCTCTGCGGTAAAAGTTGGTGGCGAACGTGCTTATGATCGGGTGCGAGCTGGTGAAGTATTTGAACTCGCTGCCCGCACCATCACAATTTCATCTCTCAATATTTTAGAGATTCGTCGCCTTGGTAACCGAATTGAAATTGATATTGATGTGACTTGCTCCGCCGGCACATTTATCCGCGCAATCGCACGCGATCTCGGGAACGATCTAGAAGTGGGCGGTCATCTTTCAGCGCTGCGTCGCACCAGGGTTGCTGGCTTTTCATTAGACCAAGCCATCTCATTTGAATCTTTGAAAGGCCAAGACTTTACAAAGCTGGAAATTGCGGATGTGGCTCGTCAAACTTTTGCAGTTCGCGAACTGGCACTCGATGAGGTAGCAGAACTTTCATTCGGGCGCCCACTCAATTCAAATCCAGGCGAGGAGATTTTTGCAGCTCTCTCGCCTGATAACCGCCTCATCGCTTTGTTAAAGAATGAGTCAGGCAAGGCTAAACCGATCGCAGTTTTTGCAGCGGCGAATTGATTTAGGGATAATAGATAGATGAATTCAGGTAGCGTCGTCGTAATCGGCGTCTTTGATGGTGTTCATAAAGGCCACCAGTTGCTCCTGAACCGCGCCAAAGAAATTGCAGACGGCAGATCAATCATCGCCCTGACATTCGATCCGCATCCCATGCAGGTCTTTGCGCCTGATCGCGCTCCAACAATGCTGACAACTTTGGCTGATCGCGTTGAATTGTTGAAGATTCATAACGCCGACCAAGTAGCGGTCCTTAAATTCAATGAGAAATTTGCGGCAATGTCTCCAGAAGATTTCGTTAAAGATGTCTTAGTAGGCCAATTAAGCGTCTCAACAGTAATTGTTGGCAAGAACTTCACTTATGGCCATAAAGCAGCGGGAGATGTTGATTCCTTAATTGCCGATAGTTTGAAGTTTAACTTCACCGTAGATGTGCAAGAGTTGAAGTCTGATGAAAACGAAGTTGTTTCCTCTTCACGTATTCGAAAATTAGTTATCGAAGGAAGCGTTGAAGAAGTACGCACATTGCTCTCGCGTCCGCATCGCCTTGATGGCGTTGTTGTACATGGTGAAAAGCGCGGTCGTGAGATCGGTTACCCAACCGCAAATCTTGGAAATATTGATAACCAAACAATTCCTGCCGATGGCGTATATGCCGGATGGTTGACTGTCGGGATTAATTACTGGCCAGCTGCAATATCAATTGGCACAAATCCAACCTTTGAAGGTGTGCGCGGTCGCCAAGTTGAGGCTTATGCTCTCGATCAAGAAGGTTTAGATCTTTATGACAAAAACGCCTCGATTGAATTTGGGTGGCGTCTGCGCGATACCTTGAAATTCGATGGTCTCGAGCCGCTATTGGCGCAGATGAAGTTAGATTGTGATCGCGCACGAGCACTTACTGAAGGCTAAAAAACTCGGTTTTGCGATATCCACAGCCCCGCTGGTAACCTTGCCCCTGTCCAACGATCAAAGTGAGTGACCGTGTATCAAACCGGTCGCCGTCGTGGCGGTAACTAAGAGGAGTCCAGAAATGGCTTTAACACCAGAAGTAAAGAAAGAAATTATTGCAAAGTACGGCTCATCAGCTACCGACACCGGAAGCCCAGAAGCACAGGTTGCTTTGCTCTCACGTCGTATTGAAGACATCACAACTCATCTAAAGACCAACCCACACGATCACCACAACCGTCGCGGTCTGTTGTTGCTCGTAGGTCAGCGTCGTCGCATTCTTCAGTACTTGTCTAAGACAGATATCAATCGTTATCGCGCGATTATCGAAAAGCTCGGTATTCGCCGCTAATTAAATAACTACCCTCCAGGGGAGTTTGGCTTTTTCATTAATCTTTAAAGCTAATGGTCCTCGGTAGTGGTTTCCGCACGGTTTATTCCTGTGCGTGAACTTCGATCGACGATTCATTACTTAACTTTTAATTGAGAACTCCTTATGAACTTGGTTTGGGTACATACTAAAAAGGAGGACCCATGGAGGGTCAAGAAGTTCAGTCATCAGTAGCCGTTATCGATAACGGAAAATTTGGAAAGCGTGAGATTCGCTTTGAAACCGGCCGCCTAGCGCGCCAAGCAGCAGGAGCCGCAGCGGTTTACTTAGACGATCAAACAATGATCTTCTCAGCGACAACAGCGTCAAAGACTCCAAAAGATCAATTCGATTTCTTCCCTTTAACAGTAGATGTTGAAGAGAAGATGTACGCAGTTGGTCGCATCCCAGGATCGTTCTTCCGTCGCGAAGGTCGGCCATCGGAAGATGCAATTCTTACCTGTCGTTTGATCGACCGCCCATTGCGTCCATCATTTGTTAAGGGTCTTCGTAACGAAGTACAAATTGTTGTAACTGTTATGGCCCTTGATCCAGACCACATGTACGACGTGATCGCAATCAACGCATCTTCAATGTCAACACAGCTCGCAGGTCTTCCATTTTCAGGTCCAATCGGTGGCGTTCGCGTTGCACTGATTGACGGACAATGGGTTGCTTTCCCCAACCATTCACAGGTCGAAAACGCTGTATTTGATATGGTCGTTGCCGGTCGCATTAGCGATGGTGATGTTGCAATCATGATGGTTGAAGCAGAAGCCACAGCTAAGACAATCGAACTCATCAAGAACGGTCAGCCAACACCTACTGAAGAAGTAGTGGCCCAAGGACTCGATGCGGCAAAGCCATTTATCAAAATTCTCTGCGAAGCGCAGTCGAAGTTAGCCAAAGTTGCTGCAAAGCCAACTGCTGAATTTCCTGTCTTTTTGGATTACCAAGATGATGTATTCGCAGCGGTTGAAAAGGCGGCCAAGGATGATCTGGCAAAGGCGCTAACAATTGTCGGTAAGCAAGAGCGCGAAACAAAGATCGATGAGATCTCTGCTGCAACAAAGGAATCAGTTTCTGCTGCATTCGAAGGTCGCGAAAAGGAAGTTCCTGCAGCGTTCCGCTCACTCACCAAGAAATTGGTTCGCCAACGCGTATTGCGTGACAAGATCCGTATCGATGGTCGCGGACTTCGCGATATCCGTGCGCTATCAGCTGAAGTTGAAGTTATTCCGCGCGTTCATGGATCTGCGATCTTCGAACGTGGCGAAACTCAGATTCTTGGAATCACAACTCTTAACATGCTCAAGATGGAGCAACAGCTCGATACTTTGAACCCAGAAAACCATAAGCGCTACATGCACAACTACAACTTCCCACCATATTCAACTGGTGAAACAGGTCGCGTTGGCACACCAAAGCGTCGCGAAATCGGACACGGAGCACTTGCTGAACGCGCTCTTGTTCCAGTTCTACCAACTCGCGAAGAGTTCCCTTACGCAATTCGTCAGGTCTCTGAAGCGCTCGGTTCAAATGGTTCTACTTCAATGGGTTCTGTTTGCGCATCAACACTTGCAATGCTTAACGCCGGTGTTCCGCTAAAGGCGCCTGTTGCGGGTATTGCAATGGGTCTTATCTCAGATGATGTCGACGGCAAGGTTGAATACGTTGCTTTGACAGATATCTTGGGTGCAGAGGATGCATTTGGAGATATGGACTTCAAGGTTGCCGGAACAAAAGATTTCGTTACAGCTCTTCAACTAGATACCAAGCTTGACGGTATTCCGGCATCAGTTCTTGCTGGAGCACTTCACCAAGCAAAGGAAGCCCGTCTTGCGATCCTTGATGTCATGAATGAAGCGATCGATACACCTGATGAGATGAGCCCATTTGCTCCTCGCATCATCTCTGTAAAGATTCCAGTAGATCAGATCGGTGCGGTTATCGGCCCTAAGGGCAAGATCATCAACCAGATCCAAGATGAAACTGGCGCTGATATCTCAATCGAAGATGATGGCACGATCTACATCGGCGCAGTCGATGGTCCGTCAGCAGAAGCTGCACGCGCACAGATCAATGCAATCGCTAACCCACAGATGCCAGAAGTTGGAGAGCGCTACCTCGGTACTGTTGTAAAGCTTGCCGCATTCGGTGCATTCATTTCTCTTATGCCAGGTAAAGATGGCTTGCTCCACGTATCTCAGATTCGCAAGATGCATGGCGGAAAGCGCATTGAAAACCTTGAAGAAGTTATGAAGGTTGGCGACAAGATTCAAGTTGAGATCGGTGAAATCGATCCCAAGGGCAAGCTCTCACTTGTTCCAGTTCTCGAAGATGGATCAACCCCGAGCGCTGAGTAAGTAAAGAACTAACGCTAAATGTCAGTTCGTCGCCCAGTAGTGCGCACAGTATTACCTAGCGGTCTGCGTATCGTCACGGAAGAAGTTCCGTCGGTACGCAGCGCCGCGATCGGTATCTGGGTAAATGTTGGTTCACGTGATGAAACCCCAGCGGTAGCTGGGGCTTCTCACTTTCTAGAGCACCTCTTATTTAAAGGAACTACACGTCGCAACGCTTTAGAAATCTCCGCAACCATCGAAGCGGTCGGCGGAGAGATGAACGCCTTTACCAGCAAGGAGTACACCTGCTTCTATGCGCGCGTAATTGATACCGATCTGCCGATGGCGATCGATGTTGTCTCAGATTTAATAACTTCCTCAATTGTTTCGGCGCTCGATGTTGATGCAGAGCGCAAGGTTGTTCTGGAAGAAATCGCAATGCGCGATGATGATCCGAGCGATCTAGTTCACGATCTATATGCCGAGACTTACTACGGTGATACTCAACTAGGACGTCCCATTCTCGGCACAATTAAATCGATTTCAGATATGACCCGCAGTAGCGTCTTTAATTACTACAAGAAAAAGTACTTGCCACAGGATCTAGTTGTAGCAGTTGCCGGAAATATTAAACATAAACGCGTGGTCGCTATGGTTGAAGAAGCGCTTTCGCGCGATAACTTCCTTGACGTTATCGGATCTCCGCAGATTCGCCCAAATACACCTGTAAAGACCAAACCTATGCAGAGCGTTGGACTTTTAACTCGTAAGACAGAACAAGCACATATGTTCTATGGCATGGAAGGCGTGGCACGCAGCGATGAACGTCGCTTTGCTATGGGAGTTTTAGCATCCGCTCTCGGCGGCGGAATGTCTTCTCGTTTATTCCAAGAAATTCGCGAAAAACGTGGCTTGGCTTACTCGGTATATGCCTATGCTCAACAATTTGCTGGCTCCGGTCAGATTGGTTTCTATGCCGGATGTAATCCAACTAAAGCGATTGAAGTTGTAGAAATAATTCGCGAAGTTTTGGCAGACGTTGCCGAAAACGGCATGAGCCATGAAGAAATTGAACGCGCCAAAGGTGCGGTACGCGGGTCGCTGGTTTTAAGTCAAGAAGACTCAGGATCGCGCATGAGCCGGATCGGCAAGAATGAAATTGTTTACGGCCAAGTTATGGGCTTTGACGATATTTTGAAGGCGATCTCGCGTGTTAATCCAACGGATATCCGCGAAATTGCTGGCGAATTTCTCACCAAATCACCTACCCTTGCTCTAGTAGGACCATTTAAGAGCGAAGCAAAATTCGAAAAGGTGCTGAAGTCATGATCAAAGTAGGAGTTCTCGGGGCACGTGGCCGAATGGGTGCAGAGGTGGTTAAGGCTATTACCGAAGCCGCCGATCTCGAACTCGTTGCTGCGCTCGATCTTGGCGACTCACTTGAAACCCTGAAGTCCAACGGTGCACAAGTCGTCGTAGATTTCACAACCCCTGATTCTGTTATGGCCAACCTGGAATTTCTTGCCAACCATGGAATCCATGCCGTGGTCGGCACAACAGGATTTGATGCAGCACGAATTGCAACTCTGGAAAAACTAGTTGCCGCAAATCCATCAGTCGGCATACTGATCGCGCCAAACTTTGCAATCGGAGCCGTCTTGATGATGGAGTTCGCGACCAAGGCTGCTAAATACTTTGAATCCGCCGAAATCATCGAACTTCACCACCCAAATAAAGTTGATGCGCCATCCGGCACCGCATCTCGCACTGCCGAGCTAATGTCAAAGGCGCGCAAGGATGCTGGGTTAGCGGCGATGCCAGATGCGACTTCAACTTCTCTTGCAGGAGCACGCGGTGCAACTGTTGGCGATATCCCAGTTCACTCGGTACGACTTCGCGGATTAATCGCGCATCAAGAAGTTTTACTCGGTGGATTAGGCGAGACTCTGACCATTCGCCATGATTCTTTAGATCGCGCCGGATTTATGCCAGGAGTATTACTTGGTGTTCGCAGCATCGTTTCAAAACCAGGGCTGACCTTCGGCCTTGAGAAATTTATGTAAGGAGCCAGTAAATGGCTAAAGCAGATATCACTATGTACGGTGCTGACTGGTGTGGCGATTGCCGTCGCTCAAAGCGCCTATTTGAAGAGCTCGATATTCAGGTTAATCACATCGATGTCGAAGCTGATGCCAGCGCCGCTGAGAAAGTAATTGAAATTAACGGGGGAGCCAAGTCAATCCCGGTAATCGTATTTTCAGATGGAACACATCTAACTGAGCCTTCAGATAACGATCTCAAAGCGAAGTTAGCAGCGCTAAATATTATTTGATCAAACTTTGGTTGATCTTTAATTGATGTGAAATAACGCGGCAGAAGTGGCTGCGGCAGAGAGAACGACAACCGGAAAAGGTGCGCGCAGAATTAGCGCTAGTACTGCAACGCCTACGCCTGCCATTCGCTGATCGGCGATAATTCGAGAATCTTTGGTAAAGGATTGAACGGCAACTAGCGCGCTCAAAAGGGCGATCGGGATCAACGAGTTAATCTTGAGAATTCGCGGATGCGATAAAAATCGCTGCGGCACGTTATGACCTAAAACCTTTAGCAAGAAAGCGATGGCGCTGGTACCTATTACTGCCAGCCAAAATGGTTCAATCAAATTTACTTCCATATTTTGGTTCGCAATCCGAAAATGACCGCCAAAAGCGCAGTTGAAATAATTGGAACACCTGGAACAAAGTACGGCGTCATCAAAAGCGCAAGGGCGAATGCAGCAACAGCCAATAACCGTTCATTCTTATTGGTCAGCCGTGGCCAAAGTAGGCCAAGAAATGCCGCCGGAACAGCGGCATCTAAGCCCCAGGCAGCGGGATTTCCCAGAGCCTGCGCACCAAGAGCTCCAGCGAGTGTAAAAAGATTCCAAAAGATGTAAACGCCAATCCCTGTTAGCCAGAATCCTTGCCGCGCTGCTTTCACTCCCAAATGTTCTTGTGAAAGCGAGACTCCAGTTGATTCATCGATTGTTATTTGCGCAGCAAGTAAGCGCCGGAGGCCTCGAACTTGCAACAGTGGCGCCATACGTAATCCATAAAGAGTATTTCGAATTCCTAAGAGCGATGCAGTAGCAATTCCACTTAGCGCGCTACCACCAGCGCCGAGGACTCCAACCACTGCAAATTGTGAAGCGCCCGTAAATGTCAAAAGCGAAAGTAAACAGCTCTGCAAAACTGTAAAACCTGCAGCAACTGAGGCGGCGCCAAAGGCGATCCCGTAGGCGCCGACGGTGAGCGAAACGCTCAGCGATTGCGCGGCGGTGGTGCGGTTCACTCTAGACACGGGAGCATTCTGCCCTAGATATGCGCAGGCTCATAGCGCGCTCTATATAAGGTGACGCCCATGAGCCAAGAAGTAATTTTCCGCGATGATGTAACCGTCGAACTCGTTAAAGCCAGCGCAAGTGATGCTGATGTTATTTGGGCGGCGCGCGTATCGACTGCTGGTGAACAGTCCATGGATGAAATTGGGGAAGATCCGGCTCGCTCTGCAGGTCTAATCAATTATTTAGCGCGAGAACGCCATGGCTCTCCATTTGAACATACCTCAATGACTTTTTTCGTGAGCGCACCAATATTTGTCTTTCGCGAATTTATGCGCCATCGCATCGCTTCATACAATGAAGAGTCGGGGCGCTATCGCGAGTTAAAGCCAGTTTTCTACATTCCATCAAAAGAACGCAAATTAATTCAAGTTGGTAAGACAGGCGCATATACCTTTGAAGATGGAACACCTGAGCAATTCGACATCTCTGTAAAAGCGATGAAAGATGCCTACATAGTTGCCTATGACAGTTATATAAAGATGCTCGATGCTGGCGTTGCGCGAGAAGTCGCGCGTGTAGTTTTACCGGTCGCTACATATTCTTCAATGTACGTCTCGATGAACGCACGTGCCTTAATGAATTTCCTTTCACTTCGCACCGCGCGCGAAGGTTCACATTTTCCAAGCTACCCACAACGCGAAATTGAGATGGTTGCGGAAAAAATGGAAGCCGAATTCGCAAAATTAATGCCGCTAACATACGGAGCATTTGAGAAATCTGGACGAATCGCACCGTAAAACGGTAGGTTTCACCCATGACAATCGAGGCGCCATTCGGACGTATGCTCACCGCAATGGTGACCCCGTTCGATAAGAACGGCAAAATCGATTGGCCGGGCGTAGAAAAACTTGCCGCCCATCTTGTTGCAAGTGGTCATGACGGTATCGCCGTTAACGGAACAACCGGTGAAGCGCCAACTACCAAGTCTTCTGAAAAAGAAGAGATCATTCGCGTCGTTAAAGATGTAGTAGGTCCAAAGGTTTTTGTAGTTTCAGGTGCCGGCGATAACGAAACTGAATATTCCATCAACCAGGCAAAGCGCACCGAGAAGGCTGGCGCAGATGGTCTTTTAATTGTCGCTCCGTATTACAACAAGCCGCCACAAGCGGGTGTAGCCGCGCACTTCAAGGCAGTTGCTAGCGCAACTGATCTGCCTGTAATGATGTATGACATCCCAGGCCGTTGTGGAATTGAAATCGAACCCGACACCATTGTTAGCCTTTACGAGCACCCACAAATTGTTGCTCTCAAAGATGCCAAAGGAAATGTTGCTTCAACTTCTTGGGTGATCAAGCGTTGCGGTATTCCAGTGTATTCAGGCGATGACATTCTTAATTTGCCCCTGCTTTCGGTTGGCGCAGTTGGAATGGTCTCGGTCTGCGGACACACCGTTGGAAAAGAACTCAAAGCAATGCTCGATGCTTGGTTTGCCGGAAATTCTGCAAAGGCGCTTGAGATTCATCAGCAGCTCCTTCCAATCTTTACCGGCACATTCCGTACACAAGGTGCGATCTTGACCAAGGCAGCGCTAAATATGATGGGCCTTCCTGGCGGCCACACACGTCTTCCTCTAGTTGATGCAACCGAAGATCAGATCGCGCAACTGCGCAAAGATCTAATCGCCGGTGGCATCTCTTTATAGTCTTTGATTAATTTCGTATGACTCATCCCCATCCCGATTTAGGTACTCCTAGCAAATTAGTTGCGGATGGGCTTCGCATCGTCGCACTCGGTGGACTTGCGGAAATCGGTCGCAATATGACCGTCTTTGAAACCAATGGAAAGCTCTTAATTGTTGACTGCGGCGTACTTTTTCCAGAAGAGAACCAACCAGGTATCGATTTAATCCTGCCTGACTTTAGTTATATCCGCGATCGTTTAGCGGATGTTGTTGGTTTGGTACTCACCCATGGCCACGAAGATCACATTGGCGCTACTCCCTATTTATTACGCGAACGCGGAGATATCGCACTTTACGGCTCTGCTCTTACCTTGGCCTTGGTTAGCGCTAAGTTAAAAGAGCACCGCATATCTCCGCTAACTCGCGAAGTAAAAGAGGGAATGCGCGAAGATATTGGCCCCTTTGAAGTCGAATTCGTTGCTGTTAATCACTCGATTCCAGATGCTCTCGCTGTTGCGATTCATACCAAAGCCGGAACCGTTCTGCACACCGGCGATTTCAAAATGGATCAGCTGCCACTTGATGGTCGAATCACTGATTTACGCACCTTTGCACGTTTAGGCGATGAAGGCGTCGACCTATTTCTCGTCGACTCAACAAATGCTGATGTTCCAGGATTTACCCCCGCCGAACGCGAAATCATGCCGGCGTTAAATCGGGTAATTGCTGCGACCAAGAAGCGGGTCATCGTCGCTTCGTTCTCTTCACATGTGCACCGAGTTCAGCAAGTTATCGATACCGCTGCGCTACATAATCGCAAAATTGTATTTATCGGACGTTCCATGGTGCGCAACATGAAGATCGCCGAAGATATGGGTTATCTAAATGTGCCAGCAGGAATGGTGATCGATGCTAAAGATCTTGATAACTATGACGACCGGGTAGTTCTAATCTGCACCGGTTCACAAGGCGAGCCCATGGCAGCACTTTCGCGTATGGCAAATGGTGATCACCAGATCCGCGTGGGAGAAGGCGACACCGTTATCTTGGCTTCATCGTTGATTCCCGGAAATGAAAATTCAGTATTTAGAGTTATCAATGAACTAACTCGCTTTGGCGCCAAAGTTGTACATAAAGCCAATACCATGGTGCATGTATCGGGCCATGCCGCGGCAGGTGAGTTGCTCTATTGCTACAACATCGTTAAACCGAAATATGCTTTGCCTGTTCACGGAGAATGGCGCCATCTCAAAGCCAACGCTGAACTTGCGATACAAGCGGGCGTTCCCCGTGAAAATGCTTTTGTAATTGAAAATGGAATTGTGGTCGACTTGGTAGGTGGCGCTGCTGAAATAGCTGGTGCGGTTCCTTGTGGCTTCGTTTATGTAGATGGCCAAAGCATTGGAGATATCACGGAATCTTCGCTAAAAGATCGGCGGATTTTGGGAGAAGAAGGATTTATCTCAGTGGTTGTTGTTATCGAGTCGCAAAGCGGAAAGATCATTGCCGGTCCAGATATCCATGCGCGCGGTTTTAACGAAGATGAAGCGTTATTTGATGAGGTAAAAGGTCAGATCGAGAAAGCCTTAAAGCACGCCGTTTCGGAAGGTGTAAATGGAACTCATCAACTTTCGCAAGTAGTGCGACGCACTATCGGAAGTTGGGTCGGCGGAAAACATCGCCGCCGTCCGATGATCGTTCCCGTAGTTATTGAGGTCTGACCGCTAAGATTAAAGGTGTGGCTAAGAGAAAACGCACCTCAGCAAGTAAATCAAGTGTCGCCGGAAAATCGGTAGCCTCTTTTCTCGGCCGCCTACTAAGTGCTCTCTGGCGCAACCTAGCCAAAGCTCTTGGCTCATCGATTCGCTTCTTAGCCCGGGGAGCTCGAGATTTAGATCCCGCACATCACCGCGACGGATTGGCCTTCTTACTTTTAATTTTATCTCTCGCCGCTTTTGCAGGAACTTGGTTTGCAGCAGATAACTTTGTTGGCCGCAACCTTTACGCGGTTATTTATGGGGCCTTTGGCCGAATCGGATTTTTTGCACCTCTTCTTGCGCTCTACTTTGCATTTCGCTTATTTCGCACTCCAGATGATCACAAAGCGACATCACGCATAGTTGTAGGCGTTTTAACGTTAGTTGTTAGCGCAAGTGGGTTGGCACATCTACTTAACGGTTCACTTGGTGCGGTTAATCCAACGGGCGCAACTGCCATGCGCCATGGCGGCGGATGGCTCGGGTACGCAGTAGCGATGCCGCTAGAAGCGTTAATGACTTCTCTCTTGGCATACCCATTCTTAATCGTCCTCTTCTTCTTTGGAGTATTAGTTACGACAGCGACTCCTTTATCTTCTGTTGCAATCCGCGCTAAAAACACAGCGGTCTGGATGTGGTCAAAGCGTCCACAACGCGAGGAATCTGATTTCGAAATTACAGATACGCCCCCATTTGAAACGCCAGTAGTTGCCTGGAATCAACACGCTGATGAAGATGTGGAAGAAGAGATTGATGAAGAGTCTTTCGATGAAGAATTTACCGTTGAAGTTCCTCGCGCAGCACAGGCGCCAAACGCTGCCGCAGGTGCACCAACGCCTTCCGGTAAGCGGCCAGAACAATTGTTATTAACGGCAGATTCACATTACGCACTGCCATCGCAAGATTTGCTACGCGCCGGACCCGCCGCCAAGGCTAAATCCAAGGCGAACGACACAGTGGTTGCAGCCTTAACGGAAGTATTTCTGCAATTTGAAATCGACGCCCAAGTTACTGGCTTTATGCGCGGCCCCACGGTTACTCGCTACGAAGTAGAACTCGGCAACGCAGTGAAAGTCGAACGTATCACTGCATTAGCAAAAAATATTTCCTACGCGGTTGCATCTAGCGATGTCCGCATCCTTTCGCCGATTCCAGGCAAGTCTGCGGTAGGTATCGAAATTCCAAATACCGATCGTGAGATAGTTGCTTTGGGCGATGTTATGCGCTCAAGTGTTGCCGGCCAGGACCACCATCCCATGTTGGTTGCCCTTGGTAAAGATGTCGAAGGAAACTTTGTTTGCGCAAACTTGGCGAAGATGCCGCACTTGTTGGTTGCTGGGGCAACCGGCGCTGGTAAGTCATCGATGATTAACGCGATGATTACCTCAATTTTGATGCGCGCAACTCCTGATGATGTGCGCTTAGTTTTAATCGATCCAAAGCGGGTTGAATTAACCGCATACGAAGGTATCCCACATCTAATTACTCCAATCATCACCAACCCTAAGAAAGCGGCGGATGCACTTACTTGGGTAGTACGTGAGATGGATCTTCGCTATGAAGATCTTTCGACATTTGGCTTTAGACATATCGATGACTTCAACAAAGCGGTCCGCGCCGGAAAAGTGATTCCACCTCCAGGAAGTGACCGCGTCGTAGAGCCTTATCCGTACTTGCTCGTGATCATTGACGAGTTAGCGGATTTAATGATGGTTGCCGCCCGCGAAGTCGAAGAATCTGTAGTTCGAATTACACAGCTGGCACGTTCGGCTGGTATTCACTTAGTACTCGCGACGCAGCGCCCCTCTGTCGATGTAGTAACAGGGCTAATTAAAGCCAACGTTCCGTCACGACTTTCCTTTGCAACAAGCTCGCTCGCCGATAGCCGCGTTATCTTAGATAGTCCGGGCGCTGAAAAGTTAGTTGGTCAAGGAGATGGACTCTTCATTCCAATGGGCGCATCACGTGCGATTCGTATTCAAGGCGCATATGTTTCAGAGCGCGAGATCGAAGCTGTGACCAACCATGTAAAGAAGCAACTTTCACCACGTTACCGCGAAGATGTCACGGCACCTCCACAATCTTCCAAGATGATCGATAAAGAAATCGGCGATGATCTAGATCTTCTGCTCCAAGCGATTGAATTAGTTGTTGGCACTCAATTTGGATCTACATCCATGTTGCAACGAAAACTTCGCGTTGGTTTTGCCAAGGCGGGGCGTCTGATGGATCTGATGGAGTCGCGCGGAATTGTTGGACCATCTGAAGGTTCCAAAGCTCGTACCGTAATGGTCAAGCCTGATGAACTCGATTCAGTGCTTGCCACGCTGCGCGACTACTAAAAAAGCGCTGCCACCTAAACGGGGGACGATATCCGGGGGTGATTTCACCGCCTATTTACCTGCGCCGCTTTCGCCAGCATCGGTTCGGTTCTAGACTTTACTTCTCGGTATTTCTTCCCATCAGCATTGCGAGTCAAAATGACGCTAGGCCAGTTTATGCAAAGCGCGCGCGAAAGCGCCGGCCTAAGCATTGACGAACTCGCTAACCGGACAAGTATTCGCCCCGGTTTACTTCTTGAGATGGAGAAGAACAATTTCATTAATTGTGGCGGAGATACCTATGCGCGCGGCCACTTACGAAATATTGCACCCATAATCAAGGTTGATGCCCAAACGCTAATTGACCTCTATAACGATGAACATTCAACCGAGTCACGCAAAATTCACGATATGTTGGTTGAAAACAATGTAACTCGAATACCAACCGAACGTAAAACAATTTCCCCTAAAACACTCGCGCTTGTCTCAATTGTTGTGCTCGCAGCAATCGCGGTTGGGCAAATCATAATTTCTAATTCGAAGACAACCGTTACCCCGACGCCTATTGTTTCTAAGTCTGCAACAGCAACCCCAAGCGTTACCGCATCGGCGGCGCCATCTACATCTGCCACAACCGAAAATGTTGCACCGCCTTCCACTGGCGAAATGAAGTTAACAATTGCCGCGACGCGAGGCAACTCAAATATCGACGTGGTTGTCGATGGCGAGCATTTATTCAAAGGGCCGATCTTTCAGGGCGATAGCAAGAGTTTTAGCGCACCTAATTCGATCAGTATTTATCTAAGTAATGCTGGAGATCTGGATTTAACTCTAAATGGTGAAAAATTATCCTCTCTAGGTATGCGCAATCAGGAGATTCGCAAGACTTTTAGATCCCAGTAATCTCTACACGCTGTACCATCTGACAAATGAG
>JAHECV010000066.1 GCA_024641555.1 Candidatus Planktophila sp.
TTTGTATAAGGATCAAGGCGCTTGTAACCGTAAGCGGTCTTTTCTTCGATTGTTGGAAGAACGTAGCGGTTTGTAATCTCTTGAATGTGCTTCATTACTTCTTACCTCCCGCAACTTGTCCGTCATTGGTAGCGATGTGATCGATAAATCCATAAGCCAGAGCATCTTTGGCGTTAAACCAATTATCACGATCTGAGTCAGCGATGATCTTTTCTAAAGGTTGTCCAGTGTGCTTGGCATTTAGCTCAGACATGGTCTGCTTTGTAATAGCCATTTGCTCAGCCTGAATGCGAATGTCAGTTGCTGTTCCACCGATGCCACCGAGTGGTTGGTGCATCAAGATGCGCGCGTGCGGAGTAGCAAAGCGTTTTCCGGGCGCACCTGCAGTGAGAATGAACTGACCCATTGATGCAGCCATTCCCATCGCAACGGTTGCAACGTCGTTCTTTATAAAGTGCATGGTGTCGTAAATTGCCATACCTGCGGTCACTGAGCCACCAGGTGAGTTGATATAGAGGTAGATATCTTTCTCGGAATCTTCAGCGGCTAGCAAAAGCATCTGTGCGCAGATTGCATTGGCCATCTCGTCACGGAATTCGCCAGCCAGGAAGATGATGCGTTCGCGCAAGAGGCGGTTGTAGACGTTTTCGTCTAATGAACTGCCTGTCGCTGCCCGAGCCATTGCTCCGGTCAATTGTGGTTGTTGATAATCCACTTAGTCCTCCTGATTAGGTGTCATCGCCTTATTAGATATGTAGTGACCTTAACAATGCCTGAGGAGAAATGCTTCCCAAATATAGGCAAAAGGGTCGAAAATCTGCCCTTGTTCGCTCAGGGCAGAGCCAATTGCCAATTAAATAACTTAGGAGACGGTGAGTTTGAGCAGGTAAGTCTTTTTGCCGTTGGTCAAAGAAACCGAGGTCTTACCTTTCTTAAGAATGGTAAGTGACGGATTTGTCTCATAGGTTGATTGCGGCCCGCCTGGAATAAACTTGGCGATTTTCGCATCAGCTACCTTCCCTTTCCAATTTATAGGATCGGAAACGTTAAATACCACGACTTTTCCAACTTTTACTGAAATGGTCTTCGCCTTTAGTGGATTGATCATTACCGGCGGAAGAGCAGCAGCAATTGGTTCGGCAGATGCACTCGCCGCTGGCGTTGGCGTTGGCGTGGAAGATTCTTGGCTCAACTTAACTTTTAAGGTTGGTGAAGAGTAGGTGTAGCCATTTACAGAAAGGTAGAGCCACCCGTTTTTTTCGTTTATTGCAGATGTAGAGACTTGTTGGGTTCCGTCTGCATTGATAATTGAGACCGAAGCCTGGATTGGCGCAGTTGAGAACTTGTACAAACAGCGCGCAACATTAGAGTCAATGACCAAGTTATAGCGGCCAATATTCTCTTTACCATTTCGATCAAAGTGAGGCGCCGCAACTTTGTAGTCCAAAGTTTGAGTAGTTGAATTAAACTTTGGCGGAGTAGCCATAAACATCGTTGAATTTGTTGTAACGATTCCCGCGAGCCCAGTTAAGTTCTTGCTACATTCATTTAAATTTAAATCGCCATCTTGGAAGAAAAGTCGATTTGATTCAAAGTGCCACAAATTCTTCGTTGCAATTGCCTTATCGTCCGAAGCGGCCAAGAAATATTGAAATTCAGTAAATGCTTGTTCATCGTAGGTGTTTAGCGCGTGGAAAGCTGAAATCTTATCGAAAGGCTCTCGCCCTGAACCTGAATACTCAGTCCTCCAGTTATCCGGGAACATGATGCGCCCCGCGCCGCCACCTACACGTTGATTGAAATCTTGAAATTCTTTCGAATACTCAGAAAACTTTTTATACATTGCGAAAATTGGAACTGGTATTGCGCCCGCTTCGATCGAAATCGCTTGTCCAGAACCATTTGGTGATACGACCACATTTGGATCAGATAAGCGACCGTTGACCCAGCCGCTAACTTTGGCCTTTGTCTTTAACTCAACTTTAAACCTGACGTCTGTTGGCATAGACCAAGAAACGGCACATTCTTTAATAGCTAAAAAGAAATTACATGTTGGGCTCGCTGCACCACCAGCGCTCATCATTTTGGTCACTGGGTTGTAATTGAATATTCTCGTTTCCTTCGACCAGTTGCCAGAGGCTGCATCAGGTTTCCATGAAACCGCACTAACTGATACGCGAATTTGTGGAGTTATGACTCCGACAGATCGCTTATTTTGAAATGAAAAAAGCGAAGCTCGAAGTAAAAATTCATTTCCACCTGGATGTTTTATTCCGTCGAATGACCATACGGTTGGAAACCAACCGTCAGGCATATTAAATGACGGATCTCCTTTGAATGCGGGTGTTGCAATATCGGGTTTACTTCCAAGTAATTTGCCCGAGATTTGAGAACCATCGCTCTTAATCGCGGTTATTGCAGTTATACAATCATCAGTAATCGTTGCTGAACATGGTGGTAAGAAAATATTGTAGGTAAACCGAGGATACTTAGAACATTCTGCATCTTTAAAATCATCGCAGGGAATTCCGATTCCATTTTTAATTCCATCATCATCATTTGCAATTAAAAATGAACTGAAAGTGAAGGAAACTGAATCGTCGACTCGCGCTCCTAAATAACCTGCTTCATTTGTCGGAAGGGGAAGTTCGTAAAACTGATCGTCAATAAAATCAGCGGCGCTGGCATTGATCAGAGATGGAGATAAAAGCAGAGCCAAAAGAGAAAATGTTGCGATCAGTTTCTTGCGCACGCGGCCCTCGGTTTCCTACTAGGTCGTTCTTAAGTTACTACCCAGATATAGCCGAGTTAAACCCCCAGATTTATGCGGGGTAATCCAAGCAAATTTCTGCTTATTCGGCAGGGACTGCAGGTACTTCAAGTGGAGTCTGCGGGCGCAGCGCCTCGAGATCAACCTTCTTGCCTGATTTGTCGACAACGTTTACGCGACCAAGAACGCCGGCCAAAGCTTTTGTGCGAGATACCTCGGCAACTAGTTGTGAAATCTGTCCAGCATCTTGAAGTTGTTGAGCGAATTGCTCAGGTGGCATTCCGTAGCGCTGTGATGTGCGGATTAGATATTCAGTTAGCTCGATCTCATTAACTTGAACTTCTTCCGCCTTAACAATTGCATCGAGCAAGAAATCAGATTTGATTGATGTGCGAACCTGACCATCTACTTCGGCGCGGTGTTCGGCATCTTCCAAACGGCCTTCGCCTTCGAGATGTTCGTGAACTTCATCGGCAACCAACTTATCTGGAACTGGAATATCAAGGTCATCGATCATTTTCTTTAGAAGCAAGTCACGCGCTTGAGCGCCTTGTTCCAGCGCCTTTACGCGCTTCAAACGTTCTGCGAAATCAGCCTTGAGTTCTGCGATTGTGTCGAATTCTGAAGCCAACTTTGCAAAGGCATCATCGACTGGTGGAAGTTCGCGCTCTTTCACAGCCTTGAGCTTAATTTCAACGTCGCCCTTTTCGTCATCTTTCTGACCAACGAGCTGAGTTTCAAAGTTCTTAACATCTCCAGCCTTCATGCCAATAAGTGCGGCATCTAAGCCATCAATCATGCGATTAGAACCGACTTCGTACGAAATATCGTTCGCTTTGCCGCCATCAACTTCAGCGCCATCGATCTTTGCTGTTAGATCAACCGTTACGAAATCGCCATCTTTGGTTTCGCGCTCGACAGTTGTAAGAGTTCCGAAGCGAGCGCGTAGCTCGTCAACTTGCTCATCAATATCGGAATCAGTAACAGCAAGGTCATCAACTTCAATAGTGATTTTTGAAAAATCAGGAAGCGTTACTTCTGGGCGGACATCAACTTCAACAGAGAAGATCAACTTCTCGTTATCGACGTATTCCTTGATATCTACTTCTGGACGTCCAACAACTAGAACTTCATGTTCGCGAGCTGCTGCGCCGTAAAATTGTGGGAGCGCATTGTTGATAGCTTCATCAATTACTGATCCGCGACCAACGCGTTGATCGATCATCGCTGCAGGAACTTTGCCCTTGCGAAAGCCTGGGATGTTTACCTTTGCCGCAACTGCCTTGTATGCATCTGTTACGTAGTCAGTTAGATCTGCGTATGGAACTTCGATATCGAGTCGGACGCGAGTTGAGGAAAGTGTTTCGACCGTGCTCTTCACAAAGTGCTCCTTGAATTAGAGATGCAGTAAATATGTAAAAAATTCTGGTCGGGGCG
>JAHECV010000090.1 GCA_024641555.1 Candidatus Planktophila sp.
GATCGCTAACAAGTGCTTCTACAGATGAGTGCTGATTTATATTGGCACCAGATTTGGCTGAGAGTTCTTTAGCAAGCGCATCCATACGGGCTGCATCGAGATCAAAGAAGGCGGTTACAACGGCGCCGTCTACAGAATCGGTGATGTAACGCGCATGCCCTGCGCCCATGATTCCAACACCAATTACTCCAACACGAATATCAGTCACGAGAGACTCCCTAATAAAGAAAAGTTTATTTACGCTGCGCAGTCTACTCAAAAGCCTTTCTAGACGATAGGGACTATTCTTATTAATTATGAATTCGGCAAAGGTGACTTTGGCAATTGATGTCGGAGCCTCCAAAATTGCGGGAGCGCTGATTAGCAATTCTCTGGAAATCCTGCATCATGAGGTTGTTCCCGCTAGAAGTACTCTCTACGGCGATGCTGATCCAGATTTACTGTTGACCAAATCGTTAATTCAATCGCTGCAGCAGGTAGCGCGCGAGAAGAACCTTGAAATTGAAAAAGGTGGCGCTTGCTTTGCCGAGTATGTGATGCCCAATCAAATGTTAAATTCGAAGGATCAAATTGCGTGGGCTAAGCAACCAAAAGAGGATTTTGAAGCGCTGGCCGGTTTTAGATGGACGATCGAATCCGATGTCCGCGCGATGGCGCTGGCTGAGGCTCACGCTTTAGGAAGCGAGGACTTCCTATTCGTTACCGTTAGCTCTGGAATTTCTCACGCACTTGTTATCTCCGGAAAACCTTGGGCAGGTGCAACCGGGGAGGCGATTGGTTTTGGAATAACTCAAATTGATAATTCACAGAAGAGCCCAACCCTAGAAGAATTTTCATCTGGATTAGGTATCGCCCGTCGTTATCAAAAAGACTCGGATCATGAAGTTGCCGGCGCAGAGCAAGTATTCGCAAAATACGAATCAGATCCGATCGCTAAGAGCGTTATTGATACTGCTGCAGATGTTCTGGGAAAATCATTAGCGGCCATGGTTGATTACCTAGACCCCGCCAAGATCGTAATCGGTGGAGGCCTTTGGCTGGGCAGCGATCTTTATCGCCAGTTAGTTTTAGATAGTTATCAAAGAAATGTAACCAAGCGCAGACAAGCGCCCGAAGTCTGTAATTCAGTAGCCGGTAGCAACGCAGCAGTTATTGGCGCAGCGATTGCGGCAAGTTAGCCGTTAGCCGCAGCCTTATCCGCAAGAATGTAGTAATCCTGGCATTCGCGAACAACTGTTGAGGGCCAATCACTTTCGTACTGTGGCGCTGCAGAGATTCGTTTAAAAGCTAAGTTTTTATGTGCACCAATTAACTCCATAATCACAATCTTTGATACATCGATCATGGTCGCTGGCCCAACGCTAACCCCGTACTTTGGAACTTCGCTAATATCTTTGAAATCAGGAAAGGTTCCTAAATTATCTTGGCGCGTTTCATCGGCAATTCTCACAATTCGGGTGCGGGCGCTTTTCTCTGTGCCTGGAGGATTAAATGCAACATGTCCATCTGATCCGCCACTTGCCATAAGAAATACATCGACACCGACTTCGCGTAAGTAGTTTTCATAACCTTGCGGATCTGAGGCAACCGGGAAACGAACGTTCTCTGCTGCGATTTTGCCACCTTCCGGTGCGCCAGAATTAAGCACATCGAAAATTTCTAATTTGGCAAAACGGGCACAACTAAAGTGTTTATCTTCGCTGTGATTTGTATATGTCCCATCACCATTCTCGTGCAGAAACTCATCCATCATCGCGATAACCACATGAGAGATATCTTGCTGGGCAGCCTTAATCATGGCGGCAAGTGCGTTGTAGGTACTTCTTGGAGTACGCCCACCGGGACACCCAAGTACAAAGGCGCGACCCTCTAATTTCGCGCGAGCTAACTCGGTAAAGATAATCTCAGCGGCATACTGCCCTACCGATAAATCATCGGGAAGTACTATTGGATTTACTAGGTGCAAAGGTTACTTCCCGATTTTTGCCAGTTCAGGAGCAACAACGTTATGAAGATAGTCAACAGATTGCTTCATTCCGCTAATTGGACCTTCACCTAAACCAGGCATTTCTCCAGTGATAGCAACATCTTGTTCGATTACATACCAACCCTGATATCCAGATGCTTCAAGGGCGAGAATTGTTTCCAGGATCGGAACATCACCTTGTCCAAGAGGTGTAAATAAACCTTTCTGCACGCCTTCCATAATGCTCTGCTGACGAGCGAGTACAGGTGGAACAGATTTCATATTTACATCTTTTAGGTGAACGTGGCCGACGCGGCTAGCGTACTTCTTAGCAAATTCAACAGTGTCTTGGCCGCCGATGGTCATATGCCCAGTATCAAGGCACCACATAACATCTGAGTTATCGACCACGCGATCGATATCGCGCTTGGTCTCTACAACTGTCTGCAAGTGGGGGTGCACAACTTGCACTAACCCATGGTCTTTACAGATTTGATCAACTTGAGCCAACATCTTAAAGAATTGAGTTACTTCATCGTTGCTTAGTTCTTGAGGATTTGCCCAATCCCATGTTTGTACCGGGCAAGAGACAAAGTGAGTCGCACCGATCTCTTGGAACTTCTTACTTGTTGTAAGAGCCATTTCGATTGTGGCTTTCTCCTGAGACTTGTCATGCAAGACAACCGGTGTGAAGCCGCCGATCATCGACATATTAAATTCGGCTAATTGATCTTTCAGTTCTGCAGAATCATCAGAGAAGAAGCCTGGCGCACCAAGTTCGGTTGCTGGAAGTCCCAGGCTGGTCATCTCAGAGAGCACGCGCTTGGTGGGCAACATTGCGCCCCATCCTGGAACTTCACAGATTCCCCATGAGATAGGAGCGGATGCGATACGTTGCAAAAATGATGTAGTCATTGGCTGATCATAACTTGCAAGGTAAGGTCTGAACATGACCATGGATATCGGCGGATCTTTTCGACATGAATTAACCGGAAGCTTTTCACAAGGTTCGGACTCCAACCCAACTGTTGCCATGGTTGAGGCCTCGTATAAGGCCAATAACCTCCATTATCGCTACGTAAACTGCGAAGTTAACCCCGCTCAATTAGAAGCGGCCGTAAATGGCGCCAGGGCGATGAATTGGAAGGGCTTTAACTGCTCGATCCCGCACAAGGTTGAAGTAATTAAATATCTAGATGGCCTAGGAGAATCGGCTGCGCTAATTGGCGCCGTTAACTGCGCCGTAAATCGCGATGGAAAATTGATCGGTGAAAACACTGACGGCAAGGGTTTCTTGAAATCATTTTTAGAGATAACTCCAGCAACCGGGAAAACAATTGTGCTTCTTGGTGCAGGGGGTGCGGCGCGGGCAATTGCGGTCGAACTAGCGCTGGCAGGTGCAAGTAAGTTCTATGTCGTAAATCGTTCTCGTGCTCGCGGTGAAGAGTTAACCGCCCTGCTAAATGAGAAGACTTCCGCTAGCGCCGAGTTTGTCGAGTGGAATCAGACTTACTCGATTCCGGCAGATGCTGAAGTTGTAATCAATTCAACTTCAATGGGAATGGTCAATACTGAAGGCAAGCAAGATATTGATTTCGATTCTATTCGCGGCGGCATGCTCGCAGCAGATGTAATTGTTAACCCACCCCAAACTTACTTTTTGGATGAAGCAGCAAAACGTGGCGCCAAGACTCTTCAAGGCTTAGGAATGGTAGTAAATCAAGCCGTTATAGGAATCAAGTATTGGACGGGCGTTGATGTTGATGCCAAAGATTTAAATGACGAACTAATTAAAGTTTTGGGACTTGCTTAAACTTTAGCTAAATCTGATTGCTCAACAACGCGAAGTGCTTGTGCGGCAATGGTTAGCGCTGGGTTCATCGCCGCAGATGACGGGAAGAATCCACCATCAATCAGGTAAAGATTGTGGTGATCATGGCTGCGGCAGTAGCCATCGACCACGCTAGTGCGCGGATCGCTGCCGGCAACGGTGGTTCCGCATTGGTGAGAATTCATTGAAATATCAAAAGGCTGTCTAAATATCGCTTGGTATCCCGCCTTGCGAAGTACCCGCTTAGCTCGGCGCAGAAGTTCAAAGTGGGTCTTCATCCCAACAGATTTACGAACAATCTTAATTGCTCCGTTTTTAT
>JAHECV010000091.1 GCA_024641555.1 Candidatus Planktophila sp.
GCGGATAAGCGGGAGTTTCAAGGTACTCATTCCTAAGGCAGAATGGCCTAGTGCAAAAAGGTAATTCAAAGCTAGATTTACTTGCCGCAATTTCAGGATTCATGATTGCGCTGCAAGCACGTGCAAACGGCGAACTATCCCATCGCATGGGAAATCCAGTAGAAGCGGCGCTGGTTTCCTTCGGTTCAGGATTAATAATCATCTCGCTTATCTCAATCTTCAACCCTGCGATTAAAATCGGAATGCGAAATTTAAAGAAAGCGGTTAGCAAGAAGGAGATTCCAGTCTGGACGCTCTTTGCCGGAATGCTTGGGGGAAGTTTCGTTGCGGTCCAAACTCAAATCGTTCCAATAATTGGTGTTGCGATCTACTCGGTAGCTTCTATTGCTGGTCAGACCGCCGCTTCATTGATAGTGGATCGCATCGGCCTTACAGGTGGGGGCAAAAAACCAATTTCACTAAGACGTGTGGCTGCGGCTGGCGTGACCGTTTTAGCCGTTTTGATATCAGTATTGGATCGAATCGACGCCCAGAATCTTTCGATAATTGCCGTGGTTTTTGGCTGCCTTGCAGGTGCAATTGTCGGCGTTCAACGGGCTATGAATGGCCAAATTAATCAAAGTACAAATCAAAGCTTCGCGACTTCGTGGCTTAACTTCATCATGGGAACAACTTTTCTTGTGATCTTCTTAGCAATTGGTGTTCTGATTAATCGTGCAGAAGTCGTTTCGCTTCCTGCAGGTCCTTGGTGGATGTATACCGGCGGAACTATTGGTGTTATCTATATAGCTTTTACTTCAACAATTGTTCAACATCTAGGGGTTTTAACTTTTACCTTAATTAGCGTTGGTGGCCAACTAGTTGGCTCGCTACTTATTGATCTTTACTCACCAACTCAGGGCGTACAAGTCAGCGCCTACTTGGTTACCGGAATTCTTATGACTTATCTTGGCGTGGTTGTCGGCGGCGTCGGTAATTTACCCAAGCCGAAATTAGTGAAGCGCAGATAAAGAACGTTGCAATTGCATACGACGAGCTCTTTACCCATGGCAAAGTCGCCGCATAAAAACCTGCCAAAGTAATTCCAACTCCCCAAAGAAAAGCGCCCAAAATATTTGCAGATAAGAAGCGGTAGTAGTTCATCATTGCCGCACCTGCGATTGGTGGAACAAAGGTACGTATCCAAGGGAAAAATCGCGCTGCAACGACGGCCCACCAACCGGTCTTGTCATAAAAATCTTCGGCATTTGCAATCATCTTCTTCATCCGCGGCGATTGGCGCTTATCCAAATAGGGACGGCCAACGACACGACCTATTACAAAGCCAACTTGATCTCCGAAAAATGCTGCAAGAAAAATTGCAGTTACTAAAATTACTATATTTATATTGCCATGCGATGCGGCAACTAAACCTGCGCTGAAAAGTATTGAGTCACCTGGAAGAAAGAAACCAAAGAGCAATCCAGTCTCTACGAAGACGATTGCTGCAATTACGATATAAAAGATAAATGGCGCTAATGTAGAAAGTTGAGCGTCAAAGGATGCGGCTAACTCCATTTAAACGCTCTTTTTTACCGCTGCCGCCACCTTCGCAACGACCTGAGAATCAAAGACGCTCGGCACAATAAAAGAGGCATTTAACTGTGAAGCAGAAACACACGATGCAATGGCCTCAGCTGCAGCGATAAGAAGTTCGTCAGTGATCTTATGCGCATGTGCATCCAATAGCCCGCGGAAAATTCCGGGAAAGGCGAGCACGTTATTGATTTGATTAGGTTGATCACTCCGCCCTGTTGCCACAACCGCTGCGTACTTTCGCGCAATCACGGGATCAATTTCAGGGTCTGGATTTGCCAATGCAAAGACAATCGATCCCTTAGCCATCGCCGCGACATCGGATTCAGTTAATACATTAGGCGCGCTCACTCCAATAAATACATCTGCGCCTTTCATGGCATCGGAAATTTTTCCGCTAAATCCTGGTGTTACGCACCCATCCTTATCAAATGCGATGATCTTTGAGGCGCCACTCTTGGTGAGCAACCTGGCAATTGCAGTTCCGGCAGCTCCCGCACCGCTCATGATTATTGTTATATCTTTAAGATTTTTGCCTACCAATTTAAGTGAATTAGTTAGTGCTGCAAGAACAACGATCGCCGTGCCATGTTGATCATCATGGAAAACTGGAATATCTAACAATTCACGCAGACGCTCTTCGATTTCAAAGCAGCGCGGTGCAGAAATATCTTCGAGGTTGATTCCGCCATATACAGGTGCAATTAACTGGACGGTGCGAACAATCTCATCTACATCCTGGGTATCCAGACATACTGGCCAAGCATCCACATCAGCAAAGCGCTTAAAGAGCGCAGCTTTTCCTTCCATAACCGGAAGCGCCGCAGCGGGACCAATATTTCCAAGACCCAGAACCGCAGAGCCATCGGTAACCACAGCAACTGTATTTCGCTTCATTGTTAAGCGACGAACATCCGCCGGATCATCGACGATCGCCTGGCAAATTCGGGCCACACCGGGCGTATATGCGCGAGATAGATCATCGCGGGTCTTGAGGGGAACCTTAGATTGAACTTCTAACTTTCCACCGAGGTGAAGCAAGAAAGTGCGGTCACTAACTTTTCTAACAGTCAGACCTTTATGCGCAGTGAGCGATTGATTAATTTCCTGTGCGTGATCGGCGTCAATGGTGTCGCATGTAACGTCAATTACAACTTTCTCTAAAAGTGATTCAACAACGTCAAGTGCTGTAATTGTTGCTCCAGCACCAGTGATAGTTGCGGTAATCAACGCAACGGGTTGTAGTTCAGGTGCACCTTCAACACGAATAGTGATTCCGTATCCAGGAGAAGTTGATGCCATTTACACAACACCATAGAGACGATCGCCAGCATCGCCAAGTCCCGGAACAATATAACCGTGCTCATTAAGCTTTTCATCTAAAGCGCCAGTTACTAAAGTGATCGGAACTCCTGAATTTTTGAAGGCATCTTCTAAAACTTTTATTCCTTCGGGTGCAGATAAAATACAAATGGCAGTAATGTCATCTGCGCCGCGTTCGATAAGAAAGTTAATGGCTGCAACCAATGTGCCTCCGGTAGCCAACATAGGATCTAGAACAAAACACTGACGTCCTGCCAGATTTTCAGGGAGACGATTTGCATATGTGCTTGCTTGCAAAGTTTTTTCGTCGCGAACCATTCCGAGGAAACCAACTTCTGCCGTTGGAATCAAGCGGGTCATTCCTTCGAGCATTCCGAGGCCGGCGCGGAGAATTGGAACTACGACGGGGCGAGGATCTGAAAGTTTTAAACCAGTCGTGGCAGTTACGGGCGTTTTAATATCAACTTTTTCAGTTCTTACTTCACGGGTCGCCTCGTATGCGAGCAAGGTTACGAGTTCTTCAACCAAGTGGCGAAACGTTGGCGAATCGGTTCTTTCATCGCGCAGAACGGTCAATTTATGAGTGATTAGTGGATGGTTGGCGACGTGAACTTTCATAGCACCTACCTTACAGGGGTTTTCTTATCGCCAAATGAGTGCCAATATGTCAGATGTGAGCGATGCAATTTCCAACGCCAATGAGGTCGATATCGCCGTTGCGGCCTGGCACGAGGAAGGTCGCTGGAATCTCGCAGTGTTACCTGACGCCCATGACCTACCGCACATTATTGATCGCCTTAAATCACAACAAACTAATGGTGGTGCGATTGCTCTGTTAGCAATTGATGAAGAATTTTTTATGTTAATTCGCGTGCTTGGTTCGCATATAAGTATGTTTCTCAGCGATGTTACATGTGCTCTAGATTATGAAGTCGCTGCAGAATTCCTTGAATTATGTGATTTAGATGCACCAGAAGAAGATGATGAACCTCTACCTGTCGGACACATGGAAATACTGGCAGATCTTGGAGTCAATTCAATGGAGTTATCGGCGCTATGTGACGATGCTGAATTATTTCCAGATGAACAACTTGAGGCGATTGCAAGTCGATTAGGATTTGTCGATCAATTCACAGAACTGCTGGAGTTATAACTATTTCTGCTCAAACACCTGAGGCACTGATGCTTGAAGCAATTGCGGTCGCACGTCA
>JAHECV010000095.1 GCA_024641555.1 Candidatus Planktophila sp.
GCGATAAAACCAAAGCCGGCTAAGAAAATACCGGCACGAATTAGCTTTCTACGGATCATTTCTTAAGGTTACCCTTTAACCCAATCTTCATCTTCTAAGGTGCGTACGCGACGGGGTGGCTTTCGCTCATTTCCGTCTCCTAATAGATATGAGGAGCAGAGATGGTTCCATGAGCAGTCACGGCAAACTTCGACGATGTAAACCGCAAACTCGCCAAACTCTTTCTCCATTTCAAGTAATTCAACTTCTGTCTTAATGCGACCTGAGAACTGTCCTAATTGATCGCCAAATGTGTAGCGGAGTTCGACTAATGAATCTTTCTTACACACTGGGCAGTTTCGCGAAGCCTTCTCGCCATGATATTTCGCCGCTCGCATTAAATATGGATCGGCATCACAGGCATCGACTACTCCACGAAAGAGCGCCATTAATGTGGCGCGCTTATCGAGTGAATAATCGATGAACGAACGCTTAGATTGCATAGTAAGAGAAGGATAATCCTCTTTTCCAGACTTCGCCCGACTACCCTTTAACTATGAACGTCTGGCAGCTATTAACCGATCGCAAATTTTCACGTTTGCTTCGATTGCGCTGGATGGGTCAGATGACTGATGGGATTTTCCAGAGCGCACTTGCTTCTTTTGTTTTATTTTCACCAGAGCGCCAAGCAAATGCGCTAAATGCGGCGTTGGCCTTCGCAGTGGTTCTTCTTCCTTATTCCATCATCGGGCCGTTTGTTGGAACAATTTTGGATCGTATCTCTAGACAACGCGCGATTATGTTTTCAAATTTAACAAGATCAGCGACGCTTCTGGTGATTGCGCTTTTAATCTTTCAAGGTCGCACCGGTGTTGAGTTAACAATTTTTGTACTAATTGCCTTTGGAGTTAACCGTTTAATTCTCGCGGGTCTTTCGGCGGGAATACCGTTAATGATTGAAAGTAAATCTTTGATCAGTGCAAATGCTTTAGCTGTCACTGGCGGTTCGGTTTGGGTGGTTCTCGGTGGCGGTATCGGGCTAGGGCTGCGCCGCCTACTTAATGGGGATACAACTGCAGATCACGCTGACGGCTACATAATTTTGGTTGCTGCGCTCTGCTACTTAATTGCCGCCTTATTCGCTTCGCTATTAAAGAAAAAAGAGATTGGTCCGCTCGATCACGAGATCAAGAACGCCAGTTTTACTCAAGGAATAATTGAAATGCGCGAAGGTATCCGTTTTCTACGGAAACACACCGATGCTGCAAGAGGAATTGCAGCAATCGCAATACATCGCGGTGGAATTACCGCGTTAACTTTGATTGCGCTCTTGCTAGAGCGCAACACCTTTAATGATCCAGCAGATAGTGAAGCAGGTTTGGCAGGTTTAAGTTTTACTTTATCGATTGCTGCAGTTGGCTTTGTTGTGGGGGCAGTTTCTGCACCGTATGGCGTTCGTAAAGTAGGTAGACATCGTTGGATGAGGTTTTCACTCATTGCCAGCACTTTAGGTCCACTTTTTATCTTGTTTGTAAGAACACCGTTAACTCTAATTTGTGCGGCCTTTGTTACGGCGCTATTTGGGCAGAGTTTAAAAGTTACCAATGATGCTTTAGTGCAATCGAAGATCGATGATATTTACCGCGGTCGAGTTTTCTCGGTATATGACGTGGTAGTAAATGGCGCAATTGTTTCTGGTGCTGTTATTGCCGCGCTGCTACTTCCGAATACTGGCGATACCTACGTTGTACCTGCACTTGTATCCGCTATTTATCTTCTGGCTGGAGTTCGCTTACTCCGTGGTCGAGTTTTCTTTGCTCCACCAATTAAGTAACTCTTGTGTCGCACGCTCTTGCCCAAGTGGACCATGTTCAAGCCTTAGCTCCAGTAAGAAATCTAAAGCCTTACCAACCGCAGCAGAAGGCTTTAAATTAAGTAACTTCATAACTTGTGCACCATCTAAGTCTGGGCGGATCTTTGAAAGTTCTTCCTCTTCCATTAACTTTGCGATACGCGCTTCCAGGGCATCGTAAGTTTTAGCCAAACGCTCGGCTTTCTTGGCGTTGCGAGTTGTGCAATCTGCGCGCGTTAAAACGTGTAAATGAACCAGTAGATCTCCGGCGTCACGGACGTAACGGCGTACTGCTGAATCAGTCCATTCTCCATCACCATAGCCGTGAAAACGCAGGTGAAGCGCAACCAAAGTCTCGACTTGTTCAATGGTTTCGCCATCAAAACGTAGAGCCTTTAGGCGCGCTTTTGCTAGGCGCGCTCCAACAATCTCGTGATGATGGAATGAAACTCCACCACCTGCAATTAAATTGCGCGTCTTGGGTTTTCCAATGTCATGAAGGAGCGAAGCTAAACGAATAATTAAATTAGGACCACCTAAACGATCTTCATGTGAAATCGCTTGCTCAAGAACGGTAATCGAATGTTCGTAAACATCTTTGTGGTGGTGGTGTTCATCAATTTCTAGACGTAGTTTAGGGATCTCAGGTAAAACTATTTCGGCTAAACCTGTTTCAACTAAAATTGTTATTCCAGTTCGTGGACTCTTTGACATGAGCATCTTTGTAAATTCATCGCGGACGCGTTCTGCAGAAACTATTGAAATACGCCCGGCCATTTCTTTTATAGCCTGCAAGACATCGGGTGCAATTTCAAAACCAAGTTGACTAGCAAATCGCGCAGCGCGCATCATTCGTAGTGGGTCATCCGAGAAAGAATTCTCGGCTTTTGATGGAGTTCTTAGAACTTTCTTCGCTAAATCTTCGAGTCCATTAAATGGATCGATAAATTCTGGTTGCTTTGTTGTAAGTTCTAACGCCATTGAATTAACGGTGAAATCACGTCGTGATAAATCACCGATTATTGAATCACCGTATTCAACTTCTGGTTTGCGGCTATCCGGGTCGTAACTTTCAGTTCGGTAAGTTGTAACTTCTACTGTTGTGTCTCCACGTTTTCCAGCAACTGTTCCGAATTCAATTCCGGTATCCCAAACGTTTTCGGCCCAGGCTTGCAAAATCTTTTTTGTAACTTCAGGGCGAGCATCTGTTGTGAAATCTAAATCGTTTCCGAGTCGACCAAGAAGCGCATCACGAACCGGCCCGCCAACTAAAGCTAAGCGAAATCCTTGGGCGGCAAAACTTTGGGCGAGCGAACTTGCCAGCGGTGCCCGCTTAATGAGTGAGGCGATCGCAACTTCTCCCGCGGCTCCCAATGCACTCGTCACAATAGATAAGGTTAGAGCAGTACCCTTGCCCTATGACCCCGGCACCTGGTGCGGGCAGCGAAGGTACGAAGAAGAAGCGCAGGCGTAAACGTCCCGCGCATCGCGCCCCACTTTCTAACGATTCACCTGCCAAAGATGCGCAGGCTCCAAATAAGCGCCCGGCAAAGAACCCTGCCAAGAGTTATGCCAAACGCGTCGATGAGGTAAGCGCCGGTGGTTTGGTAATCGACCACAGCGGAAAGAACGGTCTACTTATCGGCCGCATCGATCATAAAGATGCCACAGGTAAAAGAATTCTCTGGTCCCTTCCAAAGGGGCATATCGAAGAAGGTGAAACTCCCGAGCAAGCAGCGCTACGTGAAGTCGCCGAGGAAACTGGAATCCATTCGGCTATCGAGAGATCTTTAGGTGTAATTGATTTCTGGTTTATGGCGGGTGGCAAGAGAATTCACAAGACGGTTCACCATTATCTCTTCCGTGAAACAGGCGGATTACTTGCGCCCCAAGAAAGTGAAGTCGATGAAGTTGGCTGGTTCCCGCTTGGTGAAATCGTTGATCGTTTGGCTTATCCAGATGAGAAGAAGTTAATCGCGCGCACCAATGCCTCTGCAGAAGTTGAGGCGCGATGAAAAAATTTTCCGCGTTAATTTTGATTTCTTTATTTTCGATCCTTTCACTACCGAACGCTTCTGCCGATAACACGGTTACCAAATTAATCAGCAAACCACATCAATTATTCGATGGAACTTTTAGAAACGATGAGCTAACCAATGATCTATTGCCAACCGGTCGCCTTGGAAAGCCGCTTGAGACAAAACCGAAAGGGTTGCG
>JAHECV010000096.1 GCA_024641555.1 Candidatus Planktophila sp.
CTTGGACGAGATAACCCCGGTATTAAAACCGGCCAGGTTTAGCCCACCAGCAAAGCGGGCATGTTCAATCTTTATACATTTATCTTGCACAACATTTAGCCCAGCTGCCACACCACGCTCGGCAGATACCTCATCTTTAATACCCAACTGCATCCAGAAAGTCTTGGCCTTAATCGCGATCGCTTCATCGAGCACGCCTGGAATATCAGATGCCTTGCGAAAGACATCGACGATGTCGACTGGCTCTGGGATATCAGCCAGTGATTTATAGACCTTCTGCCCCAAGATTTCATCGAGCTTGGGATTTACAAAGAATAATTTAAAGTGCGCAGCCGACAATAGATAAGTGGCCACAAAATAACTGGCGCGAGATGGATTATCTGATGCACCCACAATCGCCACGGTTTTGGCTTCCTGTAAATACTTTAAGCGCTCCATCGCATTTGGTTCGATGTAGGTCATTAGCGAACCGTTCCTGATGCAGTAGTTAAGGCTTGATCGAGATCCCACAAGATATCTTCGATATCTTCCAAGCCTACGCTGATGCGGATCAAATCTTGCGGCACACCGGCTTCAATTAACTGGTCATCGGTTAACTGGCGATGCGTGGTGCTTGCGGGGTGGATAACCAAAGTGCGCACATCGCCGATATTGGCTAAGTGGCTGGCTAACTGAACTGAGTTAATAAGTTTCTCACCGGTTTGACGACCTGATAAACCACCTGCTGCTTTAACGCCAAATGAAAATACCGAGCCAGGACCTTCGGGCATGTATTTCTTAGCGCGCGCATTGTGTGGATGGCTGGCTAGCCCTGAGTACTTAACCCATTCGATGCGCGGATCACTTTCTAACCATTCGGCGACAACTTTGGCGTTAGCAACGTGATCGCGCATCCGTTGCGCCAAAGTTTCCACGCCTTGCACCAATAAGAAAGCCGACATCGCGCTAAGTGAAGCTCCGATATCGCGCAGTTGTTCGGTGCGCACCTTGGTTAAAAATCCAAATTCTCCAAAGTTCTCCCACCAAGAAACTCCCCCATATGAAGCAACTGGTTCGGTCATAGTTGGGAACTTGCCGTTGCCCCAATTAAATTTTCCGGATTCAACGATGACACCACCTAAAGTTGTGCCATGTCCACCTAAAAACTTTGTGGCCGAGTGCAGAACAATGTCAGCGCCCCATTCGATTGGGCGCACCAAATAAGGAGTTGCCACAGTTGAATCGATAATCAGCGGCAACCCAGCGTCATGGGCTACCTTGGCCAAAGCCTCAATATCTCCAACTTGCGAAGCTGGATTTGAAACCATCTCGGCATAAATAAACTTAGTCTTATCAGTTATCGCCGCTGCGAAATCTTCCGCTTTATCGCTCTTAACAAAAGTTGTATCCACGCCAAAGCGACGCAATGTGACATCTAGCTGCGTCAAGGTGCCGCCATACAATGCAGATGAAGCAACTACATGATCGCCGGTGCCCGCAAGTGCGGCAAAAGTTAAAAACTGCGCGGCCTGTCCGCTCGATGTAGCAACCGCGCCGATGCCACCTTCTAGCGCTGCAATCTTCTCTTCAAAGGCGGCAACTGTTGGATTTCCGATACGGCTATAAATATTTCCGTACTTTTGCAACGCAAATAAATTTCCGGCATCTTCGGTATTTTCAAAGACAAATGCAGATGATTGGTAAATAGGAAGTGCTCGCGCTCCGGTTTGTGGATCTGGCTGTGTGCCAGCGTGCAAAGACTTAGTTTTAAAGCCCCATTCGCGTTCGCTCATAATCCAATTAAACACCACATCCTTATCGCGGCTATAATCGCCAGATGAGCAAGAGCAAATATCACGTAAGCCAACACGAACCACATCGTTGGCACAACGTTGAAGAGCTCATCTATAAGGATGAAGATGGCAACGCCACTTTTAAAGATGTAACACGCCGTGTTTTATTTGGCGAAGACCATCACGATGGCATGGAAGTTCGCTACTTCGAAGTAGATGCCGGTGGCCACACCACCCTAGAAAAGCACGAGCACACCCATTTGGTAATTCCAATTAAGGGCAAGGGCAGTTGTTTAGTTGGCGATGAAGTTCTGCAACTAGCAATTCATGATCTGGTCTATGTTCCATCTTGGGCTTGGCACCAATACCGCGCCGACGATAACGAAGCCTTTGGATTCCTCTGCCTTGTAAAAGTCGATCGCGATCGACCAACTCTGCCAACTGAGCAAGAGTTAGCCGAGATTAAGAGCAACCCTGAAGTTGCCGCTTTTATTCGCCACCTATAACTATTTAGCCAGCGGTCCCAACAAGAATCCAGCTAAACGCGCTTCTGGCTTTCCTTGGTTACGGTGCATTGCTAGAAAATCTGCGGTTCCATCTTTTCCGCACAATGAAATGATTGCACTTGACCCACCAGGATGTGAATTGATCCATTTCGTTAGATCGTAAACGTTTCCGTTAATTGCGCTCCAGCAACTAGAAGAAGTTCCATTGGCTTTCACCTTCTCCATTGTGTATCCCGCAACTGATGGTGATGGCGTAGCAGTTGCAGTTGGCGCAACCGCTGCCGGGCTCTTCACAACGCTCTTAACCCAAACCAGTTTGCCGCTCTTTTTAACGCAAGTGAATTTACTTCCCGCAACCGTTGTGACTTGCCCAGCCTTTTTGCAGGACGCCCCCGCCTTAACGGCAGCCGACGATGCCGGCGCTCCAACTAGTACAATCGCCAAAGCCGCAACAAATGAGAACCGGGAAATTTTCATAGCCCCAGTTTAGGTCAGCCCGTATAAACATGCTCATTTAACCTAGTAGTGGTGCCTAGCCTGAATAATCGTGAGAGTTGTCGCGTTAAATGTATATACCAAGCGATGTTCATGAGAAATCCGGCGCGACCAGGCACCTTCGAGACTGTATTTCAGCGGCTTGGGAACCCCTAACCCCGCTGTTGGGTCAAGCATCACGCTCTCGATTAAAGCGGCAACTTTCTCAAACTTTTTCATGTCTTCCTTATGCCAATATTCAATATCGGCCAGCGCCCGATCTGTGTAGAAGATGGACTGCAAATTCGGTTTGGGAGCCATCGACGAATGTTGACTTATTTAACTTTTGCTTTTGTCTTACGCGCCTTTATTGTGGATTTCTTTGCTGGAGAGCCTTTTTTTGAGCTGATCTCAACCAACTGATTGAGAACCTGCCCCTTTGTGTATTTAACTTTCTTGCCCTGCTTGGCTTTTGCCTCAGCCAGTGAAGCCTCGAGCACTTTGCGATTAGAGGACGAGCGAAGTAGAAAGGCCGTTTCTAGTATGGATTCCCATTCGCTTTCCGAGACTAGTACTGCGTTACCGCCATTTGAGGTGATGGTGATGCTCATCTGATCATCATTTACTTGCTCGATCAAAGGAAATAGTTTTTCCCGCGCCTTGGATGCAGAAATAATCATGCCGGCTCCTTAATTTCTCGAATACCGAAAGCCTAGCACCTAGTACGAGATCTCGTACAACTTATCTACAACCTCTTTCGCCGAAGGATTGGTCATCGCACTTCCATCTGCAAAAACCAAAGTCGGCACGGTGCGATTGCCACCATTTACCGCTTCCACAATCTCAGCCGTGCCCGGTACTTCCTCAATATTGATCTCTTCAAATGTGACTCCGAGTTCACCCAATTGAGATTTCAAACGCTTGCAGTAACCACACCAGCTAGTTGAATACATAACAAATGACATGCGATAAGAGTACTCACTGTTGGAAAACAAAGAAGCCCCGGATGACTAATTCCCAGGGCTTCTAAGATGTGGTCTCGCTGGCGGGATTCGAACTCGCGACCGCACCGTAGTCATCGATGTGCTCTATCCGCTGAGCTACAGCGAGACACAAGCGGAAATTAGTTAATGCACACGTTTGAATATGGAAGAAAACTTTTTCTGTGGATATCTTTTAGGATTGAAAACTTATGTAATTCTTCGCTACAATTTTTTCACCGTAGTCATTGGTGTGCGCTCTATCCAGAGCACAGCAGAAAACCCCGTCAGCAATGGCGGGGTTTTCGCT
>JAHECV010000124.1 GCA_024641555.1 Candidatus Planktophila sp.
CGTGAAAAACAAGAGAGCGCAATGGTCGGCCACCATGGCGGAGCAACTGATATTGAAAGTTTTGTGCCGCTACTTACTGCTGTAGCAAATTAGTTTTCGGGAGTTGGTTCTTCGGTAGTTTTGCGACCAAACATGATTTCATCCCATGAAGGCACTTTGGCGCGTGCCGTAATTCCGTCTTGGCTATCGCCTGGTTCTGGTGTTTCACGTAGAGAAACTAAACGCGGGGTCTCGCGGTTAATCTCCGCTTCGAATTCTTCGTCAGTTGGATCGTTATCTGGAAGATCATCGAGTATTGAGGAGATACTGCGCACCGGAGCGCTATCGATACGGATTGGTTCGCGTGGCTCGGTACGTTCTTCAATTCGCGAAGGATGTGATGGCTCGGCATAAACCAAACCAGGTTCAATGCGACGAACCGGAGCATCTTCGCCAGTCATCCATGCGGCGTTGTCATCTAGCGGAGTAATCGAACGACGATTGGTGTCGAATGAGAATTGCGCTGATCCAACTCCATCACGATTTGGATAGTGAAGTTCGATCGTCCAGGTGCCATCTTCTAAACGCCAAGTGTTCCAATCGATAGCATCGATATCTACTCCGCGTGGTGCAAGTTTTGAAATAACAATGTCGAGAAATGTTGGCGCATCTTTGGCGATATCTTTACCTTCGCGGCGGGGAGTAACTGCATGTACCTGATCGATGATAAATAAACGCTCTTGCAATATTGGACCAGAGAATCGTTCAACTTTATCTACCGAAATATTGCCATCGCGCGCGATAACTTCCATTGTTTCGCCAGCGCGTAAACGTCGCTGAATCTCTTTTACGCTCATCACTTCGTTCTCATCTCCAACTGGGACAGAGGTCAGACGTGGCTGATTAACGGTGGCTCGTAGAGTGTCGCTGATGCGCAAAGTGTGTTCGTTGCCATCGTTATCGGTGAGCGCCAGGTGCACCCCGTCTGGGGTCTTGCCGGTTAGGCGTAGCTCAGTCATGTGGGCGAGAATACCCGCAGCAGGTGCGAAAGTTGGGCAGGGCGAGCCGTCACCAGAACCGTCCCTCCCGATCGGGGGAATTGGCCGATTTACGCTCAGACCCCCTTCTGTGGCAAGATACGCAGTCTGCGCGGCACTTTTAGTTGCGCTTGCAAACGCTTAAAGAAATAGATGAGGACCATACGATGAACATTCTTGATGCCGTAGATGCGAAGTCACTTCGCCATGACATCCCACAATTTCGCGCTGGAGATGAACTCAAGATCCACGTTCGCGTTATCGAAGGTAGCAAGAGCCGTATCCAGGTCTTCCAAGGAATCGTTATCCGTCGCCAAGGCGATGGCGTTCGCGAAACTTTCACAATCCGTAAGGTTTCTTACGGTGTTGGAGTCGAACGTACATTCCCAGTTCACACACCAGTTATTGAAAAGATCGAACTCGTAAAGAAGGGCGATGTACGTCGCGCCAAGCTTTACTACCTCCGCGACTTGCGCGGTAAGGCAGCCAAGATCCGCGAAAAGCGCGATGGCATCGAAGGCTACGGCGACGGAATCCTTTCAACTCCTGAGAAGGAAGTTGTAGTTGAAGCACCTGTAGTTGAGGCTGTTGTTGAAGCTCCTGTTGCTGAGGTTGTTGTTGAAGCACCTGTTGCGGAAGTGGCAGTTGAAGAGGTTGCGGCTGAAGCAGCAGCTGAAGACAAGCCTGCTGAATAAGTAACTCTTCTCTAATGCCACGTAAGGGCTCGCTATTACGCGAGTTACCTATTCTTGTTGTTGTCGCGCTCGCAGTTTCGCTCGTCATCAAATCATTTTTAGTTCAGTTCTTCTATATTCCTTCGGGCTCTATGGAGAACACTCTTCAAATAAATGATCGCGTTGCGGTAAATAAAGTGCCATTTATCAGCAACGCAATTCACCGCGGAGATGTAGTTGTATTTCGCGATCCTGACAATTGGCTACCAGAGCCATACACGGGTGATCAAAATAAGTATTTAGCCAAAGTTAAAGAAGGCCTAGTCGCAGTCGGTGTACTTCCAAATCCGGCAAAACAGTATCTAGTTAAGCGCGTAATCGGCGTAGCTGGCGATAAAGTCGAATGCTGTTCTAAGAATAAGAAGTTGATGATCAATGGCGTTGAAATTGATGAGCCATATATTTTTGCCGGAAATTCTGCCAGTGATACCAATTTCAATGTAACCGTTCCTAAAGGCAAAATCTGGGTAATGGGAGATCACCGCGCAGCAAGTGCGGATTCGCGCTTTCACCAAGAAGATATTAACCACGGAATGGTGCCGACATCTAAAGTAACCGGCCGCGTACTTGGAATTATCTGGCCACTTAAGAATTTAGGAATAGTTCACTCATACTCTTCGCTTAAGTAGCAAATCGCATTTAAATGGTGAAGGTAATTGAATCTCTGCTAATCGAAGCAGGTATCACACCACTTGCCGGAGTCGATGAAGCAGGACGTGGCGCTTGCGCCGGCCCCCTAGTAATTGCTGCGATAGTTCTCGCCGACCCATTTGCGCCTGAGCTGGCCAAAGTTCGCGACTCCAAAGATGTTTCTGAACTAGAACGCGAAAAGTTATTTGATGTAGTTACCGCCGCCGCCTTATCAATCAGCGTAGTAACTGTCCCTGCTGCAGAAGTTGATTCGCGCGGAGTCCATGCTGCAAATCTCGATGGAATGCGCCGTGCGGTGCAGGGCTTATCCGTAACACCTAATTACGTACTAACCGATGGTTATGCCATTGAAGGATTAGCAATTCCCAACGTTGCTGTGTGGAAAGGCGATCAAGTGGTGACCTGCATTAGCGCAGCTTCAATTATCGCCAAAGTAACTCGTGACCGCGCCATGCGCGAACTAGATTCTAAATTTCCAAACTACGGATTTGCCAAACATAAGGGCTATATCACCAAAGCTCACACCGCAGCTTTACAAGAGCACGGACCGTGTATAGAACATCGCCAATCGTTTGCAAATATCGCAGCGCTTCTTCAATAATTACACACAAGCGCTTTTCAAATTGAATTAACTGTCTGCCAGATTCTTTAACCTGCGCGCCATGAGCAAAGTGGGCGAGAAGAAAAATAACCAAAAAACCGGCGCCTTTGGCGAGCAAGTTACCGCCGATTATTTAAAAGCGCGTGGGGATGAGATCCTCGATCGGAATTGGCGGGTACGTGAAGGCGAGATCGATTTAGTCTCGCTCAGCGGTGATGGGATTTTCCATTTCATAGAGGTTAAGACGCGCTCGTCGTTGGCATTTGGCCATCCCTTTGAAGCGATAAACCGAGATAAAGCCCATCGCATGCAGCGGCTAGCCCTGGCATGGCTTGCAACTCATGGCTGTTTGGGATGTGAATATGCAATCGATGTAGTTGCGATTCTTATCGCAGCCGATGGAAAACATAATTTGGAATATCGCGGCGCAATCCTATGAGCTTAGGACAGACAACTTGCATCGCACTTCACGGCTTAGATGGCGCGGTAGTTTCGGTGGAAGTAGATATTGCAGATGGCTTGCCGATGTACGCATTGCTGGGGTTACCTGATGCCGCGCTTAACGAATCGCGCGATCGCGTCCGTGCCGCGTTACTCAATTCAAATGAAGTCTGGCCCAATAAGAAAGTTACCGTCTCGCTTTCACCCGCATGGCTGCCAAAGAGCGGATCCGGATTTGATTTATCAATCGCGTTAGCAATTTTGATCGCCAATGGCGCCTTGCCGCAAGCGCCGTTAGACGGTGTTGCGATTCTGGGTGAGCTAGCACTTGATGGTCGCATCCGTTCGGTGCGCGGTGTTTTACCAGCGTTAATTGCCGCATATAAATCCGGAATCAAACGCGCGCTGGTATCACCAGAAAATTATGCCGAAGCATCTCTCATGTCGCAGATGGAGATCTTTACCTTTACCAATCTCTCTCAAGTTTTA
>JAHECV010000052.1 GCA_024641555.1 Candidatus Planktophila sp.
TGCGCCTTGTGGAAGTCGCCAAGGAATACGGCGCAAAGAACGCTTATCTAATTGATTACGCTGAAGAAGCAGATGATGCATGGCTAAGCGGCGTTGAAACCATTGGCGTGACAAGCGGAGCGTCGGTGCCTGAGATATTGGTTCGCGATTTACTTGCTTGGCTGGCAGAACGCGGTTTTGGAAGTGTTGAAGAAGTTACTGCAACTCAAGAATCTTTACTCTTTGCTCTGCCACCAGAGCTGCGTAAAGATTTGAAGACTGCCGGCAAATAAATTAAACGCGCGGCTTTGGTTTACGCGCTTTAGCTTTCTCGTTTAGAAATGCAAACCAGCCATAAATCGCGCTGACAAGTAAGTAAGGCGCGATGCCTGCAAGAGATGCGATGAAATCTAGGCCAAGACGTGAAGGCTTGATACCGTCGGAGAGAATTAAGTAAATGAACACGGTTAAGGCAAATGCCAGCGGTGGGGTAACAACTGAAACATAGGTTGTGCCGGTGCGACCAAAACGAAGTCCGCCGTAGAGAACAACGCAAACGATTACGCCAGAGATAACGCCGGCGCCGCTCCGCAGTAGAAGTTCGAATCCTGCAAAGAGCGCGATAAAGAAAGTTTGCAGAACAACTACGCCCTCTTTCTTTAGACCTGGGCCTTTAATTAAAGGTTTTGCTGTCGCTGCTGAACTCATTCTTCGTCCTTTACTTCTTCGGCATCAATGAAATCTTCTTCGCCGCCGAGTTCGGCGTTCTTTAACTCGCGAACTGGCGCTGGAATATCTGGGTAAGCAAGCGCCAGTTTATCTTTATCTCCAGATACTCCGTAGCTAATGATTTTAGCTGCAGCGCGCTTAACTGTTGATTCGGCCGTTGGGATTAATTCGCCATAGGCCTTAGATAGCGAGTTAAGTGCGGTGCCGACTTTGATGATCTTGCTATGTAGCAGCGTTAGATCTTTCATAAATAGACCTGCGGATTTGGCAATGTTTTCAGCGTTTAGTGCGACAGAGTTGCGTGAATAAACGTTGCCGATAGTACGCAGCAGCGCCATCATCGAAGTCGGCGTTGCGATAGTGACATTTAACTTAAAAGCGCTTTCGAGGAAGAGTGGATCAACGCGGAGCGCTTCGGTTAGCAGCGATTCAAATGGAACAAAGAGGATTACGAAATCTGGAGAATCTTGGGACTCGTGATAGCCGCGCTTTGCAAGAGCGGCAACGTGGCTTGCCAAATCTTTCTTATGTTCGATAAATAAACGCTCGCGCTCGGCACCGTCTTCAACTTCATGCGCTTGGATAAAGCGATCGAAGGGAAACTTGGAGTCGATAAACAATTTGGTGCCACCTGGCATGCGCACGGTGATATCGGGGATGCCGGATGAATCATCATCGGTGGTGGAACGTTGTGCGGTGTATTCGACGCCTTTATGTAGTCCAGCATCTTCGAGCATTAACTCGAGTTGTGCCTCGCCAAATTTTCCACGCTTTTGTGAATGTGAAAGCGCACCAGCGATCGCCTTAGTCTGGGCAACGAGTGATTCGTTGTGGTTAGACATCGCCTTAACTTGGGTTCGGATATCGGATTCGGCTTCGATGCGACGTCGGTCGGCATCAGATGCTTCTTTCTGTAATTTCTCCATCGCCGATTTCATCGCTTCGATTTCGGTGGCAAGTTTTGAACCCGCCATCGCGTTATCGCGTTCGGTTCTATAGAGATCGCGTTCCGCGCGAACAGATGCGAACTCTGCAGCAGAGACGCCATCGCTTGATCTGCGACGACTTGCGATGAAATATCCGAGGACCAGGCCGATTAAGAGCCCGATAACGAGTGTAAGAATGGCCACTAGCGCGCTTGACATGGGCCTATCGTGGCAGGAAGCACCGACAATGGCGCGTAGGCTCTACTCCTTATGAGCCTGTCAATTGGAATCGTCGGACTGCCAAACGTTGGAAAGTCCACCCTTTTTAACGCGCTCACCAAAAATAACGTTCTTGCCGCCAACTATCCCTTTGCCACCATTGAGCCAAATGTCGGCGTCGTGGGCGTACCGGATGAGCGCTTAGCCAAACTCGCTGAAATCTTCGGATCCGAAAAACTGCTTCCCGCCGCCCTTTCTTTCGTAGATATCGCCGGAATAGTTAAGGGCGCATCTGAAGGCGCCGGCCTTGGAAATAAATTCTTAGCCAATATCCGCGAAACCGATGCGATCTGTCAGGTTATCCGCGTCTTCAACGATGGCGATGTTGTGCACGTTGATGGGCGCATTGATCCCGGCAGCGATATGGAAACTATTAATACCGAACTCGCGCTCGCTGATTTACAGACTATTGAAAAAGCTTTGCCACGCCTGGAAAAAGAAGCGCGCACCAATAAAGAAGTGGCACCAGTTGTAGAAGCGGTTAAGAAAGCTGAAGCGCACCTTCAAAGCGGAAAGCCACTTTCATCTTCAGGTCTGGACCTCGAACTACTGCGCGATCTTCACCTGCTAACCGCCAAGCCATTCTTATATGTATTTAACGTTGATGCCGCCGAACTTAACGATGGTGATCTGCGCAAGAAATTAGCTGATCTTGTGGCTCCCGCAGAAGCCATTTTCCTTGATGCCAAAACCGAAGCAGAACTTGCCGAACTCAGCGATGAAGATGCGCTCGAACTTCTGCAATCAATCGGAATGAAAGAGCCAGGGCTTGCAACACTTGCTCGCGTTGGATTTAGCGTTCTTGGACTACAGACTTATTTAACTGCTGGTCCAAAAGAAGCACGCGCATGGACAATTCACAAAGGTGACACCGCGCCAATGGCGGCAGGAGTTATTCATACAGATTTCCAAAAAGGATTTATCAAAGCCGAAATCGTTAGCTTTGACGATCTAATTGCTGCGGGAAATATGGCCGAAGCAAAGGCCAAAGGCAAGGTACGCATGGAAGGTAAAGATTACGTAATGGCCGACGGTGACGTCGTAGAGTTTAGATTTAACGTTTAGCTAGATTTGTTTTAAGAAATCAAGCGCCGGTGTAATGCTTGGCAATCTCACCAAGTGATTTATCAATAATCTCTAAACCGCGTTTGGCATCTTCCTCAGTGATATTGCATGGTGGGCACAAGTGAATACGGTTGAAGTTATTAAATGGCATCAGCCCGTTCTTCTTACAGGCCGCCACTAATTCATTCATCGCCGGACTTGATGCGCCATAAGGTGCAAGAGGTGCACGAGTTGCGCGGTCTGTAACTAGGTCAACGCCCCAGAAGACGCCCACGCCGCGAATATCGCCGATCAACTTATGTTTCTTTGCCATTTCGTGAAGGCCAGGGCCAAGAATCTTTTCACCGATAGTCGCTGCATTCTCAACCATCTTCTCTTCTTTCATTACTTGAATCGTTGCAACCGCAGTTGCTGTAGCAAGTGGATGGCCCATGTAAGTAAGTCCACCTGGGAAAACGGTTTCATCAAATGTCTTTGCCACATCACCGCTGATGATTACGCCACCAAGTGGGATATAACCTGATGTAACGCCCTTAGCGAAGGTGATTAGATCGGGAGTAGCTGCGGTGTGCTGGTAACCAAACCACTTACCGGTGCGACCAAAACCAGCCATAACTTCATCAGCGATCCAAAGAATTTTGTACTTATCGCAAAGTGCGCGAACACCTTCGAGATATCCCTTTGGTGGAACGAGTACGCCAGCAGTGCCGGGAATTGATTCGATTAAGATCGCCGCGATTGTATTTGGGCCCTCAAAGATAATGGTCTGCTCTAAGTGCTCTAAAGCGCGCGCACATTCTTGCGCTTCATCGGTTGCCCAAAATGAAGTGCGGTAAAGGTAAGGACCCCAGAAGTGAACATGTCCGAAAGCAAATTCATTTGGGAAACGACGTGGGTCGCCAGTTGCATTGATCGCAGCGCCTGTATTGCCGTGATAAGAAC
>JAHECV010000070.1 GCA_024641555.1 Candidatus Planktophila sp.
CTTAGGAAGCAATATCTTTGTAACGCAAATTCTGATTCGCCACGCTGCGATCCAAACCAAGGTTGCGCCGAGAAGATGCGCAGCGACAAGTATTTCAGGGATTCCAGTGAAGTATTGGATATATCCGATCGCGCCTTGGGCGAGCGCAATTACAGTAAATACCGCAATCGCGCGGGCCAATTCCTTATCACTGCGTACGAGAATGTAGAACGCTGCGGTAAGTCCGAAGAGGGCGATTACGAGATCGGCATGAATCCAAGCGATGGTGCGAATATCAAAACCAAAGCGGCGGGCTTTTTCATCGCCGGCATGTGGACCAGAACCAGTAACTAAAGTTCCTAGAACAATTACCAGAAATGAGAGCGCGATATGAGCCAATGAAATCTTCTTCGTTAGCGGTTCTAAATCTTCTCGCTTTGCAGCTCGCAAATTACGACGTGAATAAAGTGAGGCAGCGCCGGAGATCAAAATTATGGAGAGTAGGAGATGGCCGGCAACGGGCAGCGGATGGAGATCGGTAAGAACTGTAATTCCACCCAAAACTCCTTGTCCGAGAATTCCGAGAAGCTGACCTGCCGCAAGGCCACGAAGATCTCTTCGTTTCGTAATTAATACATGAGCCAAGACCGCAATCGCTGCGGCGAATAGGGCAAAGGTAAGCAATCGGTTTCCAAATTCAATCCACGCATGCAATTGGCCCTCGGCCTGATGGGGAACCGGGGTATATGAACCTGGTGTGCATTCTGGCCAGGTCGGACAGCCAAGTCCGGATCCGGTTAGGCGAACTGCGCCACCTGTAAGTACCAAACCTGCCTGCAAGGTAAGCAGGGCGCCATATAGGAATCTGCGCAACTTCATGTACCTAGCCTATGACCGTGAGAGCTCGCCCGCGCTCCATATCACTGGCCTACAAGTAGCAAGATGCCATGAATTAAGACACAATAGTGTTGTGAAAATAAAAGAGCGTCCAGCAGCGGTGGTCGGGGATGACCTTCCCACCCGTGATGCCGTCGCGCGCTCAATCTTGGAAAATGGCCCCTCTTCGGCGGTGGTTCTAGGTGAGCGCTTAGGTTTAACTCCCGCCGGAATCCGCCGCCACCTAGATCTCTTGGTTGCAGATGGAATTCTAGAAGCGCGCGATCCACGTGTTGCACCATCTCGCGGGCGCGGTCGCCCTTCCAAAGTGTTCGTGATGACAGATAACGGTCGCCAAAAATTTGAACACTCTTATGATGATTTAGCAGTTGCCGCGCTTAAATTTATGTCAGCGCAATCGGGGGAGCATTTAGTCAAATCTTTTGCCCAATCTCGCGCCGATGACATCTCTCGCAAAGCTGCTGGGCAAGTTTCTAAGAGCAGCAATAAAGTTGCCGCGCTCGCCGAGTTCTTAACCGAACAAGGTTATGCCGCAAGCGTTGGGCCACGCGGCACCGGTGAAGAACTTTGTCAGCACCACTGTCCAATTGCCCACGTTGCCGCCGAATTTCCGCAGTTATGCGAAGCTGAAACGCAAGCGCTCTCCAATTTGCTCGGTACCCACGTACAACGTTTAGCCACTATCGCGCACGGTGATGGTGTTTGCACAACTTATATACCTCAGGTTAAAACTCAACCAACAGCCCGAAAGGCGCAAAAATGACAACAGCACATCCAGAGCTCGATGGTCTCGGCAACTACGAATACGGTTGGTCAGATGGCAACGATGCTGGCGCAAACTCCAAACGTGGCATAAACGAAGATGTCGTGCGCGATATCTCTGCCAAAAAGGGTGAGCCACAATGGATGTTAGATCTACGCCTTAAGGGTTTGTCGCTCTTTGAGAAGAAGCCGATGCCATCATGGGGATCAGACCTTTCCGGAATCTTCTTCGACACGATCAAATACTTCGTACGTTCAACTGAGAAGCAGGCTGCGACTTGGGATGATCTTCCAGAAGAGATTAAAAATACTTACGATCGACTTGGAATTCCAGAAGCAGAAAAGCAACGTTTGGTTTCCGGAGTCGCCGCACAATACGAATCTGAAGTTGTGTATCACTCAATCCGCGAAGATCTAGAAGCACAAGGCGTGATCTTCCTTGATACCGATAGCGGGCTAAAGCAGCACCCTGAACTCTTTAAAGAGTATTTCGGATCAGTTATCCCAGTGGGTGACAATAAGTTTGCAGCGCTAAACACCTCAGTTTGGTCCGGTGGCTCATTTATCTACGTTCCAAAGGGCGTTCACGTCGATATCCCATTGCAGGCGTATTTCCGCATCAACACCGAGAACATGGGCCAGTTCGAACGTACTTTGATCATCGCAGATGAAGACTCCTACATTCACTATGTAGAAGGTTGCACAGCGCCTATTTATAAATCAGATTCACTTCACTCAGCAGTTGTTGAAATTATTGTAAAGAAGGGTGCGCGCGTTCGCTACACCACAATTCAAAACTGGTCTAACAACGTTTACAACTTGGTAACCAAGCGCGCAACATGTGCCGAAGGTGCAACCATGGAATGGGTCGATGGCAATATCGGTTCTAAGGTGACCATGAAGTATCCAGCAGTTATGTTGATGGGTCCTCATGCCAAGGGTGAGACTCTTTCACTTGCCTTTGCTGGAGCCGGACAACACCAAGATTCTGGTGCGAAGATGGTTCACGCAGCACCTTACACATCATCGTCAGTGATTTCTAAATCTGTAGCACGTGGTGGCGGACGCACTTCATACCGTGGTTTGGTTCAGGTTCAAGAAGGAGCGCATCACTCAAAGAGCACCGTAAAGTGCGATGCACTTTTGGTTGACACGATTTCACGTTCTGACACTTATCCATATGTAGATATCCGCGAAGACGATGTTTCGATGGGCCACGAAGCAACTGTTTCAAAAGTCAGCGATGATCAACTCTTCTACTTGATGTCTCGTGGCTTAACTGAGGATGAAGCGATGGCGATGATCGTTCGTGGATTTATCGAACCAATCGCTCGCGAACTTCCGATGGAATATGCACTTGAGTTAAACCGTCTCATCGAACTTCAGATGGAAGGTGCTGTCGGTTAATGTCTACGCTTACAACAAATTACTTAACGCCGACTGGGCGTGAAGAAGCTTGGCGTTTTACTCCGTTAAAGCGCTTAGGCGGCCTTCATGACGGTACTGCGGTAATTGCCCAACGCAATTCTCTCTCACTTAAAGGCGCACCAGTTGCAGGCGTTAGTTTTGAGAGAATCTCACGTGAACTGGCAGCTCCACTCACCGACAGTGATGATGCGATCGTCGGTCGCATCCGCGAAAACGCAAAAGATGTCGCCGTTCTAACTATTAAGGCAGATACCGAAGTTGCGGCCCCAATTTTTCTAAATCGCATTACGGGGGCGACAGACTCGGCGGAAATTTCCCGTGTGCAAATACGGATCGAAAACCACGCAAAGGCGACTGTGATTATCGAGAACACTGGAGATACACATCTAGCGGAAGACCTTGAAATCTCTGTCGCACCAGGTGCCAACCTGACATTGGTTTCTCTACAAGAGTGGGATGGAAAGACCATCCACTCTGGTCGCCACCATGCAATCGTTGACCGCGACGCAACATTTAAATCAATCGTTGTAACTGTTGGCGGATCACTTGTTCGCTTGCTGCCAACTGTTGATTTCATTGCACCAGGAGCATCATGCGAACTTCTCGGAGTTTACTTTGCAACCTCTGGTCAATTCTTCGAGCATCGCATGTTTGTCGATCATAAAGTTCCTAACGCTAAATCTCGTGTTAACTACAAAGGCGCACTTGCCGGTGATCAAGCACATACAGTCTGGATCGGCGATG
>JAHECV010000082.1 GCA_024641555.1 Candidatus Planktophila sp.
GGATAAGCAAAGTTGGCTCGAACTCAACAATAAAATATTTGCGCACCACCCGGATCAAGGTAATTGGGCGATGCAGGATTTAGAAAACCGTATGGCTGAAGCGTGGTTTGATGCCGAAGGATTCTTCTTAGCAATTAAAGATGAAGAAATCGTTGGTTTTGTTTGGACCAAGATCCATCAAGATTATGTAAATCAAGAACCCGTTGGCGAGCTTTACGTGGTCGGCGTTGACCCAGATCACGCTCATCAAGGTATTGGCCGCGCAGTTTCAGTTGCTGCGATTAATTACCTAGTTGCTAAAGGATTAAAACACTCAATGCTATATGTCGATGCCGATAACGAAAAAGGTTTAGCGCTTTATACCAGCCTTGGGTTTAACTAAGTTACGCAAAGTAGTTTTTAATAAGGTTGAATGCCGACAGCCTTAATCTTTATACTCATCTCAACGGTTCGAGAGTGAGATCACTGGCGCAAGCTAAATCGCTCGAATCAATAAGCTCAAGTCTTATTCTGCGAATCAAATGACTTAAGCGGGATGGGAAAGCCTCACAGTGATGTGGGGCTTTCTCTTTTACTTAGCGAAATTAGCCAACTAAGTCAGCGCACATGGCGCGAAATGCCGCAGTATGTGCATCAACATCAGCGGCCGTTGTTGCCGGCGACATCAGCGCCATATTGTGAAATGGCGTCAACAAGAAACCATCATTTAATAAACGCAAATGGATGTACTGCTCGAGTTCAAAATCTCCTGATTCAGCAGCTTCGCGACCAGTGCGCGGCGCCTTACCTTTGAAGATGTACTCACCGCGCGCACCTAAACGGTTGCAATGCCAATCTAAATCAAATTCCGCAATCGCGGCATCAACTCCATCGCTCCAGCGATCGCCCAACGCGATCATCTCTTTAAACGCAGCAGCCGTTAAGACTTCGCTTAACGTTGCACGCATCGCAGCAAGTGACATCGCATTTCCCGCCAAAGTACTGCCGATTCCTCCGGTATCAATAATTTCTAGCTCCACTAACTTCTTGATTGAGTTAGCAACATCTTCAGTCATTCCAAATGTTCCAACGGGAATTCCACCAGCGATTGCCTTGCCGATCGTTAAGAAATCAGGCTTTAGCCCAAGGTCTTGCGTCATGCCACCGGGGCCAACCGAGATTGTGTGGGTCTCATCAATAATTAACAAAGCGCCATACTTTTTAGCCAGATCCTGTACCGCATTTAGATAGCCATCTTCAGGCAGAACAATGCCAACGTTAGTCATCGCAGGTTCCATCAAAATCGCCGCAACATCACCGTGAGCTAGCGCAGCTTCCATGCCAGCCAAATCATTGAATTCAACTACGCGAGTTGTGACCGCAAGATCAACAGGTGCGCCTAGGTTTCCTTCGCGCTTAACGGTGTTGCCGGCTTCATCAAGCGTTGCAAAAGTTTCATCAACGCTGCCGTGATAGCAACGGTCGATGACGATGATCTTGCTACGGCCAGTTATTAAACGGCAGTAACGAATAACATGGCGGTTGGCATCTGTTGCAGTGACTGTAAATTGCCACTTTGGTAGGCCAAATCTTGAAGCAAGTTCTTTCGAAACGACTGCGGCATCTAGGGTTGGTAACATCGAAGTGATTCCGATATCTGCCTGGCGTTTGATGGCCGCAATCGTGGCATCTGGTGAGTGACCGGTCATCGAACCGGTATCGCCTAAACAAAAATCAATATATGTATTGCCATCAATGTCGGTGAACTTAGCGCCCTTAGCTTCCTTTACGAAGACTGGGTGCGCACCTGGCCACTTAGCCATCCATGACATCGGCACACCTTCATGCATAACTTTGCGTGATTCGGCAAATGCTTCACCGCTCTTCTTATGTGTTGCAAGAAAACGTTCTTCTTCAACTTTGCGAAGCTGCGCTAAACGACCACGACCAATTTCTGTTGACATATCCCAATCCTATGTTTTCTTTTTTAACCTTCAGAAAATACAAATAGCGCTTCAATGTAATGCTCACCACTTATTCCCAAGTTCTGCGCATCAGGGGGTGCGGTCTGCGGCTCTACGCAAACACCTTCGGGATCTTCGTTATAAACCACCCACCAAGGCGCATCGGATTCAATATCAATGCGCGCGCAGTCTTCCCAAACAATCGCCGGTACGCCTTGCACTTCAGTAAATGCGTCATCCCAAGGCCCTGCAGGCTGCGGAACATATTCACCCGTTGGAATTCCATCGCTATCACGTTTGAGCATCTTCGCCGCTTTAAATTCTATTTCTGCACTGCCGCCACGATCTAAATCGCGTGGGAACCAGGGATGCATTCCTATCCACGCCGGCAATGTGCAATCACCTGGGTCGTATTCAAGTGACCAGCGAACTGCATCATCTAAAACTTCAATTGTTTGCTCAATCGTTGCACCGCCGTAAGGCTTTGGCAGGTGTAATAACGAACGCCCTGGGCCAATCTCTTGCCACGATGAAATAAATCCATAACCATGAATAGCATGTGGCGGAATTACATTTGTTGGCAGTTGAATATCTTCACCATCAGCACCATGCAATATTCCATCACGAATACGTCCAGCCCAAGGACCCATCGCATACCAACCATGAGTGCCGGGTTCTCCGCGATAAGGAACTGTAAATTGCATATCGCGCCATGTAATCGAAGTAATGCGCGCGCCATTATCTAAATCAATTGCGATTTGAAATTCTGCATCATCGATAAATTGCATTTTTTACCTCTTAGAGTTTGGCTAGTTCGTGCTTGTAGGGAGGTTGCGCACCTGCACGAGAACATGTAATCGCTGCCGCGGCTGCTGCGCGCGCTAAGACTTTCTTCAAACCTTCACCTTGCAGAGATAAAATTCCATCTTGCACCATTGCTTCAACGATGATCGCACCTACGGTGTCACCGGCGCCAACTGTGTCAACAACTTCAACTTTCACACCTGGAACTTCTTCGCTTCCGCTTTCAGTGAAGCCGATCGAACCATTGGCCCCACGTGTTACAACAACGAGCGCTGCACCATCTTTGACCCAACGCTTTGCTACATCTTCATAGGCCTGCCCAGGAAATAACCAAGCCAAATCATCATCGCTGACTTTGATAACGCTGGAAATTGCCGCCCATTTTTCAACCGCTGCTTGGTAGAGATCGCGATCTCCCATTACGGAAGGGCGAATATTTGGATCGAAAACAATTGGTGCAAACTCGGCCACCTGCAGCGCCCAGTCGTATAAAACTGTTGCCCCAGGCTCGATAATCGTCACCAACGTGCCGATATGAAGCACGTTTGGTTTATGCACTGAAGGATCTGGCAACCAATTCAAACCGAAATCAAATGTCGCAGTTCCATCTATTTTAAATTCATACGTTGCACCACCATCAGCGCCCAAAGAGACAATTGCTAAACAAGTTGGTTTATCGCTCGTTAAGGCTAAATCAAGTTTCACCTCATCAGCCAACAACTCAGCGCGCGCAGATACTCCGTAATCATCGGTCGAAATTCCGTCGATAAAGTGAACATCATGGCCAAGTCGCGCCAGCGCCTTTGCAGTATTTGCGGGGCCTCCACCAACAACTGCTACGCGCTCTGGAGTTCCTGGCAACAAATCAATTAAAACTTCGCCGCAAACCCAGATGCTCATGCGTTCTCTCCTTGGCGCGCCAAATATTCGGTAATAATTTCTACGCCCAATAAATGATCTTCAACTTGAGGCAAGCCACTAATCAACAAAATTCCGGCCAAGCCGCTGCC
>JAHECV010000041.1 GCA_024641555.1 Candidatus Planktophila sp.
ATTATTGAGCCTGGGGCAAGCGTTTTATACGACTGGGCGCTTCAGGTGGCTGAGTTTGCACCAATTGTCTTTGATCCAAATATTCGCCCATCTGTAATGGGCGATCGCGATCTTTATCAAGCTGCGGTCGAAAAATGGGCGGCGATTTCAAGTGTTATCAAGGTTAGCGATGATGATTTGGCTTGGCTATTTCCTAATCAGAGTTATGAAGAAGTTGCTAAGCGTTGGGTTAAAGATGGAGCAGCGCTAGTTGTTGTAACACGCGGGGCCAATGGTTCGATCGGCTTTACCGAAAGCGGAAGCGAAGAAGTTCCGGGTGTGAAAGTTGAAGTTGTCGACACAGTTGGCGCCGGTGACACAGTTGGTGCGATTATCGTCGAAGCGATGGTGCAAGATGGAATTTTATCTCTGCAAGGTGAAGGGCTAAAGAAAGTCTTAGCGCGCGCAGCAGCAGCAGCCGCGATTACGTGTTCTCGTGCGGGGGCGCAACCTCCATACAAGCACGAACTAGCAAAACTCTAAGAAGGTGTGCTGTGCAATTTATCGATGATGCTGAATTTCAAATCGCAATTGATTTAGATAACGGTGCGCGTATTACATCGATCACTTGGCGCGAAATGCAATTTGCCGTTCCTTACCGCGGAGACCCGTTGACGCATGGATGGTATGCGATGGGTCCTTGGGCTGGGCGAATTCGCGACGGAATCATCTTTGGCGCTGATGGCGAGGAAATTCAGTTGCCAACAAATATAACTCCGCCCCATGCTATTCATGGTTACGGGTTTACTTCTTCTTGGCAAGAGATTGGCCCAGGCCGTTCTTTGCTGCATCTGCCAAAGCCTTATAGCGGTGCAACCATTGAACAAACCATTGAAGTTTTAGATGATGCAATTCGTTGGTCACTTGAATACGATCCAGGCGATTGCACATTGCCAGCGTGGATTGGAATGCATCCGTGGTTCCCACGCGATCTCGATCGTGGCGGCAGTGCAGAAATAGAATTTAAAGCAGCGAAGATGCTTAAGCGCGATGAAGAAGGAATTCCAACCGGTGAATATGTATCACAACCTGCTGGGCCTTGGGATGATGCATTTACTGAAGTACAAGGCGTACCGGCGATTGTTTGGGAAGACTGCGCGCGCATTGATGTTGAATCCGATGCGCCTTGGTGGGTGGTTTATAACGAAGACCCCGAAGGCGTTTGCGTTGAACCGCAGACCGCACCCCCTGATGCGCAGAACTTGGGAATAAGTGGTGAGCATTACATAGAAGCGCTATTTGTATTTTCTGAAGGTTAATCAGTCAAACATAGGATTGGGATATGTCTACACAAATTGATCGTGGTCGTTTAGCTCAGCTTCGCAAAGTTGAAGAAGAACGTTTTCTTGCAACACATCAGAAGAGCGCAGAAGCATTTGCTGATTCGCGCAAGGTCATGCATGAAGGTGTGCCGATGTCATGGATGGCGAAGTGGCCAGGTGCGCACCCAGTCTTCGTAAAGGAATCTAAAGGCGCGAAGTTCACCGACATTGATGGCAATACATATATTGATTTTTGTTTAGGCGACACTGGTTCGATGACCGGTCACTCACCAGATGCCACGATCGCTGCCATCAAACGCCAGGCAGATATCGGAATCACATCGATGTTGCCAACCCTTGATGCCGCCGTTGTTTCCAAAGAGCTTGCTTCAAGATTTGGTCTACCAAAGTGGCAATTCACAGTCACCGCAACGGATGCCAACCGCCACGTTATTCGTTACTGCCGTTTGATAACTGGACGTAGCAAGATCATCGTGATCGATCGTTGCTATCACGGTAGCGTTGATGAAACTTTTGCAACGCTTGATGAAGCCGGCAACACAGTTAAGCGCGAAGGAAACCTTGGTGCACCAGTAGATCTTGCGGTCACAACTCGCGTAGTTGAATTCAATGATCTGGCTGGCATGGAAGCTGCGCTAGCCCACGGTGATGTTGCGGCGATTTTGATGGAACCTGCAATGACAAACGTGGGAATTGTTCTGCCTGATGATGGTTATTTAATAGCGGTGCAGGATCTTGCAAAGAAGTACGGCGCGCTGTTAATTATTGATGAGACCCACACAATTTCAGTTGGCCCTGGTGGAATGACGCAAGACCTTGGGTTAAAGCCTGATTTCTTAACGATCGGAAAAGCAATCGCTGGCGGTATCCCCGTTGGAACATTTGGAATGACCGAAGATGTTGCTAACTCAATCAAGAAGTTAGTGGAGTTAGAAATTATCGATACTGGCGGAATCGGCAGTACTTTGGCGGGAAATGCGATGTCACTTGCCGCGATGCGTGCAACGTTAGGTGAAGTTTTAACGGCTGCTGCGTTTAAAGAGATGATCTCACTCGGTGACCGCTGGAGCGATGGAGTTGATGCCGCGATTGCTGAATTTGATTTAGATTGGCATTGCAACCGTTTAGGTGCGCGCGGTGAGTACATCTTCAAAGGTAAGGCGCCACGCACTGGTCGCGAAGCTGCTGAATCAGGAGATTTCGAACTCGAGCAGTACATCCACTTACGTTTATTAAATGATGGTTTCTTGTTGACGCCATTTCACAATATGGCGCTGATGTCACCGGCAACAACAGCCGCTGATGTTGATGCACACACTGCGGCATTTCGCGCCATGTGCGCTGACTTAGTTGGATAACTCTCTTGTAATCGCAAATGGACCCCACAATTAATGTGAAGTCCATTTACAAAGCCTAAGAGATATAACTTTCGCCAGTGATCCTACTTAGAACAGTTGATTCAATCGATATAACTTTCGCCAGTGATCTCAACTTGAATCGGTAACCAAATGATAAACGATTGTCCTGTTGATATCAACCTATATATGTCGGTGATGTGTAGCAATCTCTCTAAGTGAAAACTAATCTGAAGAGATATACAAACACATATTTATTAATCGGAGAGTTAGAACTAATTCTCCGAGAGCGTATCCTTGCTACTCTTAGTGAGTATTCCAAAACAAAGTACGACGCAGAGTGGTTTTCTATTTTACCCTCGAAGGAGCTTAAAAAATCGGCTCAAAGGGAGTTGCAATTCGGGTTCTACCGAGAAGTGTTGTCACAAAAGTATTTCACTGAGTTGTGGGTACCAGCCACACATTTGATCTTTTTAAATCTGCCGAACGCGAATACATTGAATAGCTGCCAAATGATTGATAATCGGATGCACTATGCAACTGGGACGAGGAACCGTGTCTGCCACTTCACTTTTGACAATATTCATAATGTGGAGCATGAAGAAGCCAATTTAAAATGGCTAATAAACGCGTTAGGGGAAATTCACTAAATTAACTTCCACATCAGCGTGAAGATTCGTTATATTTGTCGAATGAAACGATGGCTTGCTGGGCTTTTTGTTGCACTGATCTCTGTTGCAAGTCCAGCTCTCACAAGCGCTGCGGGCACGATTGATGAACAGTATTCATTGAGCCATGGAGGCGATAACTCAAATAAAGTAGGAGTCTTTTTTGAAGAGAACGTTGATACTCTTCGAATGCCTTCGCTGCTATATAGCTATGAGTTAGCAACAGCGGCTCCACCAAATGTGATCTCGTATTGCACTGGGCTTAAAGATGCTAATTGTGCAGATGCAAGCTTTATGAAGTACTACGCTCTTATGCCAGCTTGTACATCTTCAAATGAAGTTGATTGTATTGAGAGCATTTATGCAGTTGCTCCAGGTTCACCAGCAAGAATCAAAGGAATTTTTAAAGAATCTATCCCGGAAAAAGTTGACCATCCATATAAAGCTGATCCCGAAGCGGGCTTACCTCAAGGTTCGGTTTCAGGTGTTTGGGAAATCCCAAATGTGAAACACGGCGGTGGCTCCACCAACTACGTTGCAATAGTTTCTCGTGTCGGGTCTCTAAAGCGCACTGGCGCAACATGGTCTGCTCAACCACCAGGCTCAGACCCTTGGGGCAGTGGCGATTTTCGTGCCGCTATTTATCCGGTAAATATGGTCAAAGATTCCCGTTACAAAGCAAACGTATCTTCCATTACTAAGCAACCAAACGGCACAATGTCGATGGGAATTAATCACCCAAGTCAATTGCCATTTGATGTTTGCGCAATTGTCGGCGAAGGCGTTTGCGCAATGCGTGAGCCGTTCCCCGAAGACATTAAGTTCGGAATGGTTGTTCGATTCTCAAAAGTTATCAATGGATGGATGCATGGGCGCATCGATTCACCTGAAATTGATTACGAATTAACTGGCTATGGCACGCGAGTAGATATGAAAGGTTTATCAACACGTGTACCAATTCTTGCTGGTTGGGCGCTTCCTAACGACTTTACACAAGCTGAACGCCAACAATATCCATATCTAAATAATGCAAATGGCGGATCCAGCTATCCTGGATCTAGTGGAAATTACGCCATGGAGCAATTAAATCTCTGGGCAAAGATCGTAAAAGATAAGGCCGCTGCAAATCCGACGCAATGGATTTTCTACAACTTACCTGAGCGGGATATTCAAGCTGCAAGCGTATGTATAAAAAACTCTAAGACTCTTGCTGGTTTTGTTACTACGAATTCCACAACTTACACAGCAACTCCACCTATTTACAATGAACAAACTGGCACTTTGGATTACAAAGTAGCCTCACCGCACTTCTTGGCAGATGGGAAAGTCTTCCAAGGAAAATACAACTTATATATAGATTCAAAAGTTGCGCGCTGCATATACAAATTTAGTGATGCACCAATATCGGCATCGGTTAGTGTGACATCTTCTGACGGAGGTCAACAGAGTGTGGCAACCACAGTTGTTAATGAGAATAGCGGCTGGCTTCATTTAAGTGCATCGGGATTTACTTTCTCATCACCGACTCTTAAAGTTAAACTGACCCAGGATTCAACTGCGGTTGCGGCAAATCCATTGCCAAGCACAAAGCCATCGGGCAGTTCTGAACCCGCATCGCAGCCGTCAATTGCGCCGGTAGCTAAGAAAATGACCATCATCTGTGTTAAGGGCAAAATTACGAAGAAGGTAACTGCCGTTTCACCAAAGTGTCCTGTTGGATATAAGAAGAAGGCTTAGTTAAATCCAAGGCTGGTATAAAGCGCTAAACCTTTTTCGTTATCGGCATCGACATACAACATTGAGTGCTTTAAGCCTTTAGCAACCAGGTAATTAATCGCTGCGACAGAAACTGCGCGGCCAATACCTTGGTGGGCATGATCAGGATCAACGCCGACGACGTAAAGTTCGCCAACGGGTTCTTGATTCACATAATCTTGATGGATCTTGGTCCAAACAAAACCAACTATTTCTTCACCTTTAACGGCCAAGAAGAATCCTTCTGGATCAAACCAGGCCTCACCCATTCGATTTTCTAGATCCTGCATCGCCCAATTACCTTGATCAGGGTGGTGCGCAAATATTTTATTATTGAGATTTAGCCAGGTTTGCTTATCGTTTTTTGGATCAAAGGTGCGAATTACGTAGTCGCGTTTTGCAGTTGGCAGTGAATCAGTTAATGAGCGATGAATTTTAAGAATATGGCGCATGGTTGTTAGACCAGCTCTGTAATAGGGCTCTCTTTGCCACCGCTCGGAAGAGTAAAGCGATAACCAACGTTGCGAACGGTTCCGATGATTGCTTCGAACTCGGGACCGAGTTTGGAGCGCAGGCGACGAATGTGAACGTCGACGGTGCGAGTGCCACCGAAGTAGTCATATCCCCAAATTTCCTGCAACAACTGGGCGCGAGTAAAAACGCGACCAGGATGTTGTGCGAGATATTTAAGAAGTTCGAATTCCTTAAAAGTTAAATCGAGTGAACGACCTTTGATTTTTGCGGTGTAAGTGCTTTCATCAATAACAACATCACCAGTGCGAATTTCGCTCGCGGTTGGATCTGCAGCGGTAAGCGCTGCCAGATGAGTACCGATGTTCATACGAATACGTGCATCTACCTCGGCAGGACCTGCGGTATCGAGCACGACATCGTCGACTCCCCAGTCTGCGCTCATTGCAGAGAGGCCACCCTCAGTTGTAATTGCAATGACAGGGGCACCAACGCCGGTTGAAGTTAATAAACGCGTTAGGTTCTTTGCTGCAGGTAGATCGCGACGCGCATCAACAAAGACGATATCCATAACTGGTGAATCAATTAGAACGCTGGCTTCGGCTGGCAATATTTTTACGGTGTGCTGCAAGAGTGCAAGAGATGGAAGAACTTCCGCGCTCGCGCCATTGGTATTTGTCAGTAACAACACCTTGGCCATAGCGCCTAGACTACCTCTGTGAAAACCTTCGTTCCACTTGTCATTGTGCTGGTCTCAGCCACTGGATTTGGTATCTGGTTTCAGCGCACACGCGGTGAATTCCGCAAGAAGAAGACGGTCAATGGGCCGAAGTTAACCGCTGCGATAGTGGGAACCGAGCTTGGCTCTCGGGCCACCATGGTGCAGTTCTCATCGGCTTTCTGCACACCATGTCGGGCCACTAAGGCGTTGCTCGAAGATATGGTCAAGACGATGCCCGATGTTCGCTATGCCCATATCGATGCCGAATCACATCTGGAACTAGTGCGTGAGTTAAATATTCTTTCGACTCCAACAACTTTGTTTCTAAATGGCGCGGGCATTGAAGTTGGTCGCGCCATGGGTACGCCAAAACGTGCACAAGTAATTGCTGCGCTCGCTGCAATTGGCTAAAGCTGGCAACTGCGAAATATTTGCAATTAGCGTTATATCTTTTTCCTCTTTATCCTTATGCCATGTTCCGCATTGAAACCAGTTACTTCACAAAGCGCCGTGTGCTTGATTACGGTCGCTTAACTGGCGCGATGTGTCGTTCGTAGTTTGCAATTTAAAAACTAATTTAACGACCCATCAGCGAATCAAGTTAAGGAAGAGAAAATGTCAGCACAAATAGATGCACGAGGACCACGTTGGTCTGCAGTGATAACCACGCTTGTTCTAGCGATTGCCTTGGTTACTTCAAATCTATGGGTAATTACTTTTCAAGCTGTTGTCTTTGCAATCGGTGCTATTCGCGGACCACACTTCACTCCTTACGCTTTTTTCTATAAGAAGCTAATCAAGCCACGTCTTAAATCAGAAGTTACTTTTGAAGATGTGCGTCCTCCGCAATTTGCACAGAGCGTTGGTCTTGGTTTTGCGATAGTCGCTGTTATTGCATCTGTTGTTGGGGCCGGTGGGGTCTTTACAGTTGCAGTTGGGTTCGCACTTGCCGCAGCATTCTTAAATGCGGCATTTAATTTCTGCTTGGGCTGCCAAGTTTATTTGTTGCTCGTACGTACGCGCACAACCAAGTAATTTGTAAAAAATCCCTTTAATTTAACCAACTAATTAGGAGTAAATATGTCACGTCAAACATCGCTAGTCGGCGCCGATTGGGTCGCTGAGAATATTAATAATCCAAATGTTGTAGTCGTGGAGGTCGATGAAGACACCACGCTCTACGAACAGGGCCATATCGAGAACGCGATCACATTCCACTGGCGCGAAGATCTCCAAGATGGGCTAATCCGGGATCTGATTTCAAAGGAGAAGTTTGAGGCGCTGCTTTCTAAGTCAGGCATCTCGAACGACTCAACCGTTATCTTGTATGGCGGCAATAACAACTGGTTTGCGACCTATGCATTCTGGTATTTCAAGGTTTATGGCCACCAAGATGTGCGCTTGCTCGATGGTGGGCGCAAGCGTTGGGAACTTGATGCACGTCCATTTGTCACCGAGGTTCCAACTCGCACTGCAACTCGTTATGTTGCAAAAGATCGCGATAATTCAATTCGCGCCTATCGCGATGAAGTTATCGCAGCGATCGGCACCTTAAATATCGTTGACGTGCGTTCACCTGCTGAATTCAGCGGAGAACTTGCCGCACCTGCACACTTGCCACAAGAGCAGGGTCAGATTAAGGGACATATCCCAACTGCGAAAAACATTCCATGGTCAAAGGCTGCCAATGAAGATGGCACATTTAAATCAGATGCTGAACTAAAAGAGCTTTACGTCGGTGCCGGTGTTGATCTTGCCAAAGAGACCATCGCGTATTGCCGTATTGGAGAACGTTCTGCGTTCTCTTGGTTTGTACTTCATGAACTTCTTGGCGTTACAAACGTTAAGAACTACGACGGATCGTGGACTGAATACGGTTCACTCGTCGGTGTTCCAGTAGCTGTAGGAGCGTAAGTTGAAGACCTGCGGTGCAACTCCTGGCGGTCCATCACTCGATGGCATTGACGTTACAACACAAACAATCATCCAAGGTGTTGTACTCAGGGACGGGGACGACGGAGTACCTAACGGAACTCCAGTCGGTAACGCACATGTGCGATTGTTAGATCGCGACGGAGAATTCACCGCAGAGCTTCCAACTAATTCGCAAGGACAGTTTCGTTTCTTCGCCGCCCCTGGTGCCTGGACTCTCGTAGTTCAAGCACCAGGTGCGCGCGTAGAACAAGCGTTAATCGCTGCGCAAGGCGTACCCGCAGATCTCGTAATTTCACTTTAAAGGTAGGCTTAAGCCATGGCAGATAAGCACGAACTCCGTGATAAAGGCTTGCGTTTAACACCTCAACGCGAGCTAGTCCTCTCGGCTGTTCGCGAACTCGGACATGCCACCCCCGAAGAAGTTGCGGAAAAAGTTCGCGCAACCCACCCAGGAATCAATCTTTCAACTGTTTATCGCAACCTAGAAACGCTCGAAAACGTTGGACTTGTTCAACACACGCACTTGGGCCACGGTGGCGCTACTTATCACGCAGCAGAAGAGTTGACTCATCTGCACTTGGTTTGTGGAACTTGTGGCTCAGTTGGCGATGCGCCAATAGATGTTGCCGCAAACTTTGTTCAGAATTTATCTGACGACTACGGTTTTAAAACAGATGTAACTCACTTTGCAATTTACGGCACCTGCGCTGCCTGCGTTAAGTAAATAATGACAGCGGTATTTGTCGAAGATGGCGTCGATAAGGGCGCCATTTGGCATTTTGGTGAACCAAATAAAGAACAGAAAGCGCTGCTTGAAGGAAATGCGTGGGCCGATCTTTCGCATCTACAGATAATTGCGGTCAGTGGCGCTGATCGCCTGAAGTGGTTACATGATTTAACAACCCAGCATTTATCTGAACTCGCAGTTGGACAATGGACTTCGGCTCTTATTTTGGATCCGCAAGGCCACGTGGAATATCAATTTAATTTAGTTGATGATGGCGAAACTACTTGTTTGGTTCTAGATCCGGGTTACATCGAAACTCTGATCGGTTATCTGCAGAAGATGAAATTTATGTTGCGCGTTGATGTTCGTGATGCAACTAATGAATACGTGGTCTTACGCGCACCAGGTTTAGTAAATGAAATTGGTGGACCATTTGCACTTGTTCCGCGGGCAGAACTTGCCCAGATGCAAGAAACATTTGACGCAACTGCGATGCAAGTTGGCACTTGGGCCCTTGATGCTGAACGGGTTGCTGCCGGCCGTCCTCGAATTGGCTTTGAAACCGACCATAAATCAATCCCAAACGAGCTGGGTGTACTCAATAAATCAGTACATATGAATAAAGGCTGCTATCGCGGCCAAGAAACAGTTGCCAAGATTTTTAATCTGGGAAATCCACCTCGTCGTTTAGTACTTCTGCATTTAGATGGCAGCCAAGTTGTTATGCCTTCTCCAGGTGCACCTGTAATGAATGGCGAAGTACAAGTCGGTTTTCTCGGCACCGTTGCGCGCCACTATGAATTAGGGCCAATTGCTTTAGCAATTATTAAGCGCAATACCCCAGTAGATGCGCAGTTAACTGTCGATGGCGTGGCTGCATCCCAACAAGTGATTGTGCCCGCATAGATGGCCACGATTGCGCAGGGTTTAGTTGTATTTGCGGCGATGCTCGTGATCGTCTGGACGGTTAGCAAGCTTTAAAGGCCGTAAGATTACGGCGTGGAAATCGTTAGCGCTGTTTTACTGGGTTTACTCTCATTAATTATTGGCGTTGGTCTTTTAATTTACGGTTTCCGGGGACGCCGCGAATCTCAAGCACGTGATGCGCGCACATATCGAAGGGGCAGACTCTAAGTGGCTTTTACAATTCCTGAAGGTCTGCATCCAGATCTAAATCCGCTTGCGTGGATGGTCGGCACCTGGCGCGGAAAAGGTCGCGGTGAGTATCCAAATATTGAAAGTTTTGAATACGCCCACGAAGTTGTCTTTAACCACGATGGTCGTCCATTTCTAAACTACTACTCGCGTTCTTGGATCATTGATGCTGAAGGCGAAATCATTCGTCCAGCCGCATCGGAAACTGGTTTCTGGCGCGTTAAGCCAAATAACGTTTTAGAAGTTTTGATTTCTCATAACACTGGAATCACTGAAGGATGGGTCGGACAATTTGAAGGGCCGAAGATTCAATTAGTTCTTGATCAAGGATATTCCGCGCCATCTGCCAAGATTGTTACAGCAGGCGTGCGTTTATATGGTCTTGTTGCGGGTGAGCTCTTCTTTGCTTACGACATGGCCGCTGAAGGACAAGAGCTGCAGGCACATATCTGGTCTTCGCTAGAACGCCAGTCCGAGTAATGGCAAATAAATATGTTTAACGATGCGGTCTTAGCCGAATACGTTCGCGATGGTTTCGTAGAGTCCGAACATCGCGGTTTCTTGGCGATGCTAAATTCTGATGGCTCTCTCTTTAAATCACTTGGTGATATCGATACTCAGATTTTTCCGCGTTCTACAGTTAAATGTGCGCAAGCATCTGCAATGTTTCGCTATGGTCTGCAGCTAGTGCCACGCCTATTGGCGCTTGCCGCATCTAGCCATTCCGGCGCTGCGATGCATATGGACGGTGCGCGCGAAATATTGGCAAGTGTCGGGCTAGATGAAAGCGCTCTGCAATGCGCAGTTGATCGCCCCCTTGGAGATAGCGAAAGACGCGCGTGGGGTGATAAAGCGCCGACACAAATCGCCATGAACTGCAGCGGAAAGCATGCCGCAATGTTGGCTACATGTGTGAAAAATGGTTGGCCTATTGATAGTTATTTAGAGCAATCTCATCCGTTGCAGGTTGCCATCAAAGAAGAACTAGAAAATTTAGCCGGTGAAAGTATTTCCTTTACTTCAACCGATGGCTGCGGGGCTCCGCTATTTATGCTTTCAGTAATTGGTTTAGCGCGCGCTATTCGCGCAATCACAATTTCAACTGATCCAATTCATCAAGATGTAATGGATGCGGCACGTAAATTCCCGGAAATGGTTGGAGGCGCAGGTCGCCATAACACCGAGATGATGCAACAAGTACCTGGCTTATTTATGAAAGATGGCGCCGAAGCAGTAAATGTTTGTTCACTTGCCGACGGGCGCACCTTTGTATTTAAAGTAAGCGATGGATCACTTCGTGCATTTCGCACCATCGTGCATGCCTGCTTAAATGAATTTGGAATCGATACACCGCTAGCCCCTGAAAAAGTCATGGGTGGCCCGCGTGTAATTGGCACTATTCGCGCCACGATTTAACAACCTCTACCATTGAGGTATGCAACGCCGCGTAGCCATGTTGATGGTTCACACATGTCCGCTCGAACAAGCGGGCATCGGTGATGCCGGGGGCATGAATATCTATGTCGCCGAAAGCGCTGCGCGTATGGCGGCGCAAGGCGTAGAAGTAGATATCTTCACTCGCCGCGATCATTTAGATCTTCCAGCAGTTGTTGAACTTTCACCGGGTGTAAATGTGCACCACCTAGATGCTGGCCATGATCTCCATCTAACTAAAGAGCAAGTTCCTCAGCACTTTAACGAGTTAAGCGCTGAACTAAAGAAAGCGCTTTCAGGTGATCACCGCTACGACATCATTCATTCGCATTACTGGTTATCCGGAAAAGTTGCGATGCCAGTTGCGAAAGATTTGAAATTGCAATTGGTCCACACCATGCACACGATGGCACGAGTAAAGAATTTAAATCTTGCCGAAGGTGAAACACCTGAACCAATGATCCGCGTACAGGGTGAAACCCAAATTGTTGCGGCAGCAAGTGCCTTAACTGCAAATACCGATGCGGAAGCGGCGAGCTTGGTATCTCTCTACGATGCGTGCCCAGATACTGTTCACGTTGTTACACCGGGCGTTGATCTTTATAACTTCACTCCAGGTGCTGGTCGTCAGGCAGCGCGCAAAGTAATTGGCATTGATCCTGATGCTCACGTAATTACCTTTGTGGGTCGAATTCAGCCGCATAAAGGCCCAGAACTATTGATTCGTGCAACTTCCGAGATGCTTTCACACTCTCCACATCTGCGTCCGAAACTTCGCGTTTACATCGTGGGTGGCGCATCTGGTGCAAATGGAAGTGAAGTAGAACGTCTGAAAGAACTTGTTACCTGGCTTGGAATCGATGATGTAATTATGTTTTCACCTCCTGTGCCACGCGCGGAACTTGCTAACTGGTATCGCGCAGCAGATTTAGTTTGTGTGCCAAGTTATTCGGAAAGTTTTGGTTTAGTTGCACTCGAAGCGCAAGCCTGCGGAACACCAGTTGTAGCCACTGCAGTTGGCGGGCTACGTACGGCAGTTGCCGACGGTATCTCTGGCGTACTTGTCGACGGTCACGATCCTCGCGCTTGGTCATCCGTTTTGGCGCGTTTATTGCAAGAGCCACAACGTCGTGTACTTCTTTCGATGGGTGCGATTGAACATGCATCGCACTTCGGTTGGGATGCTACGGCTCGCGGAACTCTCGATATCTATGATCAAGTTATCTCTGACTCTGCCCGCATAAATAAATCGATCGGATAACTGTGGCAGCGATAGATCCACGGATCGTGATCGAAGAATTTCTGGATTCGCACGATCTCGAATTCGATCAGAAAGATGCGAATACTTTTCTAATTACATTGCCGGGCGAGAAGAAGTTACAAACTCACTGCGCACTAATCGTCGGTGATCATTCGCTAAGTATCAACGCTTTCGTAATTCGCAAGCCCGATGAAAACGAAGCGGCAGTGCATGCTTGGTGCCTGGCAAAGAATGCCGGTATGTACGGAATTGCATTTGCCACGAACGAACTCGGCGATATCTTCTTAGTTGGCCGTTTACCGCTCAGCGCCGTAACTGATCGCGAAATTGATCGCTTAGTTGGTGCAGTTCTGCAATATTCAGATTCATCATTTAATCCATTGCTGGAACTTGGTTTTGCCAACGCCATCCGCCGCGAATGGGCATGGCGAGTTAGTCGAGGTGAATCGCTAGCGAATCTCGATGCCTTTAAGCACCTGATTTAAATATTTGCCTTGCACATGGCAAGATGAGCACATGTCGAACTACGAATTAATCCTGCTACGCCATGGCGAATCCGAATGGAATGCGAAGAATCTTTTCACCGGCTGGGTAGATGTACGTCTATCCGCTGCAGGTGAAGCCGAAGCAGCTCGCGGCGGAAAGTTATTGGCAGAGCGCAACCTTTTGCCTGATGTAGTCCACACATCTTTATTGCGTCGTGCGATCCACACATCACAGCTCGCACTTGATTCGTGCGATCGCCACTGGATTCCAGTTCGTCGCTCTTGGCGCTTAAATGAACGCCACTACGGTGCTTTGCAAGGCAAGGATAAGAAAGAGACGCTCGCTAAATACGGCGAAGAACAATTCAAGCTTTGGCGCCGTTCATACGATGTTCCACCTCCACCAATCGATGCCAACGACCCATACAGCCAAGCGAAAGATGCGCGTTACGCTGATTTGGGCCCTGAACTTCCAGCTACAGAGTGTCTAAAAGATGTCGTCGCTCGCATGATGCCTTACTGGCAAGAATCGATCATTCCCGATTTGAAGGCTGGAAAGCGTGTACTAGTTACCGCTCATGGCAATTCACTGCGCGCGCTAGTTATGCACCTTGATGGAATTTCCGAGTCAGATATTGCAGAGCTAAATATTCCGACCGGAATTCCGTTGCTCTACAACTTAGATGCAGATTTTAAGCCCGTTAAAAAAGGCGGAGAGTATTTAGATCCTGATGCAGCAAAAGCTGCTATTGAAGCGGTTGCGAATCAGGGGAAGCGTTAACTTCGGTTGGACTTGATGTGACGTTTTTGTAAGTGTCGCGTTGATCGCGAATGATTACCTCAGCGGTCACAAAACCTGCGCGCGCAAATCCAAGTGATAACTTCACGTGGCGGCCTGCAACTGGAGAAACTCCAAAGAAAACAGCCTTAGCGTTCGCAGCATCACCTTCGAAGCGAATAGGCGCGTTCTGCTTTAAGGCGGTTTCGCCAGTTAAAACAGCTTGATTAGTGCCAACTGCAATGCCGAGCAATTTATCTTCGGTGGTTCCGTTATTTACGATTGTTCCAACAACAACTGCGTCGCCGCTTGCAGTTGAAACAAGTAGCAAGTTTAGAATCTTGATATCTACGCCATTATCTTTAACTGAAAGTTCTACGCCATCTGTTACCTGGCGGATCATTCGAGTTGGAGCATTTTGTCCTGGACCACATGCGGTAAGTGTTAGTGCAAGTGATGCGGCAATCATTGATGATGTAAGCGCTTTGTTAATGCGTGGCATGGGCACATTCTCTCATGCGTTTTAAGTGGTTATTCCCTTTATTGCATATTCCCCTTATTTCCGTTTAACCCTGATTTATAAGGGTTTTCTTACCCCAAAATGGCTGGTAGAATTGGTCGTCTAGCGAAGGGCAACACATGACATTTAAGGTCGGCGAAACCGTTGTTTATCCCCATCACGGAGCAGCTCTTATCGAAGCGATTGAAAAGCGCATCATCAAGGGCGAAGAACGTACCTACCTAGTCTTGAAAGTTGCACAAGGAGATCTCACAGTCCGCGTTCCTGCAGATAATGTAGATCTTGTTGGGGTCCGCGATGTTGTCGATAGCGCCGGCCTTGATCGCGTATTTAACGTACTTCGTCAGCCTTACACCGAAGAACCAACAAACTGGTCTCGCCGCTACAAGGCAAACCTAGAAAAACTTGCATCAGGAGATGTCATTAAAGTCGCCGAAGTCGTGCGCGATCTTTACCGTCGTGATCTCGATCGCGGTCTCTCTGCTGGTGAAAAGCGCATGCTCGCCAAGGCGAAGCAGATCCTTATCTCTGAGCTAGCTCTTGCAGAGCGCACAGATGAAGAAAAGGCTGCAACTCTCCTTGACGAGGTTCTCGCTTCTTAAGTAACAAACCTTTCTCATGATCGCCGCAATTATCGCTGCTGCTGGCAGTGGCGAGAGATTTGGTGCATCTATTCCGAAGGCGCTAATCCAACTTGGTGATCGCACCCTGATTGAGCATGCCGTTTCTTCGATCTCATCTGTTGCTGATCAAATAATTGTTACTGCGCCGAGCGGGTACGAGAAAGAAATTCAGAGATTAGTAGGCGATGCAGTAACTGTTGTTACTGGTGGAGCTACTCGCTCAGAAAGCGTCCGCATCGGTTTATCGAAAGTTCTTTGCGATGCTGAATATGTTTTGATTCACGATGCCGCACGCGCTCTCGCTTCTCCAGATTTAGCAAAACGTGTCATTGCAGCGCTCAAGAGTGGCGATGTTGCAGTTATTCCAGGACTGGCGCAGACAGACACTGTAAAGATTATTGATCAAAACAGAATCGTTACATCAACTCCTGATCGCGCAGATATGCGACGAGTTCAGACACCGCAAGGATTTACTTACGGAGTTATTAATCAAGCACATGCCAACACCGGCGAAGCAACAGATGATGCTGCACTCGTTGAATCACTAGGCAAACCAGTTAGAGTTATTGATGGCGAAGAACGGGCAATTAAAATTACAACCCCTGCCGATATGGCTACTGCTCTGCAATTCTTAGGCAAATCAACAAAATTCAAGACTGGTGTTGGCGTTGATGCCCATCACTTCGAAGCCGGCCGTGAACTTTGGCTGGCAGGTTTGTTATGGCCAGATCAAGATGGCGTCGAAGGCCACTCTGATGGCGACGTTGCAGCACATGCAATTTGCGATGCACTTTTTGCGGCAAGTGGACTTGGCGATCTGGGTTCAAACTTCGGCACCAATAAACCCGAATACAAGGGCGCATCCGGAACAACTCTGCTCAAAGAAACTCTGGCACTTGTAGAAAAGAGTGGTTACGCGATTTCGCACGTATCAGTGCAGGTCATTGGCAATCGTCCAAAAATTGGATCACGTCGCACTGAAGCAATTGCAACGCTTTCGGCAGCGCTGGGTGGCGCAGAAGTGGCGTTACTTGCAACAACCACCGATGGAATGGGCCTAACTGGTGAAGGCAAGGGCATTGCAGCCATTGCATCTGCGCTGATTTATTCTAAGTAAGCCCCGCAAGATAGACTTAGCCAATGAGTTCGCTATCTTTATATGACACGCTAACGCGAACCACATCCCCATTTGTTCCTCTTAAAGCCGGCGAAGTCGGTATTTATCTCTGCGGTGCAACAGTTCAAGCACCGCCACATATCGGCCATGTTCGCTCTGGCGTTAACTTCGACATCTTGCGTCGTTGGTTAACCAAATCAGGGTACAACGTAACTTTTATTCGCAATGTCACTGATATTGATGACAAGATTTTGCATAAGGCCGTGCACGAAAAGGCGCCATGGTGGGCAGTTGCTATGAAATACGAACGTGCTTTCACAGAAGCTTATGCAGCGCTAAATGTGCAACCACCAACGTACGAACCACGTGCTACCGGGCACGTAACTCAAATGATTGAGTTGATGACACTTTTAATCGAGCGCGGTGCGGCATATGCGCCAGGCAATGGCGATGTTTATCTCGAAGTTCGCAAACTTGAATCGTATTTAACGCTATCTCGTCAGAAGGTTGATGATTTGCAACCGGCTGCTGACGCGGATGAGACTTACAAAAAAGATCCCCGCGACTTCGCACTTTGGAAGGCGGCAAAGCCTGGAGATCCATCTTGGCCAACGCCTTGGGGCGCAGGTCGCCCTGGTTGGCACCTGGAATGTTCTGCGATGGCGCATGCTTACTTAGGTGAAGCATTTGATATTCATGGTGGTGGACTTGATTTGATCTTCCCGCACCACGAAAACGAAATCGCTCAATCAGAAGCAGCGGGCTACGCATTCTCTAAGCGTTGGATGCACAACGCTTGGGTGACGGCATCTGGTGAGAAAATGTCTAAATCACTTGGTAATTCACTACAGGTCGCCGAACTATTAAAGACGGTGCGCGGAATTGAATTACGTTGGTATTTAGGCAGCGCTCATTACCGCTCGATGCTCGAGTTTTCGCATGAAGCACTTGCCGAATCTGCAACTGCGTTTCGTCGCATTGAAGGTTTCTTAACTCGCGCCACTGAAATTCTCGGCGCACCGCCAACACCCGTTATTTCAAAAGGCTTTACCGATGCCATGAACGATGATTTAGCGGTACCAACGGCGCTTGCTGGCATTTCGGAAGCGCTTCGCTTAGGTAATAGCGCAATAACTGCAGGCGATAAGGCGCAGATTTCACAATCTGCAAATGAAATTCGTGGCGCACTTGAAGTACTTGGCTGCGATCCTTTCGATTCAGCTTTTGCAACTAGCGGCGGCGCGGATTTAACGGATGCACTTGATGGCGTTATTCAATTAGCTTTGGCACAACGCACTGCAGCACGCGAACGGAAAGACTTTGCCGCATCCGATCAGATTCGCGATGGTCTTGCCGCTCTAGGAATTATTATTGAAGACACAGCACAAGGGCCACGTTGGTCAATCTCACAGATAAGCGAGAAGTAAATGGCCGGCAACTCAAAACCACGTGGAGCAGCGCGCACGAGTTCTAAAAAAGGACCAACCGGTGGAACTGGTGGAAAAAATAAACGTCGTTTGGAAGGTAAAGGTCCAACGCCTAAAGCAGAAGATCGCCCGTATCACGCAGCGGCAAAGCGAAAGAAGGCTGCTGAAAAGAAAGCTGCACCACGTACTCGTACCGGTCGTAGCGAAAAACCAAAAGGTGAAATTGTTTCTGGACGTAACGCAGTACTCGAAGCGCTACGCGCCAGCGTTCCGGCAACCGAGTTAATCGTTGCGCGCAGCATCGATGTTGACGATCGCGTTGCCGAATCTTTGCAACTTGCTTTGCATCACCAACTTCCGATTCGCGAAGTACATCGTGCAGAACTCGAAGGCATTAACGCCAATAGCCAAGGAATTATTTTGGCGATTAAGCCATACCAATACTCTTCATTTCAAGAAATTACCGACCGCGCCAACCATCCAATATTGATCGTTGCGCT
>JAHECV010000094.1 GCA_024641555.1 Candidatus Planktophila sp.
TGAGACTTATCTACTGGTGGAGTCCTTGCTTTAAATTATCGTCAACGAATGACAATTAAGGAGCGACGCTCCCTAACTGTGGATTATTCGGGACGCATAACCTTTGTGCGGAGAACAGATTCGTTCAAGTTAAGTTGACGATCTAGTTCTTTGATTGCTGCTGGTTCGCAATTCATATCGATGACTGCGTAGATACCTTCGCCTTTTTTCAGAATTTCAAAAGACATACGGCGCTTGCCCCAAAGGTCAAGCTTGTTTACTGTGCCACCGCTATCTTTGATGATCTTGAGATATGTCTCAAGGCTTGGTGTGACTGTGCGTTCTTCAAGTTCTGGATCAAGAATGACCATTAATTCATAGTGACGCATGCGTTAACCCGACCTCCTCTGGACTAAGACGGCCACGGTATTTCCGTGACAGGAGGGTTAGTGCTTCATTGTTTAGCCCCCGATGGGAGCCTCACGCTGAAGGGTTAAGGGTACGCGTTGCCGCTTTCAAAGAGAAATTCACGCAGGGATCTGTGGGCGAGCGGGCCTTGAGTACCGGCCGCCAGGCCACGGCGTACCAAGGTTGCGATTAGGTAGATCGTGGCCGCTATTCGCAACAAAGTAATAAGTGCATAGCCATACAACGGCAGACCGAACTTTGCGCCGGTGACGCTGGCGAGGTGCTGCCAAATCGCAACGTGATAAATAACTTCAGCGCCTTGCCAAATCCAGAAGGCGTGTAAATCTCGTTTATCAACTAACGCGATCACGGCGAGTGGGGTTAGCCATAAAACATATTGCGGTGAGTAAACCTTGCTTGCAACCATCACTGTGGCTAGAACGATAAAACTTAAAGATGCCAGCGAAGGAACGTTGCGGAGTTCTAAAATGTAAATTGTGATTGCTGCAAATGCGGCAAGTAAAACTAAAATAGATAAGTAATTAAGATTCGCCAAGTTAACGCCAAGTGCGGTAAGTGCATACCAGATCGATCCCCAGTCAGAACCACGTGAAAGATTTAATTGGTAGAAACGTAACCAACCTTCTGGGGTTGTGAGATAGACCGGCAAATTGATCGCAGTAAAAATTGCGAGAGTTAAAAATAAATATCGAAGCGCGCCAGATATCTGGTTGCGGCGTAAAAAGATAAAGAGAATCGGTAGCAACAGAAATATTGGCATAAACTTTGTAGAAATTGAAAGGCCGAGAGCAAGCGCACTTAAATCCAATTTCTTGCGGTCGAACCAATAAATCGCTCCTAACATTGAGATAATCGCCCAAAGATCCCAATTAATATAAAGCGATGCGATTGCAGCTGGCGCTAGCGGAGTTAGATATGCAAATTCAGGACGCATCTTCGCAACCGCCAACGATATAAATATAAATAGCAGGGCGAGGAAAGCGATATTTACGTAGTAATAATTTTGTAACGAGTTATCTCCTGAAGGAATTACCTTTGCTATAACCCACATGATTGCGCCGGTAACAACCGGGTATTCAACTGATGCATCCCCGTTGGAATAGGCCCAATCACCTTTATTTAAGCCTCTTTCGCCGTATAGCGCTGGTATGTCGGAATAGCAGGCATGAATATATTGATCGGGTGTTGACCAATTGGTAGATGTACAGTGATTGAATTTAACAAAACTAATTATTGAAGCAAGTATTGCGAGTGCGATTAACGCACGTGCACTTTTCTGCACAAGCTATTTTACTTTCCTTGATTGTGTTCCGCCGCTAGTCATCACGACTGGATCGAGTCCACCAATATTTGCTGGCGCCGGAAAGCTCATGACCGGCTCGCCTTTCAGCGCGCCTTTCATAAATGCGGTCCAGATTCGCGCAGGGAAGGTTCCACCAGTTACCGATGTAAGTCCGCCAATTCCGTTAAGCGACTCGGATGCGCTATCGCGGAAAAGTGCAACCGAAGCTGCAAGTTGTGGCGTATATGCGCTAAACCAAGCTGATGCATTTGATTGGCTAGTTCCGGTCTTGCCCGCAGCGGGACGACCTAAAGCGAGCGCTGCAGCTCCAGTACCGCCATTTACAACACCCTTGAGCGCATAGGTTAAATCGGCCATCACATCTTTTGAAAATACTTCTTGGGTTTGCGATACACCTTCGTACAGCAGCCCCTTATTCGGTCCAGTAACTGATGAAATCAAATACGGCTTTGAGTAAATACCTTGCGCTGCAAATGTGGCATACGCATTAGCAACATCAATTACATGTGGGCTGGCAACGCCGAGCGAAACAGAAGGCGCTGGAACCATTGCAACAGATTCAGGAATTCCAGCGCGGCGGGCGGCATCGACAACTTTATCGAGACCAGCTTTTTGTCCAAGTGGAACGAAAATTGTATTTACTGAATGTTTGGTTGCTTCCAATAAATCTATCTGCCCCCATCCTTCATCTCCATAGTTGGAAACTTCGTATGGTTTTCCTAGATCATCAAAAGTTTGTGGTGAATCACCGTTCCACATTGAGGTTAGCGGGATACCGGCCTCTAGAGCGGCGATCAGCGCAAATGGCTTAAAAGTAGAGCCGGCTAGCGCAATTGACTGGGTAGCGTCATTTAATTGACGGGCTAGATAATCGCGGCCGCCATACATTGCAGTGATCTCACCGGTTCCCGGACGAATCGCAACTAAACCAATTCTTAAATTTTCTGGCGCTTTCTTTGGATACAACTTCGTTACTGCATCAACCGCTGCTTGTTGTGCGCGTTGTTCGATTGTTGTCTTAATTACCAGACCACCAACTAGAAGTTGATCTTCAGAGAATCCTAACTTTCCCATCTCTTTTTGGACTGCCGCAACTATATGTCCCTTTGGACCGCTGAGTTGTCCGGTTTTGGTCCGGGGAATAACGACTGGGAGTTTTGCTTTCGCGGCGTCGTCAGGTGAAATCCATTTTTGATCAAGCATTCCATTTATTACATATTGAAAACGATTGGCCAAACGTTCGGCGTTATCTTTGGATAGCGCTGGATCGTAATAACCTGGTGAGCGCAAAATACTTGCGATTACCGCACATTGTGAAAGTGTTAATTGATTAGCATTTCGATTGAAATATTGTTGGGCTGCAGTTTGCACGCCATAAGATCCGCGGCCAAAGTAAATAGTATTTAAGTAATTTTCCAAGATTTGATCTTTGGAAAGCGAATTTTCTAATTTTAGCGAAATTACGAGTTCTTTAATTTTTCTTTGGATTGTGCGGCTTGGAGATAGAAAGGCAGTTTTCGCGTATTGCTGCGTGATCGTTGATCCACCTTCGCCATTTAAAGATCCGGATTTAAGATTATTTAATAGGGCGCGCGCGATACCGGTAACGCTAAATGCTTTGTTCGAGTAAAAGTTGCGATCTTCAGCTGCAAGTACTGCATTTCTTAAATTCATTGGAATCTTGGCTAGCGGCAAGATCTGTCTATTCTGCGAACCAATACGCCCGATTTCTTGGCCATTTGAATACTGAATAATTGTTGATTGGCTATTTACATAGGCGTTTGGATCTGGAATTGAAACGGTGAACCAGGCAAATGCAAAGAGGGTAGATCCAGCGATAAAACCAAAGCCGGCTAAGAAAATACCGGCACGAATTAGCTTTCTACGGATCATTTCTTAAGGTTACCCTTTAACCCAATCTTCATCTTCTAAGGTGCGTACGCGACGGGGTGGCT
>JAHECV010000098.1 GCA_024641555.1 Candidatus Planktophila sp.
GGTTGACCGACGCGCCCCATTGGGATTCGGCTGATCATGTACTTCAAGGTTTCCTCGCTGGTATTTGAATTCATAGGTGTGCTGATAACAGCTGGTGCTAATGAGTTTATGACAATTCCGTGAGGAGCAACTTCTTTGGCAACGCCCTTAACAAAACCAATCATTCCAGCCTTAGAAGTGTTGTAGGGAGAAAGTCCGGGGTTTCCTTCTTTGCCTGCGATCGATGCCAAGTGAACAATGCGTCCATACTTTTTTTCTTTCATTGTAGGAATAACTGCTTGAGTAAGCCAGATGGCTCCGTAGAGATTTACTTGCAAGACTTTTTCAAAGTCTGACCAGTTAACGTCTTCAACTGTTGTGTTTGATGGACCGACGATTCCAGCGGTGTTGATCAGCGCATCGATCTTGCCGTGGTCTTTTAAGATTGCAGAGATTGCGTTATCAATTTGATCTTGGTTTGAGATATCGCAAACGTGAGTTTGGTTTGCAGAAAGCTTTAATTCACTAGCTAATTCACCTAGGGCAGCTGAGTTGAAATCTAAAGCGACGATCGTTGCACCACGAGAGGCAATTAGCTGTGCACTGGCTTTACCGATACCGGTGGCTGCGCCTGAAATAACGACTACTTGGCCGTTGAATTCAACTGAAGAAGTGCTGGTCATCTTGATTCCTTACTTCAACCTTGGGTCGATATGAATCTTTGGGCCATCACCGGCGCTGTTTGGACGCTTTCCCATAAAGACATCGTGAACTTCATTTAGCGAAATTGTTGCAGCAATAAGTGGGCGTGGATCGACTTCGCCGCGAGCAAAGATTTCAATGGCGCCTTTGAGGCCAGGGGATGCGGACAAGATTCCGACTGCAGTTACATCTTTAAGTGCCAAATCGCGTGAATCGATAAGGCTAGGTTCACCTGAGATGCCGATGTAAACAACGCGACCACCAGGTTCAACTGCTTGAACCATTTCATGTGGGATTGATTTGTGGTTGGTCGCATCGATTATTCCGTCAAAGCCCGTCTTAGGTTTTACTAAATCTGTGCTGGCGTTTTTGATTCCGATTTCATGTGCAAGTTTTATAGTTCGATCATTTCGACCTACTAAGTGAACGTTTGCGCCAGCGGCTTGGGCAAGTTGGGCGCAAAGTAGACCAATGGTGCCGGTGCCGTAGATCAAAATTTCTTTTCCGGGTCCGGCTAAGGCTGCCTCTACTGCGCGCAATGAATTGCCTGCGGGTTCGATAAGTGCGCCGATCGCATCATCAATTGAATCAGGAAGTGCATGAAGCGCGCGATCTGGCACTAGTAATTTTTCTGCACATGCGCCAGGCCAGCCGTTTCGCACTCCGATTTCGAAACGATCATCGCAAACATGTTGTCGACCTGATGTGCAGCGGTAGCAAGTTCCGCATCCCAACATCGTGTCACCTGTTACACGTTGGCCAAGCCATTTCGGATCCACGCCTTTTCCAATTTCGGATACAACGCCGCACCATTCGTGTCCGATGCGAACTGGATATTTGGCTTGATTACTGTGGAGATAGACCATTTCTCCAGTAAAAAATTCTTGATCTGTGCCGCAGATTCCAACGCGAGCTACATCAACAACGACTTGTTTTTCACCTGCAACTGGCTCTGGCACATCTTCAACAACAGAATTGTTTGGCGAAGTTATAGTCAGGGCCTTCATGCCGTCACTATACTCAAACCGATACGAGCACCGATAGCGGTGCTAAATAGAGGAGTTTGTAAAGATGCGTAGCGCCCATTGGTACGGCGGAAAAGATCGAGATGGATTCATTCACCGCGCATGGATGCGCCGTGGCTTACCTAAAGATGCTTTCGATGGCCGCCCACACATCGCCATTGCAAATACCGCATCCGATTTAACGCCATGCAACTCTCATCTAAATGAGGTTATGGAGCATGTTAAGAACGGAATCTGGGAGGCCGGTGGAGTTCCGCTAAATATGCCAGCTGTTTCTTTGGGTGAAACTTTAGTTAGACCAACTGCAATGCTGTGGCGAAATATGGCTGCTATGGCAACCGAAGAGATGATCCGCGCAAATCCGATCGATGGAGTTGTGCTTCTCGGCGGATGCGATAAAACAATTCCATCTTTATTAATGGCAGCATCATCAGTTGATATCCCCGCGTTGGTAGTACCTGGTGGGCCAATGCTCACAGGCACATTTCAAGGAACGCCACTTGGTTGCGGAACGGATGTATTTAGATTAAGCGAAGAAGTTCGCGCAAAGAAACTTAGTGAAGCAAAATTCTTAGACTCTGAATCCGCGATGATTCGCAGTCGTGGACATTGCAACACCATGGGTACGGCCTCAACTATGGGAATCATGGCGGAAGCACTTGGAATGGTTATTCCAGGCATTGCCGGAACTCCTGCTCCAGATAGCCGCCTCTTGCAATATTCACAAGAATCTGGCCGACGCATCGTTGAGATGGTGCATGAAGGCTTAAAGCCAAGTGACATCATGGTTAAGGGATCGTTTTTAAATGCCATAGTTGCTCTGGCAGGGATAGGCGGATCAACGAATGCAGTTGTTCACTTACTTGCCATCGCTGGCCGTCTCGGAATTGATTTAACGCTCGATGATTTCGATCGCACCGGTTCACGCGTTCCACTATTAGTAAATCTGCAACCAGCAGGTAAATATTTGATGGAAGATTTCCACCGCGCTGGTGGATTGCGCGCGGTCTTTAAAGAACTAGAGGATCTCCTTGATCCAAAGGCGATCACGGTGCTCGGAACGCCTTTAGTAAAAGGCTTATCTGAAGCTGAAATTTATGACACAGATGTCATCCGCACTCGAAAAGAACCTTTGCAGCCAAGTGCGGGCATAGCAATTTTACGTGGAAACTTGGCACCGCTCGGTGCAGTGATTAAACCTGCGGCGGCAAGTGCGAATCTGCTTAAGCACCGCGGTAAGGCCATGGTCTTTGACAGCATCGAAGATTTCAAGGCGCGCATTAACGATCCCAATCTCGATGTTGATGAGAATTCAGTTTTGATTTTGCGCGGATGTGGACCAAAGGGCTATCCAGGTATGCCAGAAGTTTCCAATATGCCGATGCCGCAGAAGATGCTCGACAAAGGTGTGCGAGACATGGTGCGTATCTGTGACGGTCGTATGAGCGGAACTGCCTATGGAACCGTGGTTCTACACGTTGCACCAGAAGCCGCTGCCGGCGGGCCACTTGGACTTGTCCAAACTGGAGACATGATCGAACTCGATGTCGAAGCCCGCACATTAAATATTGATATCTCAGAAGCTGATCTGGCTGCGCGTAAACCAAACACCGCAACGGTTGATGGCTTCGCAAAATCTGCGCGCGGTTGGCAGAAGTTATATATCGATCATGTGATGCAGGCCGATACTGGCTGCGACCTTGATTTCTTAGTTGGATCTAGCGGAGAACATATCTCGCGCGAATCCCACTAATCAATTTTTAATCGGCAGAACGCTTATATTTTCTTACGCTGATTGGGATAAAAATCGCCATTATTACGATCATGTAGAAAAATGAAGTCAGCAGTGGGTTTTCGCTTGGGAATGATCCAGCAGTTGCTCCAAATTGATTTTCAAGTCCAAAGAGTTCACGGCATC
>JAHECV010000099.1 GCA_024641555.1 Candidatus Planktophila sp.
CACTTGCCGGCACAATGGGTGGCCAATCATCTGAAATTTCAGAGACAACAACAGAGATAGCTCTTGAAGCAGTTCGCTTTGATCCTGTCTTAGTCGCTAAGAACTCGCGGCGTCACAAACTATCTAGCGAGGCATCACGTCGTCTCGAGCGCAGCGTAGATCCTTCTCTGGCTGAGTTCGCATCAGCTCGCTTTGTGCAACTTTTGACGGCTCATAGTTCCGCCAAGCATGTTGCAACGGTAATCGCTGGCGAACCAAAGTATGCGCCAGTAATAAAATTGGATCCCGCCTACATTTCAAAGATTCTGGGTTTAGAAGTTGAGTCGGCGGAAATCGCACGAGTGCTAAGAGTCATTGGCTGTGATGTAGATGAGAAGACTTTCACAGTAGATCCACCTTCATGGCGCTCTGACCTCTTAACTCCGGCAGATTTAGCTGAAGAAGTAGCGCGCATGGTCGGTTACGACAAGATTCCATCGATCTTGCCGCCACGTCCAAATCACGCCAGCCTCACACCAACTCAAAAGCGCCGCCGTGCAATTTCGGCAATGCTCGCCGCACGTGGTTTAGCCGAAGTTCAAACTTTTCCATTCACCAACCAAGAGACGATAGATCAGATGGGATTTGTCGGTGAGCGCGCTTCGACTTATCGCATCGCAAATCCTATGTCTGAAGAGTTCCCGCTCATGCGCGTGCATTTGGTTCCAGGACTCATCGAAGTTGCCGCTCGAAACATTAGCCGTGGAGCAAAAGATTTTGCGATCTTTGAAATGGGATCGATCTTTCGCAGCGCACAAAAACTTATTCCTGCAATTTCACCTGTCATTGGTACGCGACCAGATGCCCAGACAATCGAGGCGATTTACGCCAGCGTCCCGCCGCAAGCCTTTCACGTGGCCGGTTTACTGGTAGGAAAGATTGAGAATGAAGATTGGCAAGGAAAAGCACGTCCGTATAACTGGCAAGACGCCATCGCCTACGCCCAAGATGTTCTGCAACTCTGCAATTTGGAATGGACGATCAAAAGATCCGATTTTGCACCATGGCATCCTGGCCGCTGCGCTGAGTTAATCGTTGATGGCAAGGCTGTTGCGCACGCCGGTGAAATTCATCCCCGAATAATTGCTAAGTACGGGTTACCAGAAAGAAGCGTCGCTTTTGCAGTTGGTCTGAGCGCGCTTCCAGATTCTGAAGTTGTTCGTCCAATGCGCGTGGGCACTATGCCTGCAGCTGTTCAAGATGTTGCGTTAATAGTCGATCAATCTGTTACTGCTCTTGATGTAGAAACCGCGCTACGCAGTGGCGCTGGTGATCTCCTTGAATCGATTACCCTCTTTGACCGTTACGACAAGATTGGTGATGGAAAGATTTCATTGGCTTTCACACTCACTTTCCGTGCCTCCGATCGCACCCTAACCGGTGCCGAGGTTTCGGCAATGCGCGAGTCTGCTGTCCAAGCTGCCGCAAAGGCTACTGGCGCGGTACTTCGCACCGCTTAACCTATATCCGTATCTGCATAAATATGCGGTGAAGTGCATATTTATGCTAAAATTGCCCTATGAAAATCGGAGTCATCGGGGCCAGCGGCTATGCAGGCGGAGAACTGCTACGGTTGTTAGCAGCACATCCAAAGTTTGAAGTTTGCAGTGTTACCGCTCATAGCAACGCCGGCGAGCAAATTACCTCGGTACACCCGCAACTTAATTCTTATTCTGGTAAAAAATTCTCGTCGTTTAACGCCAGCGACTTCGATTGTTGCGACCTTATATTTCTTGCCCTACCGCACGGAGAAAGCGCATCTGTGATCGCATCTCTGAACCCAAAGGCGAAGATTGTTGATCTTGGCGCAGATTACCGTTTGGAAGATGGCGCTAAGTGGGAGAAATATTACGGTGGCACTCATGCGGGAACTTGGACTTATGGCGCACCGGAACTTCCTGGCGCTCGTTCGGCAATCGCCAAGGCGACGAGAGTTGCTAATCCTGGTTGTTATGCAACTGCGATTGCATTAGGCACTGCACCTGCCGCAAAGATTGCAGATCTAAGTGATGTGGTAGTTGTTGCAGCATCTGGAACCACTGGAGCTGGTCGTAGCGCTAAGATCAATTTGATTGCAAGCGAAGTTATGGGAAGCCTAACTTCTTACAAGTTCGGGGGAGTCCACCAGCACACGCCTGAAATCGAAGAATCAATCACTCGCGCCACGGGCGTTACCGCGAAAATTTCTTTCACTCCGATCTTGGCGCCGATGCCCCGTGGAATTCTGGCAACTATCACCATGAAGTTAAACCAAGGCGTCAACGAAGAAGCGGTCCGCAGCGCTTACGAAGCCGCTTACCAAGATGAAGAATTCGTACAGATTCTTCCGAAAGGTCAAATGCCGCAGACATCGTCTGTATTGGGCAGCAACTTTGTTGTGATGCAAGTAGCCGTTGATCAGCACACCAACCGTTTGGTGGTCAGCGTTGCTATCGATAACTTGGTAAAGGGCGCCGCAGGCCAAGCGATTCAAAATGCCAACATTATTTGCGGTTTGCCAGAGAACTTGGGGCTAACCGGCATGGGTCTTGGAGTATGAAACTTCCTCAAGGCTTTACCGCGGCCTCCTGCGCCGCGGGTTTAAAGAGTTCAGGTGCCCTTGATCTAACTCTGATTGTTAACAATGGACCGAGCTTTGCAGCCGCCGCGGTTTACACATCAAATCAAGTCGTTGCTGCTCCGGTTATCTGGAGTAAACAAGTTACTAAAGAGAAGATTGTTCGCGCTGCAATCCTGAATTCAGGCGGTGCCAATGCATGTACCGGTCCACAAGGTTTCGCCGATACCCATCAAACTGCAGAACACGTAGGTGAGGTTTTGGGTATTTCATCCGGCGAGGTTGTTGTTTGCTCGACGGGATTAATTGGCGAACTCTTGCCGATGGAGAAGATCATTTCGGGTATTGATTTGATAGCTCAAGATCTTTCTCAAGATGCTCTGCAAGATGTAGCAAGCGCAATCATGACCACTGACAGTATTTCAAAAATTGCGAACGCAAAGAGAGAATCGTTCGAGGTCTCGGGAGTCGCCAAAGGCGCAGGAATGCTGGCGCCAGCGCTAGCGACCATGCTCTCTGTTGTAATGACCGATGCAAGACTGCCAGAGAATGCACAAGAGATATTCCAGAAGGTTTGTGATCGCACCTATAACCGCATTGATTCTGATGGGTGCACTTCCACGAATGACACCGTGCTATTGATGGGTTCTGGAGCCAGCGGCTTCGCGCCTGCCGCGACCGAGTTTGAAAGCGCCCTTATGGAAGTTTGCGGTTCTCTATCTCAACAACTAATTGCTGACGCTGAAGGCTCAACCAAAACAGTTGCTATTGAAATCAATAACGCTGCTAGCGAGAGCGATGCCGTTGAAGTTGCCCGTGCCTGCGCTCGAAATAACTTACTCAAATGCGCAATCTTTGGGGGAGACCCAAACTGGGGTCGAGTTCTTGCGGCTGTGGGCACGGCAAAAGTGAAATTAAACCCACTTGATATCGATGTCACGTTAAATGGCGTAAAGGTTGCCAAATCCAGTGCTCCATTTGAAGATCGCAATAGAGTCTCATTCGCTGATCGTTTAGTGACTAT
>JAHECV010000110.1 GCA_024641555.1 Candidatus Planktophila sp.
CTCCTCGTGATGAGCTTGTCATTTCATAAGCTGTTTCAGCGTGTTCGCTGAGGTCGATGCCTTCAACTTCTGCATCTTTCTTTACACGGAAACCGATTGTCTTCTCGATGATGAATCCGAGAATCAAGGTCACGATGAATGAGTAAGCAAGTACTAGGCCAACGCCGAGCGCTTGCTTAACTAGCAACGCTGTTCCGCCGCCATAGAAGATGCCGTCAAGCCCGATGCTATTAACTGCGGAAGCGCCAAAGAGACCGATAGAAAGTGATCCCCAAATGCCGCCAACTAAGTGAACTGCTACAACATCAAGTGAATCATCGAAACCGAGCGCATACTTAATTCCAACTGCTAGAGAGCAGAGAATTCCGGCAATCAGACCAATTACAACTGCCGCCCATGGTGCGACAAAAGCACACGCTGGAGTGATTGCTACAAGACCCGCTACCGCACCAGATGCGGCACCGAGCGAAGTTGCATGTCCGTTACGAACTTTTTCCACTAACAACCAGCCGAGTAGAGCACCCGCAGTTGCAACTTGGGTATTCATAAATGCCAGACCGGCTGTGCCATTTGCAGCAAGTGCTGAGCCTGCGTTAAAACCAAACCAGCCGAACCAGAGAAGTCCAGCTCCAAGCATTACCAAAGGTAATGAGTGTGGACGCATCGCCTCTTTACGCCAGCCGACGCGCTTGCCAAGAACAATCGCGAGTGCAAGACCAGCTGCGCCAGCGTTGATGTGAACAGCTGTACCGCCAGCGAAATCTTCGAGACCTTTGCCGGCAAGGAAGCCAGTTCCGGTAACAGTATCGCCAACTTTATTTCCAAATGCGAATACCCAGTGTGCAACTGGGAAATAAACAATAGTTGACCAGATTGCAACGAAGATTGCCCAAGCAGTGAATTTAGTGCGATCTGCAATAGCACCTGAAATTAGCGCAGGTGTAATGATTGCGAACATCAGTTGGAATGCCGCAAAAACGAGAACGGGGATTGGATAAATTCCACCGTTGTTGGTGAAATCATTTACAACGCTTCCAAGCCCTGAGAAAGAAAGATTTCCATACCAAGCAGAATCAGCTTTATAACCAAATGCCAATTCAAAACCGTAGATAACCCAGAGAACGCTAACGATTCCGATAGTTACCATCGACATCATCATCATATTTAATACGCTCTTTGCGCGAACCATTCCGCCGTAGAAAAATGCTAGACCCGGCGTCATTAGTAGAACAAGAGCGGTGCTTGCCAATACCCAGGCGGTATCGCCTGAATTAAGAACAATCTCTTCCATAAGTAATATCCTTTTTGTAGAGGTAGAAAACCATGAGTAAACCTCGCCGTTGAGATGAGGCAAAGATGCTCGGCGCCGGTTACATAGGCTCGTTTTCCAGGTTAAGACGGGGTCACAAAAACCCGATTTGTGTTACGACTGTGTTACAGGGCTAATTAACCCTCGATTAGGCCGGCGATATAGCGGTCGGAATCAAAGGCGGCGAAATCACTCTCCGCTTCGCCGGTACCGACAAATTTGATTGGGATATCAAGTGCGCTTTCAATGGCCAGTGCGACTCCCCCACGTGCGCTGCCATCTAATTTTGTGACAATCAACCCAGTTACATCAACGGCTTCAGTAAAAATCTTGGCTTGAGATATTCCGTTCTGTCCAGTTGTTGCATCGATAACTAATAAGACTTCAGAGACCGGAAGAGTTTTTTCTATAACACGTTTTACCTTGCCAAGTTCGGCCATCAGATCGCTCTTGTTGTGCAGTCGACCTGCGGTATCAATTAATAAGTAGCCAACTTTCGCTTGAGCAGCTCGTGAAGTCGCATCGAAGGCCACAGCTGCTGGCTCAGCGCCATCTTTACCAGAAATTACTTCAACGCCGATTCGGCCTCCCCAGGTTTGTAATTGTTCGACAGCCGCGGCACGAAAAGTATCTGCCGCAGCCAACATAACTGATGATCCATCTCGCTTTAAAGTCGATGCCAACTTTGCAACCGATGTCGTCTTACCGGTTCCGTTTACGCCAACGATTACGACGACGGAAGTTGGGTCTGCCTTACTTAAATACCGTTGCTTGCTTGAAAGTTTTGAATTTAAAATCTGTGTGAGAGAGGCAAGCGCGTCATCGCCCTTGATCGATTTTGCATCTTTAATTATTGAAGCGGTAAGCGCTGGGCCAAGATCGGCAGCAAGAAGTTCAGATTCGAGTTCTTGCCAATCAAGTGGATCGGCGGTGGATTCTCCCTTTATCTTGGAGATGAATTTGCTAAAAATTCCCATCGCGCAGTTCCTTAAGCGGAGTCAGATTCGCGCAGACGCTGCGAAATTACTTCAGTGACGCCATCTCCGCGCATAGTTACGCCATAAAGGGCATCGGCAATTTCCATGGTGCGCTTCTGGTGAGTAATGATGATTAACTGCGAGCTTTCGCGAAGTTCTTCCAGAATAACAAGTAGGCGGCCCAGGTTTACATCATCAAGTGCGGCTTCTACTTCATCGAGCACGTAGAACGGGCTAGGGCGTGACTTAAAGATCGCCACCAACATCGCAACTGCAGTAAGTGACTTTTCACCACCAGAGAGAAGTGAGAGACGTTTAATACGTTTTCCTGGAGGGCGGGCTTCTACATCTACGCCGGTGTTGAGCAGATCATCCGGGTTGGTGAGAATCAAACGTCCATCACCACCAGGGAATAAGCGAGCAAAAATGTCTTCGAAGTGCTTGGCAGTCTCTTCATATGCTTCCATAAAGATTTGCTGCACACGATCATCAACTTCCTTAATGATATCTAGCAGATCTTTCTTGGTGCGCTTTAAATCCTCAAGCTGTTCGGCTAAGAATTTCAGACGTTCTTCAAGAGCGTTGTACTCCTCAAGTGCGAGTGGGTTGATCTTGCCGAGCAAGGTCAGGGAACGTTCAGTTGCAGCAAGCCGTTTCTCTTGTTGATCACGACGGTAAGGAATAAGTTCGGTTGCCACGATCTCGCCAGTTTCGGTTTCGATAAAGGTTGGCACATCATTTTGTGGACCATACTCGTTTACCAACGTTGTCATATCTACGCCGAGTTCTTCAACCGCCTTTGATTCAAGTTGTTCGATGCGCATACGTTGTTCGGCGCGTGCAATCTCATCTTTGTGTACAGATGATGTTAATTGTTCTAGTTCTGCAGCAAGTTCGCGGCCACGGGAACGAACTGTGAGCGTTTCGCCTTCGCGATCAGAGCGAGAGGCTTCCAGGCGAGCACGCTCAGTTGCCGCTTTGGCGATGGAGCGTTCAATATGAATTAACGCTTCATACGCTGCTTCAGCGATCGCAGATGAGATGAGTGCGCCACGAGCGCGTGCCCCGCGACGCGAGACTGCGCGTTCTGATGCTTCGCGTTCGGCGTTGGCAGAATCTTCCAGCGCCTTCGCGCGTGCCGCGATTGAATCTACGCGTTCTTCGCTAGTACGAACCGCTAAGCGCGCTTCAACCTCAGCGGTTCGGGCAAGTGAGACTTCGTTACGTAAATTCTCCGCCGCGCTATGGTCGGGCTCGCCAATATCGCCGCGCTGTTGCAACTGCGTTGATGCGATTGCAAG
>JAHECV010000061.1 GCA_024641555.1 Candidatus Planktophila sp.
GCGCCGCCACCGTGGCGAGCCATTCCGCCATAAGTGTCAACAATAATTTTACGTCCAGTTAGGCCGGCATCACCCATCGGTCCGCCAATAACAAAACGACCCGTTGGGTTTATTAGCGTGCGCATATTCTTGCGCGGCAGATCGATCTTTGAGAGGACGGGTTCGATAACCTGTTCGATGATTTCCGGGGTCAAAGTTTTGGCGACATCAACATCTTCGGCATGTTGACTGGAGATAACAACGGTGTCTAGCGCAACCGCTTTATCGCCATCATATTCAATAGTTACTTGGGTCTTACCATCAGGACGAAGATAGGAAAGCGCACCTGATTTGCGTACCTTCGAGAGTTGCTGTGCTAATTCGTGAGCCAACCAAATAGGAAGTGGCATCAGTTCTTTTGTATCATCACAAGCATAACCAAACATTAAGCCTTGATCGCCTGCACCCTGCAGATCCAATGGGTCCGCCGAAGAAGCCACACGATTTTCGTAAGCGTCATCTACGCCTTGGGCAATATCCTGAGATTGTTGACCGATAGATATTGATACGCCACAACTATTTCCATCAAAACCTTTTACTGAAGAGTCGTAACCAATTCCGATTACTGTATCGCGGACGATTCCCATTACATCGGCATAACCGTTAGTGGTTACTTCGCCAGCAACGTGAACTTGACCGGTAGTGATTAAAGTTTCTACAGCTACCCGACTAGTTGGATCCTGAGATAGAAGTGAGTCGAGGATCGCATCTGAAATTTGATCCGCGATCTTATCTGGATGGCCTTCAGTTACAGATTCGGAGGTGAATAGGCGTTTTGACATGGGCTTAACCTAACTGAATAAGGGCTTGGTCGAGGAGAAGATCGGCCAGCGAGTCCTTGCTTGAATTGGGAACTTCTATTTGAGCGCCATTGCTCGTGAAAATGATTCCTTGGGTCTGGGTTGAACCGAAGATCGCACCTTTGGATACATCGTTTAGATAGAGAATATTAGCGCCCTTAGCAGCCAACTTAGCCTTTGCGACCTCAAGATCGAGGGAGGTTTCTGCTGCAAAAGCGATGATTACCTGACTTTTGCGAATTTCGGCGATCGACTTTAAAAGATCTGGATTCTGCGTCAATTCAAGCGTTTGCAGTTCACCCTTTTTTATCTTTCCATTGGAAACTTGCGAAGGTCTGGCATCTGCAACGGCTGCACTCATGACGAGCAATTCACACTTTGGAAACTCAATTTTCATATGTGAATACATTTCTAGAGCAGTCTCGACTCGAATTACTTCAATATCTACCAAAGATTTCTCTTCAGACTCTGTTAGTTGAGAGTTGGCAAGAATGAGCGTTACATCCGCTCCCCTATCACGTGCAGCGCTGGCAACAGCAGCTCCCTGTCTGCCACTCGAGCGATTTCCGATATACCTGACTGGATCTATCGCCTCACGAGTACCACCAGCGGTAACCAATACTTTCTTTCCGAGTAAATCCTTCTTAAGATCGATTACTTTTTCAAATTTTTCAATAATTGAATTGGTCTCTGGGAACCTACCTGGACCGATATCGTCTCCTGTTAATCTCCCTACCTCGGGATCCATTACTGCAAAACCGCGATCGCGTAGAGTCTTCACATTTGCCTGTGTCGCCGGGTCTAGCCACATCTGCGGATGCATTGCGGGTACAACTAGAATTGGTACGTCTACAGCTAAAACTAGATTTGTTAACAAATCATCGGCACGACCGGCAGCCATTCTTGCTATGAGATCTGCAGTGGCTGGGGCAATAATCAACGCGTTCGCATCTTTGGCCAACGAGATATGTCGAACTTCATCGATGCGTTCCCATACTTGGGTTGTGACTGGTCGACCAGAGAGGGCTTCCCAGGTAGCTGCGCCAACGAAATTTAAACTAGAGGGTGTCGGAACCACGGTGACGCAATAACCACGATCTTGAAGACGGCGAAGTAAGTCACAAGATTTATATGCTGCGATTCCTCCACCGACGCCGAGAATGACCTCTCGAACACGCGCCATGGCTAGGACTTATTTGCAGTTACTTAAGCGGTTGGTTCGAGATTTTCGATCGTCAAAAGGCCTTCGTTGATTTCACGAAGTGCAATTGACAACGGCTTCTCGTGTACATGGGTCTCAACTAGCGGACCAACATACTCGAGCAGACCTTCACCAAGTTGTGAATAGTAAGCGTTGATCTGACGTGCACGCTTAGCTGCGTAGAGAACAAGGCTGTACTTCGAACCGCTCTTTTCAAGAAGTTCGTCGATTGGTGGATTAGTGATGCCGTCCATTTTCAAGCCTTTCGATAATTTATTGCGAAGTCGCCAATGATATCAGGTGAGCGACGACCTCTTCTACTCGCTCATTTACCAAGGAAATATCGAAGAAATTTGCTTGGGCTAGCTCCTCTTGGGCTAGCTCCAGTCGAGCCGCTCTTCGCTCTGGCGAATCTGTACCGCGCCCTTCGAGGCGGGAAACCAGTTCTTCCCATGATGGCGGTTGGAGGAATATCAATACCGCCTCGGGAGCACGTTCCTTTACTTGCTTCGCACCAGCAATCTCAATTTCCAATAAAACATTTTTTCCATCGCGCAACGCATCTTCTACTGGTTTCCTAGGCGTGCCATAACGGGCCCCCGCAAAATTAGCCCACTCTAAAAAGAGTGCGCTCTTCACCGCGTTATCAAACTCTTCATCGGTGTAAAAGAAATAGTCAACTCCATCTACTTCATTGTGTCGTGCGGTGCGAGTTGTTGCCGAAATACTTACCCAGAATTTTCCGGAGTTTCGAAGAGATTTAGCAACCGTACTTTTACCGACTCCCCCAGGGCCAGATAAGACCAAGAGTTTTCCGCGTTGCGCTGCTGCGACGCGATCCGGAAACTCTTTCAATAGATTTTCGCGTTGCGAAACTCCTAAACCCTGGATCCTGCGAGTCGCCGAAATGTTTAATTTTTCTAGTAATGCGATTGCGCGCACTTTGCCCACTCCAGCGAAGGATTCCAGAAGTTCCACTACCCGCATCTTCGCAATAGCCTCATCATTTACCGCCAAGGTAAGAATCGCCGAGAGCGAGAGTTCGCCTGCTTTAACGCGCGCCTTTATTGCCGCGCGCACTTGCCGCGCTGCCGTTGATTTTGCCAGCGCTGCAGCGCGTTGTGCTTGAGTCAGTTGAGGTGGCGTTGGCATATGAAAACTCTAGTTACCGAGAATTTCGCTGGCAATAACTGCCGCTTTCTCGCTCAAGGCTTGTGCGCCATTTAGCCAAGCCGAAGTAATCGGTCTGCCTATTACTACATAGTTCGCGCCTTGGGATATTGCATCTTTCGGGGTCATAGTCCGTTTTTGATCATCACTTCCGACTTCAGAAAGAGGGCGGACACCTGGTGTGATAATTATCGGATCTGGTCCAACCGCACTTCTGATAGCGGAAGTTTCCAGTGGAGAACAAACCAATGCTTTGGCTCCGGATGTAACTGCCATTTTTGCCAACGCAACGGCGCTTTCAAGTGCTGGACTGGCATATCCAATCTCAAAAAGATCTTCCTCAGAAAGCGAGGTCAGAATAGTAACTGCAGTAACGGCCACGCTCGGAACGGCATCCGCCGCGGCTTTGACCATCGCTGAGCCACCGCTGGCATGAACGGTTAAGAATTTAGGAGATAGATGAGAAATTGCTTTCGCAGCTCCAGCAACGGTGTGCGGAATATCGTGAAGCTTAAGATCTAAAAATAACTCAACTCCAGTCTCTTCGATTATGCGAGAAACTCCAGCGCTTCCAAAATTTAAATAGAACTCCAGCCCTAACTTGTAGACCGATATGGACTCTTTGGTGTTTTTAATCCAGGCCAGTGCAGTATCGAAATCAGAGGTATCGACCGCCAGAATAATGGGAGCTTTCATAAACCTTCCGATCTGTGCGCATAACCGATGGCCGCTTTAAGTGAAGGAAATCCTTTAGCAATCAGAATCTCTTTAAGTTGGTTTTGAATATCTATTAACGCATGTGGATTTCCGAAACTCGCCGTTCCCACTGAAACTCCCGATGCGCCGGCAAGAATTAGCTCAAAGGCGTCGCGGCCCGAAGAAACTCCACCCATACCAAGAATCGGAATGTTCGGTAACGCTGCATGAACTTGATAGATCGCACGCACAGCAACAGGACGAATAGCTGGACCAGATAGCCCTCCCGTCTTTCCTCCTAAATGGGGTCGCATAGTGTCCACGTTGATAACCATTCCTAAAACGGTGTTAATCAAAGCTAAAGCATCCGCGCCCGAATCGATGACCCCCGCTGCGATCGCTGGGAGATCAGTTACATCAGGTGATAACTTGGCAATTATTGGTAAATCTCCTCCGATTATTCTTCGCACGCCATCAATAACTCGACGCGATGCTTCCGGATCACAAGCGAAGACCATGCCACGATTTTCCACATTTGGGCAAGAGATATTAACCTCTAGCGCGCTTACTCCCGGAGTCGATCTAACCTTTCGAGCGAGCGTTGCATACTCTTCAACTGTCTCACCAGCGATAGAGACGATGACTCTGGCTTTTTCTTCAACCAACCATGGAACATCTTGCGCCAGAAAAGCATCGATACCAGGGCCTTGCAAACCAATTGAATTCAACATTCCTGAAGGCGTTTCGGACATGCGTGGCGTTGGACGCCCATATCGCGGCTTATTCATTACAGATTTTGTAACAACCGCTCCGATATCTCGTAGCGGAAAGAATTGTGCCAACTCTTTTCCAGAGCTAGCGCAACCACTTGCGGTGAATACAGGTGTAGAAAAGTAAGAATTACCAAGAGTTGTTGAGAAATCAAAAGTATCTGAGTTCATTTGTGTCAATTCTGCACCAGGGGTGTTTGTCCAACTAAATCCCATTGAACATCGCCGCCATCCATTACTGGACCATCAACGCAGGAACGCAACATAGAAATACTTCCGTCTGCACCTTTTACCGGCAACACACAGGTCATACAGATACCGATTCCACAAGCCATCGCTTCTTCAACGGCGCATTGGTGAACGACATCTGAACCTTCGGTCAATTTGGAGATCGCAGAGAGCATTCCCATAGGACCGCAAGAGTAAATAACGTCAACCGATCCTGCTGAGATGAGATCGACAATCGGCTCAGTTACACGTCCCGTCTCTCCCATAGTTCCATCTTCGGTATAAATCTTTAATGAATTTACGGAGCGCTTGCCTTCCATTGGTGCGTAAATTTTTCCACCAGTAGAGGCGCCTAACAACATATCGACTTTACAGCCACGAGCCTTTAATACTTCGGCTAGACCGAAAAGTGGAGCCGACCCATAACCGCCGCCAACCAACAACGCATTTACTGGCGTAGTCGGAATTCCAAATGCTGTACCAAGTGGTGCAACGATATCTATGTCGACGCCTTCAGGTTGTGAACAAAGCCATTGTGACCCACTTCCGTGAGGTGCAACAATTAACTCCATAGTTCCACCGAATGATGCGCTCTCGGCGGTACGAGAAATAGCGAAAGCGCGCCTTAAAATCATTCGCGAGGATTCACCACCGACTTTAATGGCGACGAAGTTACCAGGCTTGCAACTCTTTACTAAATCTCCAACACCGAGAAGTATCTGGTGATATTGGCCTACCCGCTTATTTCCAAGAATCGTTGCCAATTTATGTTCTGCACCACGGTTAATTGCTGCCATTAACGCTTTAACCATTCTTGAATTGGAAGAACAGATAGGTCCTCGCGCTGCAACGCCTTAATTCCTTCAACGGCTGCGCTAAAACCTGCAGTCGTTGTAATGCAAGGAATGGAGCGCTGAACCGCCGCGGTTCGAATAGCCCAGCCATCGGCGCGGGTGCCACGTCCAACTGGAGTGTTGATTACCAAATCTACTTCACCACTGTTGAGAAGTTCGACAATCGTTCGTTCGCCCAAGGGGCCGGTTCCTTCAGAATTTTTACGTATCTTCTGCGCCAAAATATCATTTCTAGCCAAGAAATCAGCGGTCCCGCCAGTGGCGATTAATTTAAAACCTAACTGAAGAAAAGCGCGCGCTGGCGCCAATCCAGCGCTCTTATCTTTATCGGCGAGAGAGATAAATACTGTTCCTGACTTTGGCAACGGACCAAAAGAAGATATCTGACTCTTGGCATAACTTTCGCCAAAAGTTTCCGCGATGCCCATTACTTCACCAGTTGAACGCATTTCCGGTCCAAGTACTGCATCTACGCCTCGACCATCTGTTCTACGGAAACGGTTCCAAGGAAGAACCGCTTCCTTTACTGAAATACCCTTTGCTAAACCATCACCAGCTGAAGGAATTAACCCTTCCGCGCGAAGTTCGGCGATCTTACTTCCCATGGAAATACGCGCTGCCGCTTTAGCAAGTGGAACACCCGTAGCCTTACTGACAAATGGAACAGTACGCGAGGCGCGGGGATTAGCTTCCAGAACATAAAGCAGATCTTCAGCCATAGCGAATTGAATATTTATTAGACCGAGAACTCCCACGCCTTGCGCAATTTTGAGCGTTGCTTCCCTTATGGCCTTCTGTTGCGCAGGAGTAATTGTCATTGCAGGAAGAACGCATGCGCTATCCCCCGAATGGATTCCGGCCTCTTCGATATGTTCCATTATTCCGCCGAGAAAAAGTTCGTCGCCATCAAAGAGCGCATCAACATCCAATTCAATGGCGCTATCTAAAAAGCGATCGACCAAAACTGGGTGATCGGGAGTGATATCAGTAGCTCTTGAGATAAACCCAGCAAGGGCGGCATCGTCATAAACGATCTCCATTCCGCGACCGCCCAATACAAATGATGGGCGAACGAGAACTGGGTAACCAATTCTCGTAGCAATCGCCTGGGCTTCCATCTGCGAAGCGGCCATTCCAAACTCCGGTGCGCGAAGCGATTGTTCGGCTAATACCTGACCAAAAGCGCCGCGTTCTTCCGCCAAATTGATTGCATCTGGTGAGGTTCCAAGGATGGTAACTCCCGCAGCCTTTAAACCAGCAGCGAGACCGAGGGGAGTTTGTCCACCTAATTGCGTTATAACTCCAAGTACCGGACCTGCGAGCGTTTCGGCATGAACAACCTCAAGAACATCTTCCAGCGTTAGCGGTTCAAAGTAGAGGCGGTCTGATGTGTCGTAATCAGTAGAAACGGTCTCTGGATTGCAATTGATCATGATCGTTTCATATCCCGCATCACGTAAGGTAAATGAAGCATGAACGCATGAATAATCGAACTCGATACCTTGCCCAATACGATTTGGACCGCTACCTAAAATAATTACCGCAGGCTTAGTTCTAGCGCGAACTTCAGTCTCTACCTCATAACTTGAGTAATGATAAGGAGTAAACGCTTCAAACTCCGCAGCACATGTATCTACTGTCTTGTAAACCGGTCTTACTCCTAAATGTTGGCGTACCTTACGTATATCTTCTTCACTAGAACCACGTAGCGCCGCAATCTGGCCATCTGAGAATCCCATTTCCTTTGCGTTGCGCAGGAACTCTTCGCTAATTTCACCAGGAAGAGCGATCTCTCGTGCACGCTCATTGATCAACTGGATCTGATGCAAGAACCAGCGATCAATCTTCGTGGCGTTAAATACATCCTCGAGAGGTGCACCCGCCCACAGCGCCTGCTGCACTTGTTGCAGTCGATATTCGGTTGGAACAGTAATTGATTTAAGGAGATGAAGTACATCGATCGTTGAAACATCACTAGGGAAGGTGAATATCGCCTCTTTTCGCTCTAGTGAACGTAACGCCTTCATTAGCGCTTCCGGGAATGAGCGACCTATTGCCATCGCCTCACCAACGCTCTTCATGGTCGTCGTAAGTCGCGGATCGGCATCGGCGAATTTTTCGAAAGCAAATCGTGGCGCTTTTACAACTATGTAATCAAGCGTTGGTTCAAAAGATGCAGGTGTCACCTGGGTGATGTCATTCTTAATTTCGTCCAAGGTATAACCGATCGCCAATTTGGTGGCAATTTTGGCGATCGGAAAGCCGGTTGCTTTTGAGGCTAGCGCGCTCGAACGAGATACCCGGGGATTCATTTCGATGACAATTATTCTGCCGTTGTCAGGATTTACCGCAAACTGGATATTACATCCGCCAGTAGCAACTCCAACTTCTCGAATGATATCTATCGAAAGATTTCGCAGTTTTTGGAACTCTACATCGGTAAGCGTAAGCGCCGGAGCTACGGTGATTGAGTCGCCGGTATGCACACCCATAGGATCGATATTTTCAATGCTGCAGACAATCACAACATTATCTTTATGATCTCGCATGACTTCGAGTTCATACTCTTTCCAGCCTAATATGGATTCTTCGAGCAGTACTTCAGAAGTTGGGCTATGGCGTAACCCCGCTCCGGCAATCTGTCGTAAATTTTCTTCATCAAAAGCGATACCCGAACCTAGTCCGCCCATCGTAAAAGATGGTCTAACCACAACTGGATAATTGAGAATTGCCGCTCCGGAAATCACTTCTTCCATTGTGTGGCAAATGATTGATTTGGCTGACTCTCCCCCGATTTTTTCAACAATAGATCGGAATATTTCGCGATTCTCACCGCGCTCGATTGCATCAACATCAGCGCCGATTAATTGTGCCCCGTATCGCGTCAGCGTTCCGGCCTTATGAAGTCCGATCGCGGCATTTAAAGCGGTTTGGCCTCCCAAAGTTGCAAGTACCGCATCTGGTCGCTCCTTGGCGATAATTTTTTCGATAAATTCTGGTGTGATCGGTTCAATGTAAGTTGCATCTGCGAACTCAGGATCGGTCATGATTGTCGCGGGGTTCGAGTTAACCAGAATTACGCGAATACCTTCGGCGCGTAGAACACGACATGCCTGCGTTCCTGAATAATCGAATTCACACGCTTGTCCAATGACGATTGGACCGGAGCCAATTACGAGCACGCTCTTTATCGAATTATCACGTGGCATTAGAGAGTCGCCTTCATTCTTGGGTACTTAACCATGAGATCAATAAAGCGATCAAAGAGGTAGGCGGCATCATGCGGACCCGCGGCAGCCTCTGGATGGTACTGAACGCTAAATGCGCCTCTTTCCAGCAACTGCAGACCCTCTACTACGCCATCGTTTAATCCAACATGGGTAACTTCACCTGCGCCAAAGACGGTATTGAATGTTCCTTCAGTTGGAGCCTTTATTGCAAAACCGTGATTGTGTGCAGTGATCTCTACTCTGCCACTTTTCTTATCCAGAACAGGTTGGTTTATCCCACGATGCCCGAATTGCAATTTGTAAGTTTCAAAACCCAAAGCTCTACCTAAAATCTGATGACCGAAACAGATTCCAAATATAGGAATCTGTTCGAGCAGAATATTGCGAACTAAGTCAACAACTTCATTCATCGTAGCTGGATCACCCGGCCCATTTGAGAGAAAAACTCCGTCGGGAGAGAGCGCGCTTATCTCATCAAATGTGGCGTTATATGGCATGACATGCACTTCAACCCCACGCTGGGCCAGAGCTCGTGGAGTTGCGCCTTTAATACCCAGATCTATCGCAGCGACAGTGAATTTCTTATCGCCGATAGCCGGGACTATATAACTATCTTTTGTTGATACATCTTCACTTAGATAAGCACCACTCATTTGAGATGTCTTTCGAACTTCTACAACCATCTCTTCTTTAGATAGTTCTTCTCCAGAAAAGATCCCAACGCGCATCGCACCACGATCGCGTAGGTGGCGCGTTAACGCACGAGTATCAATACCTTGAATTCCCACGATACTTTGTCGAATTAATTCTGCTTCTAAGTCATTTTCACTGCGCCAGTTGCTCGTCAACGTGGAGGGATTCCTTACAACAAATCCAGCAACCCAAATCTTCTTAGATTCGTTATCAATAGAATTTACGCCAGTATTTCCGATGTGGGGCGCAGTCATGACTACAACCTGGCGGTGATAACTTGGATCAGTTAATGTCTCTTGATAACCAGTCATACCCGTTTGAAAAACCGCTTCACCAAATGTCCGGCCGGTTGCTGCCCAAGATTTTCCTTCAAAAATTCGTCCGTCATCTAAAACCAGGAATGCCTTACTCACTGAGCAGTACCTCCATCCCCTTGGTTCAAGTTGCTATGTATAGATCTAAGTTTGCCGTCTAAAAGCGTTGGCAAGCCTCGGAAGAACGTTGCCTGAATTACCCCAGTTAACTCCATTCCATGGAATGGAGTATTGCGACTACGCGAGGCAACTAGGTCCCGATCCACGCGGTAAGTCTGGGTCGGGTTAATCACAGTCAAATGTGCCGGTGCTCCAACTGCCAATAGTTGACCATGGCTTTCGTAACTTCCGATCCGAGCCGGTGCATAGCTCATGCGATCGGCCACGCCCTCCCAATTCATAAGTCCGGTTTGAACCATCGTCTGATTGATTATCGAGAGAGCGCTCTCTAAACCAAGCATTCCAAAGGCCGCTTCCTGCCATTCGCACTCTTTACTTTCGGCCGGGTGAGGCGCGTGATCGGTAGCCACGATATCGATAGTGCCATCGGCTAACCCTTCACGAAGGGCTTCAACATCGCGTTGGGTGCGAAGCGGTGGATTAACTTTGAAAATTGGGTCATAACTTATTGCTGATTGATCTGTCAGAAGTAAGTGATGCGGTGTTACTTCTGCAGTCACATTTATTCCGCGCGCTTTCGCCCAACGAATAATTTCTACACCACCAGCAGTTGTTAAGTGACAGATATGTAACCGCGACTGCACGTGATCTGCAAGTAGGACATCTCTCGCGATGATCGCTTCTTCAGCGACTGCGGGCCAGCCTTTAAGTCCTAAGCGAGAAGAAATCTCACCTTCATTCATCTGTGCGCCTTTTGTTAAGCCAGGCTCTTGCGCATGCTGGGCGATTACTCCCCCAAATTTCTTTACATATTCCAAAGCGCGGCGCATGACCAAGGGATCGTGCACGCAACTCCCATCATCGCTAAAAACACGAACCCGTGCCTTGGAATCAGCCATGGCGCCGATCTCAGAGAGCGCTTCTCCATGCAAACCTTGTGTGACGGCCCCGATCGGAAATACATCTACAAAGCCGGCGCTTTGTCCAAGTGCAAACACTTGCTCAACAACGCCTGCAGTATCAGCAACTGGTGAGGTGTTTGCCATTGCTGATATCGCAACGTATCCCCCTTTTGCCGCTGCCATTGATCCGGATAACACCGTCTCGGCATCTTCCTTTCCGGGCTCGCGCAGGTGAGTGTGTAGGTCTACGAGTCCGGGCAGAACTATTGAACCCTTAAAATCCAAAACTTGTTGATCTGGGTTAGTGGGAAGTGATCTTCCAATACCAATTATCAAACCATCTGCAATTTGAATTTCAGACGATGATCCATCTGGCAAGGTCAGACCGGTTAATAAATAGTTCGATTTCGCTGAACTCATTGCAGAGCCCCTACCTCTCTAGTTGTCGAGAGAAAATCACCTTCCGGTGCACCCGCTAACAACATATATAAAATAGCCATTCTCACGGTTACGCCATTAGCAACTTGCTCAACGATTACAGAACGTGCGCCATCTGCCGCATCGGCTGTTATCTCCAGACCACGATTCATCGGCCCCGGGTGCATTACCAGTGTTTCAGGTTTCAATGACTTTACGCGATCTCCATTTAACCCAAAATAACGCGAGTACTCCCGCGCATTCGGGAAAAACATTTCCGACATTCTCTCTAGTTGAATTCGCAACATCATCACTGCGTGCGCGCCAATCAGCGCAGCATCAAAATCGTAAGAAACCTTGCACGGCCAACTTTCTACACCTACCGGAAGCAATGTCGGTGGCGCTACTAAAGTAACATCCGCTCCCAATTTGGAAAGTAGCAGAACATTTGATCTGGCAACTCGAGAATGTAATACATCTCCGACGATTACAACTTTGATGCCCGTTAAATCTTCAGCAGACTTGGCTAAGTGTTTGCGTATAGTGAAGGCATCTAGCAGCGCTTGGCTGGGATGTTCGTGAGTTCCGTCCCCTGCATTAATGACCGCACCGGACATCCACTTCGAATCGGCTAATCGCTGCGCTGCCCCAGAAGCACCGTGGCGAATAATTACTGCATCAGCTCCCATCGCTTGCAAAGTTTGCGCCGTATCTTTGAGTGATTCGCCCTTACTAATACTTGAACCCTTAGCTGAAAAGTTGATTACATCTGCAGATAATCTCTTTGCTGCTGCTTCGAAAGAGATACGAGTTCTGGTTGAATCTTCGGCGAATAGATTTACTATCGTACGACCACGTAGGGTCGGTAGTTTCTTCATTGGGCCATCGCTTACGCGTGCCAGTTCTTGTGCAGTGTCTAAAATCGCAATTGCTTCTACCTTTGAAATATCGTTTATAGATAAGAGGTGTTTCACTTTCCACCGCCTTCAATTAACACTTCATCGCTTCCATCGAGTTCTGCGAGGCGGACTACGACGCTTTGATCTGTCGAAGTAGGAAGATTTTTACCGACATAATCTGCGCGGATTGGCAGTTCACGGTGGCCACGATCGATGAGTATGGCCAATTGCACGCTCTTTGGCCGACCGATCTCGCCTAACGCGTCTAAAGCGGCACGAATCGTCCTGCCTGAGAAGAGAACATCATCGATCAAAATCACATTTCTGCCTTCAACTCCGAGAGATGGAATAACTGTCGGCATCAAAGCACGTGGGGGGCGCATCCGCAGATCATCACGGTGCAAAGTGATATCTAGCGTTCCAACTTGAACCGGAGTTTTTTCAATACCCTCGATAATCGCGGCGATACGTCTGGCTAAATGGGCGCCGCGTGTAGGTATTCCAAGCAAAGTTATGGATTCAGAACCAGAGTTACGTTCGAGAATTTCATGGGAGATGCGGGTAATTGCGCGCGTTATATCTGGCGCAGGCAGGGCAAGACTCATCGTAAATCTCCTTCCCCGCCTCGCAGGACGGGTCGTTAAAGGATGTTGGCTGATATTACACCGAAATTCGAGGTACCTGTGGATAGCCACGGAAGGTAGAGCGGCGACCTGGCCTACCTTGGCGCCATGGACTTAACCAAACCTCCGGCAGAATTCACTCAACCCACCTCTTCTAGCGTGAGCGCCAGAATACGTAGATATCGTAAATCGCTCGCCTTGACTCTTCATGACATCGAGCGGCTTTCACAGGGCCGAATTAAGGCGGTAGTGATGGGTTCCTATGAACGCGGAACTCGCGCGATCTCATTAGCGCGCACTATTGAGATCGCAAATCTCTTCAATATTCCGGTCACCGAATTGATCGCTGAACCAATAAAACCTGCAACAAATCTAGAGCTAGAGATGGTCTTTGATCTTCGCAGGATTCGCTCGCTGGCAGAGACTTCTAGCGATATCGATACAACTCTTCTATATCGATTTCTAAAGGCCATTTCCGTGCGGCGATCTGACTGGAATGGAGAAGTTATTTCACTTCGAAAGAGTGATTTTGATACCTTGACTTTACTTGTTGGAAAACCGGGAGATGAACTGCTTCAAATATGGAGTTCAGCGAAGATCTTAATTACAGCGCCAAGCCATCTTTAATCGAAACGATACGTCCAAGTACTCCATGAATATAGCCCGCTGATTCATCAGTCGAGAGCTCTTTTGCTAATAACAGCGCCTCATCGATCGCTATCGCATCAGCCAACTCATCTCTCCACAGTAATTCATATAGAGCAAGACGCATAATATTGCGATCCACTGCCGGTAATCGATCCATATCCCAACCTTGGGCATATGTTGCAATGAGTTCATCAATTTTGCGTCGGTGCTCGGAAACTCCCAAAATTAACTCTTTGGTGTAGTCACGAATCGGACGTGCATCCGCTCCCTCTTCGGTGATTTCACGCGAAGCGAGAACATCTAAAGGGTTTGTTCCCCGAATATCAGTCTCGTAGAGAATATCTAGAGTTTGCTTACGAGCTTTGCTGCGGGCTGACACTAGTTGGCGCGACCCAAATAAGACCCATCGCGTGTATCAACCAAAACCTTCTCGTCTTGCTTGATAAAGAGCGGGACTTGAATTTCGATACCGGTTTCTACGGTAGCTGGTTTTGTTCCGCCTGAAGAGCGATCGCCTTGAAGTCCAGGTTCGGTGTAAGTGACAGTAAGCGTTACCGAAGCTGGAAGCTCAATGTAAAGCGGGTTGTTTTCATGAATCGCAACGATCGCTTCAGTGTTTTCTAACATGTACTTCGCAGATTCACCGACGGTGGCCGCAGAAATATTCATCTGGTCAAATGTCTTGTTATCCATGAATACGAAGTCTTCGCCTTCCTTGTAAAGGAAGTTCATCTCGCGCTTTTCAAGAATCGCAATGTCAACCTTGACGCCAGCATTAAATGTCTTATCGACAACTTTGCCAGTCATTACCTGCTTTAACTTTGTGCGTACGAATGCTGGACCCTTGCCTGGCTTAACGTGCTGGAACTCAACTACAGTCCATAGCTGACCTTCAATATCCAAAGTCATGCCATTTTTGAGATCATTTGTTGTTGCCACGAGAAACTCCAGTTCACGTCCTTCGACGCACTATTTTCAACCAACAGCGAACCAAAGTTAATTGGGACAAGCTCGGCTGGCCTTCGGTTTTCGAAGGCGGATAGTGCAAGTTTACCCGAACTTTTAGGCGAGCAGCGCCTTCAAGGCAATGATTGCAAGCACATAAGAATTAGGGCCGAAGCCACCAATTGTTCCGTTCGCTACTCCAGAGATGACTGAGGTGTGTCTAAATTCTTCTCGCGCAAGTGGGTTTGATAAATGAACTTCGATTACTGGAGATTTCACAAGTTCAACAGCATCACGTATCGCATATGAATAGTGTGTAAAGGCTGCAGGATTTATGATCACCGGCAACTTACTGTCTGCCGCTTCGTGCAACCAAGAAATTAGCGTTGCCTCATCATCACTTTGGCGGACATCTGCTGAAAATCCGTGGGTTTGCGCCGCCTCTTTAATGTGACTTACCAACTGTGGATAGGACATATCCCCATAAATCGCCGAGTCACGGATATCTAGTCGCGCCAAATTTGGACCATTTATTACTAGGACATTCATGAACTCACCTTTTCGAAAGCGGAATAAAGAATCTGTGGATCAGGATTCTCGAGCCGTCCAGTCTTACCAACTTCGCTAATAGTAACGAATCGCAGCGACTTTCCGCGGGATTTTTTATCCACTGCCATATGAGCCAGAAGTTTTGGCCAACTCTCGCGCTTATAGCGAGTCGGTAAATCGAGATCCGCCAAAATTTTAAGGTGGAGTTCTGCTAGTTCTTGAGAAATCAATCCAAGGTCTAACTGCAATTGGGCCATGAATGCCATTCCTATGGAAACGCATTCACCGTGGCGCAACGAATAATTCGCATCGAGTTCTATCGCGTGGCCCAAGGTATGTCCGTAATTGAGAGCCTCTCTAGCAAATGATTCCTTAAAATCTACAGAAACAACTTCAGCCTTTACTCTTACTGAACGCTCAATCAACTCATGAACCAATTTCTGGTCCGCCCGAACCATTTGGATGCTTTTCTCACGCAGAAGGTTGAGAATTTCGCCATCTGCAATGAAGCCAGCTTTTACTACTTCGGCTAACCCGGCCGCGAAGTCACGATCTGAAAGCGTGGTTAACCAATTTAAATCTATGAGAACTTTTATTGGGCTATGGAAAGAACCAATCAGGTTCTTTCCATATTCGCTATTTATAGCCGTCTTTCCACCAATTGCTGCATCAACTGCGCCCGCGACGGTCGTTGGAATCGCGATCCAATCAAGGCCGCGTAGCCAAGTGGCAGCGGCAAAACCAGCGAAATCCGTGACCGCTCCTCCACCAATACCAACAATCAGGTCGCTACGGGTAAAGCCCGCCGCCCCGAACCAATTCCAGATTTTGAACAAAGTATCAGAACTTTTGCCTGCTTCTCCATCACTTATTGCAAAGATAAAAACTTCACAATTTCCCAAATCTATTTCTTTAATTAACTCGCTAAAAGAGTCAGAGATGATCAGGGCGACTCTTTGGCGATTTTGACACTCACTCTTGAGCGAGATTAGCCAATCCGCTCCAACTTCAACTAAATAGTCGCGTTCGGCCCGGACAGAAATTTCACTCATAACTCAACCCTATCGACTGAAAGATCTTTACCAGTTGTGATTGCTACAACGATCTCTTTGGGAGAAAGGTTATCCACGAGAATGACCTGTGTTGCTAATGAGAGGTAGATAGGACGGCGCTTCTCCATTAGCGCTTGCCAGGCAGCGCGTGGGTTATTTAGTAACAACGGGCGATCGCGATTGAAACCTACACGTGGCGCTGCCGCCGCTAGCGAAATATCGAGATAGACAATCTTCGCGCTTGAACCCTTTAAAGCGTTCTGCGCTAGTTCAGATAGCGGGGCGCCACCACCAAGTGAGAGCACGCCATTGGCTGCCGAGATTTCGCGCGCCACAATTCGAGCTTCAACCTCTCTAAACCAAGGTTCACCCTTATCTATAAAAATTTGTGAGATTGGCATACCAACTTCAGCTTCGATTAGCGCATCAGTATCAGAAAAGGTTGCCCCGAGAGATTTGGCCAACGCCTTACCAATCGTGGATTTTCCTGAACCAGGTGGACCAATCAAGATATATGAATCGGATATTTTCTCTGACATTTTGCCTACTTAAATCGTAGGTTGCTCATATAGTTTTCAAAATTTCGACGAGTCTCAGTGACGTTATCTCCACCGAATTTTTCAAGTACTGCCTCAGCCAAAACAAGGGCCGCCATGGCTTCTGCAACAACGCCAGCTGCAGGAACGGCGCAAACATCTGAGCGTTGGTTGATTGCCTTTGCCGCTTCTCCTGTCTTCACATCAATCGTGTCAAGCGCTTTTGGAACAGTAGATATTGGTTTCATGGCAACGCTTACGCGAAGCACTTCACCGTTAGACATTCCACCCTCTGTTCCGCCAGCACGGTCGGTGCGACGTTTGATTAAGCCATCCGCGCCGCGTTCGATTTCATCGTGGGCCACAGAACCACGTCGCGTTGCAGTTTGAAAACCATCTCCAATTTCTACGCCTTTGATCGCCTGAATTCCCATCATCGCTGCTGCCAATCGTGCATCTAATCGACGGTCCCAATGAACATGTGAACCTAGACCTGGAGGCAAGTTGTATGCCAAAACCTCACAAACGCCACCAAGCGTGTCACCATCGGAGTGTGCGGATTCAATTTCCGCAATCATCTTCGCACTTGTTGCAGGATCGGCACAGCGAACTG
>JAHECV010000055.1 GCA_024641555.1 Candidatus Planktophila sp.
CGACTTCAAGCATTATCGGAATGCTCGAGCCAGTTCTCGCTGGAATTTTTGCCTGGATCTGGTTATCGCAATCCTGGAGTCCAATTCAACTACTTGGTGGATCGATAGTTTTAATCGGCGTATACATTGCAGATAGAGCTAAGACAAAAGCAACTTCGCTTTAAAGGTTACTCGTTCCAAGCACCATCTTGTGGTTCTTGTGGCGCAGTGAAGTCACGACCTGCGCCGGCACTTGGCGCCATATCGGCAAAGCGCGCAAAGTGAAGTTGCGCTGCAACGGTGATTGTCTTGGTCTGACCGTTGCGGTGCTTAGCAACAATTAGATCTGCTTCGCCAGAACGATTCTGAGAGTCATACATATCATCGCGATGTAGCAAGATAACTACGTCGGCATCTTGTTCGATCGAACCGGATTCGCGAAGGTCAGAGAGCATCGGTTTCTTATCAGAGCGCTGCTCTGGTGAACGGTTTAACTGCGAGATGGCGATAACCGGAACATCAAGCTCTTTCGCCATAAGTTTTAGCTGGCGAGAGAATTCGGAGACTTCTTGCTGACGATTTTCAACGCGCTTGCCGCTAGTCATCAACTGTAGGTAGTCGATAACGATTAGCTTTAAATCGTGGCGCTGCTTTAAGCGGCGAGCCTTTGCGCGGATCTCCATCATGGAAAGGTTTGGTGAGTCATCGATAAAGAGTGGTGCGGCAGAGATTTCGCCCATGCGGCGAGCAAGCTTCGACCATTCTTCATCGCTTAATTGACCGGCGCGGATGTTATTTAGACCAACGCGAGCTTCGGCGGACAACATACGCATTGTGATTTCAGAGCTAGACATTTCAAGTGAGAAGATGACTGAGGTCTTTCCGTCATGGATAGATGCATGGCGCGCAATATCTAGCCCCAAAGTTGATTTACCGACTGCGGGGCGCGCCGCCAAGATGATCATGTTTCCAGGATGTAGCCCATGTGTAAGTAAATCTAAATCTCGGAATCCAGTTTTGATTCCTTCGATACCGGTGCCTTTCTGGATCGCTTCAATCTCATCGAGGGCTTCAGGAAGCAAGTCTGCAAGTTGCACATAATCTTCAGAGGTTCGGCGCTCGGTAACTGCATAGACTTCTGCCTGCGCTTGATCTACTGCGTCATCGACTTCGCCTTCAACGTTGTAACCAATCTGCACGATCTTGGTTCCGGCTTCCACGAGTCGGCGCATGATGGCATTTTCGCGCACAATCTTTGCGTAGTAACTGGCGTTGGCTGCAGTTGGAACTGATGAAATTAAAGTGTGTAGATAAGGTGCACCACCTGCGCGCGCAATATCGCCGCGCTTAGTGAGCTCTGCAGAAACGGTGACTGCATCCGCAGGTTCTCCGTGGCTATAGAGATCGAGAATTGCATCGTAAATTAATTCGTGTGCAGGGCGATAGAAATCTCGCTCACGTAAAATTTCAACAACATCTGCGATCGCATCTTTAGATAAGAGCATTCCACCGAGAACAGATTGCTCGGCGATTAAATCTTGCGGGGGTGTGCGCTCGAACTCGGCGCCAACGTTGTTGTAGGAGGCGTTGGCCCTAGAGGAGTTGTTGGGTAGTTCGGCGATGCTCACGTGGAGTAACTTCCCATCTAGCGCTGACAAAAGCGAAGGTGCTTGGGGATAAGGCTGTGTATAAAGGGGTGGATAAGCGCCTATTCCTGTGTAAACGTCTGTGGGCAGAATGTGGGTAACTATTGGCTTTATAGAGGTGGTGGAAGAAAGCGCAGGTCAGAGGCGGGGATTTACTGGCAGCGCCTGTGCATGAAAGTAATTTTTCACTTCTCATTTATTGAGATTTGAGAACCAGGTGCGCCAAATTGAGAGCGCCCCGATATATATCGGGAATGCGATTAAAAATATCTCTTGCGAGGAGTTAATTCTTTCACCGCCGGCCTCTGAGAAATTCCAAGAGAGATAACTCAGGTCTACCAAATAGATGGCAGTTAACGGCAAAGTGATTCTTCTAAATTTATCCACTCTTACCAGGTGAGGGATCTTAAAATTGGTTAGTTGAAGAGCGCAAAGTAGAAGAGTCACCGCTAAGACCTCATCTTTATCCGCCCCAATAATCAAGAGCGTTGGAATTACTAGATTCCATACTGCAGGAAAACCGTTAAACCAATGATCGCTAGTCTCTTGGTCGGTGCGGGCAAACCAGAGCGCCGACGATAAGAAAATTAACGCTGCAATAGCCGTTGCATAATGGCTCGGTAGTAGAGATTGGGAGAGAAGTAGCGCAACAGGTACAACTACACATGTTAAATAATCGACTACGAGATCAAGGATGTGGCCATCAATTCGAGCTGCATGGATAGTCACATCTAACTTGCGCGCTATTGGGCCATCTAAACCATCTAAAACTTGGCAGAAAATCAACCAAATAAGCGCCGCCCGTAGGTGGCCGGTGATTACCGCTTCGAGCGCAAACATTCCGGCAACCGCTCCGCTTGCAGTCATAACGTGAAGAACGTAACCCGCGCGTTTTGAGTTTTGTGGTGATAACGCGGAAGTCATAGGTAGAACTTAACGCAAATGCCAGAGAAGTAATACCCTTAACCCTTAATGAGGATCACAGGCCACTTAAATTTTCTATACTCAAATCGCACAAAGGCGGTTTGGTATGCCTTGGTCTTATCTTGGGCAGTCATTAGAACGCTTATTGTTAAAGGCGTTTTTGAAGATAATGGCGTAAACCCTGGGATTTATCTAGCGATTGACCTCGCTGCTTCAGTTCCATATGCCAGATATACCCATATCTTTGTAATTTCCTATCTTGAGAAAGATTGGAAGAAGTTAAAGGCTGCCGGAGTTATAAGTGTTTTAACTTTCTACGCTCCAGATCTTTATATTCTTCTCAGTGCACGTGAAGTTCCGCGGAATATTTATATCGGATTTTTTATTATTCTCTCTGTATTCTCAGCGGCGGCAATTAATGGAGTCTTAAGAAAGATAAAACCCCGCTCACCGAGGTAAGCGGGGTTTTTCTTAACTAATTAATTAAGCAGCGACAACCTTTACGGTAACTGTTGCAACAACTGAATGTGCAAGTGAGACCTTAACTGAGTGCTCGCCAGCCTTCTTGATATGTCCAGCGGTCTTGATGCTGTGACGATCGATATCAACGCCAGCAACCGCCTTGATCGCTGCTGCGATGTCTTTATCTGTGACAGAACCGAATAGGCGACCTGCGGTACCAGCTTTGACGCTGACGGTGACCGCTGCCTTTTCAAGTGATGCCTTGATCTCTTTAGCGTGATCGAGATCGCGGACTTCGCGTGCAGCGCGAGCGCGACGGATTCCTTCGATCTGCTTTTCGCCACCAAGTGACCATGCGATTGCAACGCCACGTGGCAACAAGAAGTTGCGTGCGTAGCCATCTTTAACAGTTACTACATCGCCGGCTGAGCCGAGCTTTGTAACTTCGCGAGTAAGGATAAGTTTCATTTTCTCAAATCCCCCTTAGCGAGCTGT
>JAHECV010000057.1 GCA_024641555.1 Candidatus Planktophila sp.
ATTCCATGAAGATCTACGCTCATCGCGGGGCATCTCACGACTTTCCTGAGATGACAATGGTTGCCTACGAAAATGCCGTAAAGCAAGGCGCTGATGGTTTTGAATGCGACCTGCGCCTTACTAAAGATGGCATCGCCGTTCTTTGGCATGATGCAGATCTAAAACGTCGCGCAAATAACGACGCCGTAATTCACGAATCAACTTACGCGCAGATATCGGCAATCTATCCGCAGATAGTTACTTTAGATGAATTTTTAGATTATGGAATTTCACAGAAAAAATCTTTACTCCTTGAAACAAAACATCCAGTGCCATCGCGCACGGCGATCGAAGATCAGGTTGTAAAAAAGTTGCACGCTGAAGCAAAACGAATTGAAAAAGCTGGAATTGATATTACGGTTATGTCATTTTCTTGGTTTGCCGTTGAACGAGTTAAGCAATTAGATCGTTCAATCGCACTGACATACTTGATTCGTGAAACTACTCCTAGATTTTCTGTTAAGTACACTTCAGCCCATTCGATCGGCCCAGGAATTGCGCAATTGCGGAAAAAACCCGCACTTGCCCAGAAGATTAAATCGGCAGGAAAAAAATTGAATGTCTGGACGGTGGATGAACCATCCGACATCATCTTATGCCGCCATCTTGGCGTAGATAACTTAATTACTAATCGCCCAGCCTTTGCCCGCGAGGTACTTGCTTCTAATTAATTGCCGGAAATTAAGGGCCATCGAACGGGTATCCTTAGCAAGTGAGCGCAGCAGAAAGCCAAAGATTCGCCTATCTAGGACCAGTGGGTACCTTCACTGAGGCTGCGCTAAATAAGATCACTTGCGATTCTGATGTAAAGATTCCATACGCAAATGTCACCGCCGCGCTAAATGCGGTTCGTACTGGCGAAGTTCAATTCGCTCTCGTTCCGATTGAAAATTCTGTTGAAGGCGTTGTCGCACGCACCCTTGATGAGCTTGCAACTGGCGAGCCATTAACAATCGCCGGCGAAGTAACTTTGCCTGTGACATTTGCGCTGATGGCAAAGCCTGGAACTACCGATATCAAGCGCATCGGCACACATCCGCACGCCGAATCACAATGCCGAACCTATATTGCAAAGAATTACCCGCACGCGGAAGTTGTTCCAACGAATTCAACTTCAGCTGCGGCAGAGCTAGTTAGCAAAGGCGAACTCGATGCAGCGATTGCATCCAATGTTGCAGCCGAACACTTTGGCTTACAGATCCTTGCTGAAGATATTGGCGATAATGCTGGTGCAGTAACTCGATTTATTGCTGCACAAAAGCCGGGTTGGGTTCCAGAGCCAACGGGCCACGACCGTACCTCAATGGCTGTTTTCATCGATATCGATCATGCCGGTGCGCTACTCGAGATTCTTCAGGTCTTCGCCAAGCGCAGCGTTAACTTAACTTTTATCCAAAGTCGTCCAACTGGTCGCGAGCTTGGTCACTACCATTTCATTATTGATGTCGAAGGCCATATCAACGATGAAGCGGTCGGCGGAAGCGTGGCCGAACTTCGCGAGATTTGCGATGACATTAGATTCTTAGGTTCTTACCCACGAGAGGTGCGTTAAAGCATGATCGATATCAAATTCCTGCGCGAAAACCCTGATGTAGTGCGCGCTTCACAAAAAGGCCGCGGCGAAGATGTCACGATCGTTGATCAAGTACTTGCCATCGATGATCTGCGACGTGCCGCAATTACTGAATTCGAAACCCTTCGCGCTGAACAGAACACTCTTTCAAAATCAGTAGGCGCGGCAAAAGGTGGCGAAAAGGCTGCTTTATTAGAGAACGCCAAAGCTTTGGCCGACAAGGTAAAAGCCGCAGATGTAAAGCGCGCTGAAATAGAAACAAAGGCCAACGCACTCGTAATGCAACTTTCAAATTTACTAGATCCTGAAGCGCCAATAGGTGGCGAAGCAGATTTCGTAACTATCGAACATGTGGGCAAGCCGCGTGATTTTGCGCAAGATGGATTCGCGCCAAAGGATCACGTAGAACTTGGAAAATTACTTGGTGCAATCGATACAGAACGCGGTGCAAAAGTTTCTGGATCTCGTTCATATTATTTAACTGGCGTTGGAGCGATGCTCGAATTTGCGTTAGTTAACTACGCCATCCAAAGCGCGCTTAAAGCAGGATTTACGCCAGTTATTCCACCAGTGCTGGTTAAGCCTGCTGCTATGGAAGGCACCGGCTTTCTTGGACAGGCCGCCGAAAACGTCTATCACTTAGATAAAGATGACTACTACTTAGTTGGCACAAGCGAAGTTCCACTTGCCGCGTATCACATGGACGAAGTTCTTCCTGCAGATAAACTTCCAATACGTTATGCCGGATACTCATCTTGCTTTCGCCGTGAAGCAGGCAGTTACGGAAAAGATACCCGTGGAATCATTCGCGTTCACCAATTTGATAAGGTCGAGATGTTCTCTTTCTGTAAGCCAGAAGAGGCGAAAGAAGAACATAAACGCCTATTGCAATGGGAGAAAGATTTCCTAAATGCGATGGAGATCCCCTTCCGCGTAATTGATGTCGCCTCCGGTGATCTTGGTTCAAGTGCAACGCGAAAATTCGATATCGAAGCTTGGATCCCTACACAAAACGCTTATCGCGAAGTAACAAGTACTTCTAATTGCACTGAATTCCAAGCTCGTCGCTTAAATATTCGCTACAAAGACGCGGACGGAACCAAGGCGGTAGCAACTCTTAACGGCACGTTGGTGGCTATTCCTCGCATGATCGTTGCGATTTTAGAGAACCATCAAAATGCAGATGGCACAGTAAATGTTCCTGCTGCGCTACAACCATTCCTTGGCACCAAGAGATTTGAGCTTGTGTGACCAATCGTCGCCCGAAATTAATTGCAACAGATCTAGATGGCACGATTGTTCCGCACGACGAAGGTATCTCGAACCGAACTATTGCTGCATTTACAAAGGCGCGCGATCTCGGTGTAGAAATTTTCTTTGTCACTGGCCGTCCACCACGTTGGATGGGAGATGTGCGAGAGGCATTTGATTTCGGTTCTGCCATTTGTTGTAACGGAGGACTTCTTTACGATCTACATAACGATAAAGTTTTAGAGCAGTGGATGATTCAACCTACAGAACTGCAAGAGGCGGTTGATCGACTAAGAAAAGCAATCCCAAATGTTTCATTTGCGGTTGAATCAAATGATCACTTCCACCGCGAAAAGGCATATATCCCACGTTGGGATATTGGAATGGATGATGTTGGCGTTGACAATATCGATTCCGTTACAAATCGCCCGGCGCTTAAATTGTTGGCCAGACTTTCGCAGCAAGAAATTTCAGCCGATGAGATGTTGGCGCTAGCAACTCCTGTGCTGCAAGGCGTTGTGAACGTAACTCACTCTGCAAATAACGATTCACTTCTTGAAATTTCGGCACTTGGTGTTTCTAAAGGTGAAACTTTGGCGATGATGGCTGCGCGAATCGGAATTTCC
>JAHECV010000060.1 GCA_024641555.1 Candidatus Planktophila sp.
GATCGGTTTGTTAGCGTTGATCGTCATAGGCGGAAGGTAATACGCCTTCCACCGAAATATCTTTCGGTAGCTTTACCTTGTTATGGAATAACGCCCAGATTGTTAAACAAGCCCCGAGCGAGATTAGTCCGCAAAGCGCAACAGTTTGGCGCACACCGATCGCTTCCGCCAGAAAGCCAATTAACGGCGAACCAAAAGGTGTTCCGCCCATAAAGATAAGTAAGTAAATACCGCTAACACGTCCCCGAATTGCAGGATCAGAATTAACTTGAATTAATGAGTTTGCAGTGATCAACATGGTTAACGCGCTAAAACCACAGAACGGCAACCAGAGCGAATACCAGGTATATGTAGGTGCCAACGAAAGTAGACAGATCGCAGTTGAGAAAGCCATTCCGGCTTTCATCACGAAAGTTGTGCGGCGAAACTTTTCTAACCGCGCTGAAAATAGCGCGCCAGATAGCGAGCCAAGTGCAATGTACGTTCCGAGAAGCCCAAACGATGCTGGCCCTTTGCCAAACTCAACTGTCGCCATAAGGGCATTAAAGATCTGCATATTTAAGCCAAAGGTAGCTACAAAGAAAACGACCATCATTACTACATATAAGTCAGGACGGGCCAGTGCGTAATTGACCCCCTCACGCACAGTTCCTAGCGTTGCTTTCTTTTCTAAGATAAAGAACTCTGATTCGCGCATACGTAGAAGCGCCAGCATTACAAATACATAAGTGCTGGCGTTGATTAGAAACGATGGACCGGTATCAAAGCGGGCAATTAAAAAACCAGATAAGGCAGGGCCAACTAATCGACCAGCGTTGAAATTAGCTGAATTGAGGCTTACCGCGTTAGCGATATCAGAGTGTCCAACGATTTCAGAGGTAAACGATTGGCGAATTGGGGCGTCTAACGCTGAAGAAATTCCGAGCGTTAACGCAAAGAAAAATACATGCCACACCTGAACTTGACCGGCTAAAACCAAGAGACCTAATCCGAGAGATGAAAGCGCTCCGATAAAGTTGGTTGCAATTAACAACTTTCGCTTATTAACACGATCGGCGAGTGCGCCTCCGTGTAGTGAAAAGAAGAGGACTGGTGCGAATTGTACCGCCGTAACCAAACCCAAATAAGTTCCGCTGTTATCGGTTAACTGCAGGATCAACCAATCTTGCGCAACGCGCTGGGCCCAAGTTCCAATATTCGAAGCGGCGTTTGCCGGAAATAAAATGCGGTAATTACGGTGGCGAAAAGAACGCCAGTTACCGTCTGCCTTTACCGCCATCGCTTGTATGCTACTTCCATGAGTTCGGATAATGAGCCAAAGAATAAATCAGATATAAAGTCTGTCGTAACTCTAATCACTTTTGGCACAGTTGCGTGGGTAATTGCCGGAGCATATTTGTTCATTACTGGTGCAGAGAGCAAAGTAATTTGGACCTGCGTTGCCGGTGCAGCACTTGGTGCATGGGGTATTAGTTACTCAAAGCGTCGCGCAGCGCGCAGTGGCATTTAACTCAGAAAAATTAAGCTTCGAGCTGGCTAGCGATACCACGCAGAACACGACCGAGTCGTTCTGCATCGGGGCCAGATGGATGACGTCCGTGGCGCAAACCATTTCCGACTTTATCCAAGATCTTAATTGTGTCTTCGATCATCGCAGCAAGATCATCGTTATTGACTCGTGAATTTTCCGCGAGTGAAACTGGGGCCTCAACGATATGGATCGACATCGCTTGTGGGCCTTTTCGACTATCAATAATGCTGAATTCAACCTTGGTGCCAGGCTTTACAGTTGGAACACCTTCTGGAAGTGATGAGGCGGCGAGATAAACATCTTCGCCTTCATCATTTGAAATAAATCCAAAACCTTTTTCCAGGCTAAACCATTTAACGCGACCTGTAGGCATGGGGTTCTCCTTATAAGAATTTCAGTACTCGTGTAGCCGCAGGGGCGCGGTCAGAGGGCAAGTTTATCGCAACGCGCAGAGCGCGTGAACCTTAATTTAAGCGGGGTTGAGGGTTACAGAGTGGCTTCAGAGTGAGCGCCGCAGCCGTGATCGACTGAAACTACGCGGGCATCATCTGGTGCAATCGCATTTGCACATACGCCAAATGATGCGCGCAGGGATCCTGCGATTGGAAGAAAGAACCCACATGAATGGCAAGGCTTTGGTGCGCTCTGTGCCAACGGCGTATTTGGTCCGCGATCTCCGGCATACCAACGTTTGCTGGCTTGATCGCGACCTTCGATAGAAAGCACGCGTGGACGAGCTAAACCGAGTTCGTAAATCTGTGTTGCATCTAAATCTTCATCTTGAATAAGTGCGTTTGCACCAGGTACTAAACGAGTGTCATCGAGTGCACTTGGAACAATTACTCCTGGTTGAATATCTTCAGGCAAGATGCGATCTTTGTATTCGATCCAATCTGGCGCCAAAAGTGAATCTGGTCCGGGGAGAATTACTACATCACAAACGGTTGGTTGCGCTGATGCATCTACCTTTGCAACTGTGATGCACCAGCGCCAACCTTTATAACCCGCAATATCGGCGTCGAAGAGATAACTTGCAACGCGATTTTCATCAGCGAATTCGACGGAGATGAAGTTACCTACTTGCGATGGCTTTTCGGCATCGCTAAGTGCAGCACTTCGCGCAATCTCTTGCGCGTCGAATTCTTTATTCATTTAGCTTAGAAATCCATTCCGCCGCCGTCGCCACCCATTGGGGCAGCTGGCTTATTCTCTGGCTTATCTGTGATTACCGCTTCTGTGGTGATGAAGAGCGCAGCGATTGATGCCGCGTTCTGCAACGCAGAGCGAGTTACCTTTGCAGGATCAATGATGCCAGATTTGATCATGTCGACGTATTCGCCAGATGCAGCGTTAAGTCCGAAACCTACTTCGAGGTGACGCACCTTTTCTACAACGACTCCGCCTTCTAGACCAGCGTTGATTGCGATCTGCTTTAGTGGAGCTTCGATCGAAAGTTCTACGATCTTTGCGCCAACTGCTTCTTCGCCTTCAAGCTTTAGCTTCTTAAATGCTTGTGTTGCAGCCTGTAGAAGCGCAACGCCACCACCGGCGACGATTCCTTCTTCAACTGCTGCCTTAGCGTTACGTACTGCATCTTCGATGCGGTGCTTGCGCTCTTTGAGTTCTACCTCAGTTGCAGCGCCTGCCTTGATTACAGCAACGCCGCCTGCGAGCTTGGCAAGACGTTCTTGCAGCTTCTCGCGGTCGTAATCTGAATCAGACTTTTCAATTTCGGAACGGATCTGAGCCACGCGACCCTTGATCTGTGCGTCATCTCCACCGCCTTCAACAATTGTTGTCTCTTCCTTGCTGATAACAACCTTGCGAGCGCGACCAAGAAGTTCGAGGCCTGCGCTTTCTAGTTTTAGTCCAACTTCTTCTGAGATAACAGTTGCACCTGTAAGGATTGCAATATCTTGCAACATCGCCTTGCGACGATCTC
>JAHECV010000081.1 GCA_024641555.1 Candidatus Planktophila sp.
GAATTAATTGTTGACTACTTCGAATCTGAAGATCGAGGCTGTCGCGACCTTCGCAAACATATGGCTTGGTATTTAAAAGGTTTTAGAGTTCCTAGCGAACTGCGTCGTCAATTCGGAATGCATTCATCGTTGGCAGAACTTCGTACTTTGCTCGATCAGTTAACCGATCAGCCATATCCTTTTGAAGTCGCTGAAAAACCGCGTGGTCGCGTCAGCCATGGTCGCCCGCCAACCTTGCCAGATGGCTGGTTATTAGACCCAGATGAAGATGTCTCGGTTGAGTTAGAGGATGCGTTCTCCGGCGGATGATCTTCTTCAAAATTATTCGTCGCGTAATTGCTGCAATAGCGTTGGTAGTTATCGCCGTTCCACTCTATGCAGTAGGTGTTACTTGGCAGGCTGCCAATACCACTCTCACTCGCAACGCTGATGTAATTGTTGTACTAGGTGCCGCGCAGTTAAATGGTCGCCCCGGCGAAGTTTTAGAAGCGCGCTTGACTGAAGCAAAGCGAATATATGAACTTGGGTTGGCACCGCACATAATCACTGTCGGAGCTGGAGCGCCTGGTGATCGCACCACTGAAGCGGCATCAGGAAAGTATTGGTTAACGAATAATGGAGTTAAATCTAAGAAAGTTACTTCATTGGAAGTAGGACGTGATACCTGGGTAGAAACTCAGAACTATGTGAAATTTATGACGTTAAAAAAGATGCAAGATGTCATCATCGTTACCGATCCGTTTCATTGCCGCCGCGCGATGACCATGGCCAATGATTTAGGGGTTGTTGCTAACTGTTCACCTGTGAAGACTGGTCCAAATGCGCTGGCTAACTCGGGGCGGCGCTATTTAATGCGCGAATCTGGCGCTTATCTGGCTTATGTCAGCCTCGGTCGACGCGGCATTCATATCAGCGATCATTTAGGGTAGGGCTATGAGCGCGGCGCAGAATTACACAGATAAAGATCAAGAGCGCTTTCTCTTTGAACCTGCCAAGCGCGCTGGCCGTACCGAATTTATGCGCGATCGTGCTCGGGTTATTCACTCTGCCGCGCTTCGTCGCCTGGCTGCAAAAACTCAAGTTGCAGTCCCTTGGGAAAATGATTTTCAACGTACCCGACTTTCGCACTCGCTGGAATGCGCACAGATTGGCCGCGAGCTAGGTGAATCACTCGGTGCCGATCCAGATCTACTTGAAACTGCATGTTTATCGCATGATCTGGGCCATCCACCATTTGGCCACAATGGTGAAGAAGCGTTGGCTGAAGTTGCAAAAGATTTTGGTGGCTTTGAGGGAAATGCTCAAAGTTTTCGATTATTAACTCGTATTGAAGCCAAAACTGTTGATGAAAGCGGAAAGAGCGTTGGGCTAAATTTAACTCGCGCATCTCTTGATGCTGCGACTAAGTACCCGTGGCCACGCGCAATTAATCCGCGCAAGTTTGGTGTTTATGATGATGATGTTGAAATTTTCAATTGGATGCGCCAAGGTGCACCGGCTGATCGCAAATGTATCGAAGCGCAGATTATGGATTGGTCAGATGACTGCGCATATTCGGTACACGATTTAGAAGATGCTATTTTCGTTGGCCAGATTAAAGTAGATAATTTCGAACGTGATTTCGATATTTTGCATAAAGAGATGCAAGATAGCTACGGCTCTACGGCAAGTAAAGCAGAAGCGGCGGCAGCCTTAGAGCGACTCCAGCAACTATCTTGCTGGCCACGTTACTACGATGGTAGCCATCGCTCACTTGCAAGGTTAAAAGATTCCACTTCACAGTTGATCGGTCGTTTTGTACTTGCGGCAGAGCTGGAGACTCGAAAGGTTCACGGCAACGGATCGCTACAACGCTACGACGCAGATTTAGTTATTCCACGCGAACAAGAAGTTGAGGTTGATTTTCTCAAGGCGGTAGCCGGTCATTACTTGATTAACGCCGCAATTTCGCAAGAACGTTATGCCAAGCAGCAGATTTTGATTAAAGAGCTAGTCGAGATGTTACATAAGCACGCGGCAACTGCCCTAGATTCGATTTTTGTAAAAGATTGGGAGAGTTCTAGCGATGAGACTTCGCGCATGCGCATCATCATCGATCAAGTAGCCAGCCTGACTGATCCTGGCGCCTATGCCCTACACGCCCGCCTGCGCGCGCTCTCTTAAAGGCTTAGCGAGATAACATGTATTTATGAGCGGTCGAATTAAAGAAGAGGATGTGGCACACGTCCGTGAGCGCTCACCCATTGATGAAGTTATCGCCGATTATGTGCAACTTAAATCTGCCGGAGGTGGGCAGAAGAAAGGGCTCTGTCCTTTCCATGATGAAAAATCTCCTTCTTTTCACGTAACTCCAAGTAAAGGTTTCTTCCACTGTTTTGGGTGTCAAGCCAGCGGCGATGTGATCGCTTTCTTAATGAAGATCGATCATTTGAGTTTTACTGAAACTATCGAACGGTTAGCCGATCGCATGGGCTATCAACTTCGGTACGAACAAGGAAACTTCACTCCTGCTCCTGCCGGCAATCGCTCGCGGCTAATTGCCGCAAATGCCCTTGCTGCTAAGTTCTATCAAGAGCAGTTAAATACTTCACCGCTTGCCGCACATGCGCGCGAGTTAATGACCAAACGTGGATTTGATAAGAGCGCTTGTGAAACATTCGGAGTTGGCTACGCCCCCGATGAATGGGATGGGCTGACAAAGTTCTTGCGCGAACAGGGATTTACTATCGATGAACTCGAAACCGCCGGCCTTTCCAAGATGGGGCAACGCGGACCAATCGATAAATTCCGCAATCGCCTAACGTGGCCAATTAAAGATATTTCGGGAGATGTCGTGGGATTCGGCGCACGCAAATTAGCTAGCGATGAAGAAGATCAAGGACCTAAATATTTAAATACTTCAGAGACCCCGATTTATAAGAAGAGCCAAGTGCTTTATGGTCTTGATATGGCGAAGAAAGAGATCGCCAAGAAACGCCAAGTAGTAATTGTTGAGGGATATACCGATGTAATGGCAGCGCAATTGGCTGGTATCACCACCGCCGTTGCGACTTGCGGCACCGCATTTGGAGCCGATCACATTCGCATTATTCGCCGCTTGCTTATGGATGACGATGCTTTCCGTGGCGAAGTTATCTTTACCTTCGATGGTGATGCGGCCGGACAAAAGGCAGCGATGCGCGCCTTTACCGAAGATCAAAAATTTGTAACCCAAACATTTGTAGCCGTTGAACCTAATGGACTCGATCCCTGCGACCTACGGCAACAAAAGGGAGATCTCGCGCTCCGCGATTTGATTGCTAAGCGCGTTCCGCTTTTTGAATTTGCGATACGTACCGAACTTGCCCTGCATAAATTAGATTCAGCCGAAGGTCGAGTTAATGCGCTGAATGCAACCGCTCCGCTAGTTGCACAAATTCGCGATAAATCATTGCGCCCCGAATACACACGTCTGCTCGCAGGTTGGCTTGGCGTGGAAGTTGAAACGGTTTCATCTGCCGTTTCCCAAGGCGTTAAGCGCCAACCACAACAGAGCGCGCCTGCTCCCGCTGAAGAACAAGTGCCACAAGTACAGTGGCGCCCAAATCCGCAGGAGCCAAGTTTAATTTTGGAACGCGAAGTATTAAAAGCGCGTTTACAAATGCCTTCGCTAATTTCGAATTGGCGTGAGATTGAGAGTGGGGCATTTTCACATCCGGCATATATTCAGTTAGCTCAGATAATTGCTGCGGCGGAGGAACAAAGTTCGATCGAGATCGCACAAATTACAGATGAAAATATGCGTTCACTATTTACCGAGTTAAATGTGGAACCTATTCGCGCCGATGGCGAAGTTACCGGCCATTATGTAGAAAGCATCGTTGCACGTTTGCGAGAAGTTGGAATTTCACGGGCGATCGCTGAACTTAAATCATCTCTGCAGCGTTTAAATCCGGTGGAAAATGAGCAGGAATACAACCAAGCCTTTGCCAGCCTGGTCGCCCTTGAAACCACACGGCGCGGTCTGCATGACCTCGCCCTTCGCTCGATTTAGACCCACCCCACCTCTTGCGCTAGAGTGTGCGCCTGCACGACAAGTTAATAACCATTGCCCCATAGCTCAGTTGGTAGAGCGCCGAACTGTTAATTCGGATGTCCCTGGATCGAGGCCAGGTGGGGCAGCTTCGTTAGTCCACTCGATACTGACCTTACGCTCAGAGCGTCCCCAGTACATTCACATCTAATCAGGATATTTTCTGCGCATGAACTTAAAAACTTCTTGGAGAAATCAGAGTTGGCCGCTTCGGGTAATGCGCATCTGGCTTGGCGCCACTTGGATCTACGCAGGTTGGGATAAAGCCAGCGATCCCGGATTTTTGAAGGCAGGTTCTCCAACCTTTATTGGTGTTCAACTTTCTGCTTATGCGCAGAGTTCACCGGTTGGTTTTGCAATCAATAAGATGTTGGAACATTCAACGCAAATTGGCATTTTTGTAATGCTTACAGAATTTGCGATTGGATTTGCCACCCTTCTTTGGATTGCTCCAACTTGGGCTGCCCTCGGTGGCTTCGGGATGTCATTTGGATTATGGCTTGCAAGTAGTTGGCGCGTTAAGCCTTACTTCTTAGCAAGCGATTCGGCATATGCAGTTCTTTGGCTTGCCTATTTCTTATTCCTCTACGGGTCACGACGTAAGAACAACGTTTCGTTAGATCGCCGCGGTTTTATTCGGGTATCTTCAATTGCAGCGTTAGCAGTAGTCGGTGCTGGAGTAGGTCGCGCCTTCCCTAAGAAAGTCGCAGCAGTTCCGACCGCTTCAACGGGTGGTGCAACTGCAAAGAAGATTATTAAAGATGCTTCACTTAAAGTTGGCGATACCCATAACTTCACCGCCAAAGCCGGAACACCTGCTGTGCTCTTTAAGACAAAGGTTGGAGTTTACGCTTACTCTGCAGTCTGTACGCATGAGGGCTGTACCGTTCAATACAACTCAGCCTCAAAACACCTGCAATGTGGTTGCCATGGAGCAGTCTTTGATCCTGCAGATAACGCCAAAGTTTTAGGTGGGCCGGCAAATTCCCCACTAGCTAAGATCAAAGTGGCAGTCGAGGGCGCCTGGATTGTAGAAGCCTAAAAAACTTTTATATTTAGTCACAGGATTTATTAAGCATCAAGAGAGAAGATCTACCCATGAATATGACTCGCACACCGGTAAAAGTAGCGCTGGGATTTGTCGTCGGAGCACTTGTCGCCGGAACAGTCGCAACCGCTGCAACCTCAACTAATACCGGAAGCGTGGTTGTATGCGCCGATAACCGCACGCAGGCGCTGACTTTAGCCAAGAGCGGAACCTGCCCAGCAAATAAAACCGCCATAGAAATTGGCAGCAACTCCATAAATGCCAAATCCATTTCAGCTCTCGTTACCCCTTCCGTGGTTTCCATCTCGGTTAAGACTGCAACAGGTGGCGGAACTGGTTCAGGTTCAATTTATAAATCCTCATCTTCTAGCAGTTACATCATTACCAATAACCATGTGGTTGAATCCGCCGCAACTTCCGGAACGATCACTGTTGAATTCGCAGATGGTGAAGAAATTCCCGCAACCATCATTGGTCGCGACCGCATGTATGACATCGCCGTCCTTCAGGTAAAGAAGGGAAATCTGCCCGCAATCGCTTTAGGTGATTCTTCAAAAGTAAGCGTTGGCGATGAAGTACTTGCTATTGGTTCACCTCTGGGGCTTGCCAACACAGTTACACAAGGAATTATCTCGGCGCTTAACCGTCCGGTTACAGCCGGAACAACGGATTCAACATCTTATGTAAATGCCATCCAAACCGATGCAGCGATTAACCCTGGAAATTCCGGGGGAGCACTTGTTGATGTGCAAGGTCGCATCATCGGAGTTAATTCAGCGATTGCAACTCTTACATCAGGGGGGACCAGCGGCAGCATTGGACTTGGTTTTTCCATTCCAATAAATGAAGCAAAGCGTGTAATTGATGAAATTATCGCAACCGGTAAATCAACTCGTCCGGTCATGGGCGTTGTCTTTGATGATGTAACCGCCGACACCCAGGCAAAGATCTTGCAGTTAACTCCTGGTGAAGGCGCGGAAAAGGCTGGCGTTTTAGTTGGTTCGATTATCAAATCAATTGATGGGATAAAGATTTCCAACCGCGATGCCGCGATCGTGAAGATCCGTTCATATGCGCCAGGTACGGTCATCACAGTCGTTATGACTTTGCCTGATAAATCGACTAAAACCTACAAGATCACGCTCGGAAGCGCGCCCGCCGTTTAATCCTCCTACGGTAACCTTCTACTTATGGCGCTATTTCGTTTAGAGATCTCACTTCCAGATCGCCCAGGTTCACTCGGACTTTTGGCATCGGCGATTGGCGCAGCTGGAGCAGATATCCGAGGGTTAACCGTTATTAAATCCGAAGATGGACGGGGTTATGACGAAGTCACTGTTGCCGTTCCTGGTTCTGATCCAACTGATCTAGTTGAAGTTCTTGGATCTATTGGTGGCGTTGAGGTTATTTCAGTAAACGCGCTTTAACTAAGTACTGCGGCCCCGCTACTTGGTAGCGACGTAAAGAATCTTGGTTCAACAAAACCAGCTAATTTAAATGCTGCAGCGATCGCTAATTTCGCAGATTCGATATCCGCAACTTTAAATAGCGCGATTGCGCTTCCACCGAAGCCTCCACCGATCATTCGTCCTCCGAGAGAGTTATTGGCAAGCGCGGTTTCGACTGCGAGATCTAATTCAGCGCAAGAAATTTCAAAACGATCGCGCAGCGAAAGATGCGATTTAGTCAATATCTTTCCGACCGATACAAAATCGTTATCTTTTAAGAATTTGACGGTTTGATGTACTCGTTCAATATCATTTACAACATGTTCGGCGCGCATATATTCGAGTTCGGTTAGCTTGCTGCGAGAGCTTTCCAATTCAGAGACCGAGCAGTCGCGTAGCGCTTTTATGCCTAACTTCTTGGCGGCCGATTCGCATGATGCTCGCCGTTCTGCATAACCACCATCTACGAGAGCATGATGTGCACGGGTATCGATGATCATTAGTTCTAAACCGGCGCTGGCGAGATCAAGTGGAATTTGCTCAGTAGTTAAGTCACGACAATCTAAAAGCAAAGCACTTCCTGCCTGCGCCATCAGTGAAACTGATTGATCCATAATTCCGCAGGGAACTCCTACATAAGCATTTTCAGCCCGTTGTGCCAAGCGCGCCAACTCAGGTAAAGATAAATTTATTTGAAATAAGTGATTCAGTGCAGTTGCAATTGAACATTCCAGCGCTGCAGATGAAGATAAACCTGCGCCAAGTGCAACTCCGCCATCAACCAAAATGTCTAGCCCTGAAGTTATTTGGCCGCCAAAAGCCCAGATTACGCCCAAGATATAGCGCTCCCAATCTCCTTCACCGTTGGGGGCTAGTTGGTCTAACGATGTTTCAAATATCTCACCAGGACGTTGTTTGGATGCGATTCGTATATTGCGATCTGCGCGTTTGGAAATTGCCGCATAGGTTCGATCATTGATCGCAAAAGGCATGACAAAACCATCGCAATAATCGACGTGTTCTCCGATTAAATTAACGCGTCCTGGCGCTTCGGTTAATATTTCGGGAGTTTGCCCAAAGAGCGTTTTGAAATCAGAGCGCAACATCTCGCAGCTGACCAGCAGATTGCTCCGGCTTTAGATCCATTATGAATGCGCCCATAGCTGATTCGCTACCGGCTAAATACTTTAACTTTCCTGGTGCGCGGCGCACACTGGTTATCTGCCAATGCAGTCGGAGTAAATCTCTTCCTTCTCTTACCGGTGCTTGGTGCCAGGTTGCGATGTAAGCCATCTGAATGCCAAAAACGCCATCAAGGCGGCGCATAACTTCGAGCGCGATTTCCGGGAAGGTATCTGCTTGCTCAGGTGATAGCTCGGCTAAATCTGCAACAGGTTTTAGCGGTGCCACATGAATTTCAAATGGATAACGGGCCGCATATGGAACATAGGCGACCCAATGGGCGTTCTTGGCCACAATGCGCACCTGATCTTTGATTTCGCGTGCAACCACATCATCAAATAAGACTTTGCCAGTCTCATCCATATATTTGCGAGCAACTGCCAACATCTTCTGCACTCTCGCTGGTAGATATGAATAAGCGTAGATCTGACCATGCGGATGAGAGAGCGTTACGCCAACTTCTTCGCCACGATTTTCAAAAGGTGCGATGTGATGGATATATGGTTCTTGCGAAAGTTCACGGACACGATCAATCCATGCTTCGAGTAAGACGCGAACTCGCTGGGGAGTTAAATCTTTAAATGAGCCACCGTGATTATCGGTAAAGCAGATAACTTCACATTTGCCTGCGGCGGTACCCGCATCAGTTTCTGGTCCAACCATATCTGGCGCTGCCCAATCGCCATCTGGCTTGCGCAAAGATGGCGAACGATTATCAAAGACCACGACTTCGTAATTTGTATCTGGAATCTCGGTAAGGAGCTCGCCTTTAGTTGGACAAAGTGGGCACAACTCTTTTGGTGGCAAGAAGATGCGGCCTTGGCGGTGCGCGGCCATCACAACCCATTCATTTAACAAAGGGTCAAGACGTAATTCACCGATTCCGGGTTGTTCTTCTTGCGGACGTTGATCTTGCGCTGAACGAGCTTGACCGGCGGAGTCGTAATACCGAATGGTGCGACCATCAGCCATCGCTAGATTACTGCGAATGACTCCAGCGTTTAGGTTTTTCTGATCACTCATAATGGGTTAACTCTAAGGCTATTAGAGCCAATTAAAGGTGCGCGTGACGGCACGTTTCCATTGTGTTGCACCGATCTCACGAGATTTTGGATCACTCTGCGGTTTCCATCGCTGATCCTGGCGCCATTGCGCTTTAACTTCATCTGTAGATTTCCAAAACCCAATCGCTAAACCTGCTGCGTAGGCCGCACCGAGCGCCGTTGTTTCGGCGATAAGCGGTTTTACGATTTCAATTCCCATAACATCTGCCTGCATTTGCATACACAATTGGTTGGAAGTTATTCCACCATCAACTTTCATCTCAGACATTGCAATTCCACTATCGGCAACCATGGCATCCATAATCTCCATCGTTTGATAACAGATCGCCTCTAGCGCGGCGCGTGCCAGATGAGCTTTAGTTGTAGCACGAGTAAGTCCAACGATCACTCCGCGAGAATCACTTCGCCAATAAGGTGCAAACAAACCCGAAAATGCAGGAACAAAATAAACGCCGGCGGTATCTGAAACCTGAGAAGCAAGTGATTCTATTTCTGAGGCGGCGCTAATTATTCCAAGTTGATCACGTAACCATTGAATAGCAGAACCCGTGACTGCAACCGAACCTTCGAGAGCATATTGCGCGGGTTGGTCGCCAAATTTAAAGCAAACTGTGGTCAATAAACCATGTTTAGATCGAACGATTTCCTCACCTGTATTTAGAAGTGCAAAGTTGCCGGTGCCGTAAGTTGTCTTGGAGCTACCCTTTTCAAAGCAAGCCTGACCGACCATAGCTGCATGTTGATCTCCCAGGATTCCAGCGACAGGAAGCTGCGCAGCAAATGGACCAGTTGCACTTGTATGGCCATAAATTTCGGATGAAGATTTGATCTCGGGCAGAATCTCGATTGGAATATTGAAGATCTCTAGGAGTTGCGTGTCCCAGGAGAGAGTTTCTAGGTTCATCAACATTGTGCGTGATGCATTGGTCACATCGGTTATATGTAGACCGTTGAGCAAATTAAAAGCCAGCCAAGAATCAATTGTTCCAACTCGCAAATCGCCCTTGAGGTGGACAGCTTTTACGGCAGCCACGTTATTTAGCAACCAATGTATCTTGCTCGCCGAAAAATATGGGGCGATCGCTAAGCCAGTGCGCTGCTTGAGCAGCTCTTTCGCAGGGTCGCTTAAATTATCTAAGAAATCAGCGGTTCTTGTATCTTGCCAAACAATTGCGTGATGTAAAGGTTTGCCGGTTTTCGCATCCCAGGCAACTATGGTTTCACGTTGATTGGTAAGCCCAATTGCAGTGATCTGATCCCCAGAAATAGCGGCGCTGGAAAGTGCTTGGGAGATAACTGTTTCGGTGTTTTGCCAAATTTCGGCAGCATCATGTTCCACCCAGCCTGCCTGCGGTGTGAACTGTTGATGTTCCTTTTGGGCGATCGCAATAACCGCACCTGATTTATCAAAAATCATGCAACGCGTGCTACTCGTACCTTGATCGAGACTCGCAATGTATGCCATATCCTTAACCCTACAACGATTACTTTTTAAAGCGCTAGGGCGGGAGAAGAGATGTTTACCTCGCAGTTAAATCCTGCGCAACGCACTAGCGCCCTCAAGTCTCTAGCATCCAATGATTTTGATGTTTTGATAATTGGCGGGGGTGTCACTGGAGTCGGAGCTGCTTTAGATGCGGCAACTCGTGGGTTAAAAGTAGCGCTAGTTGAAAGTCAGGATTTTGCATCGGGTACTTCAAGTCGTTCCAGTAAGTTGATCCATGGTGGTTTGCGTTATCTAGAACAATACGATTTTAAGCTGGTCCGTGAAGCCCTTCACGAACGTGAGTTAATGGTTTCGACGCTAGCGCCGCATTTAGTAAAACCAGTGGGCTTCTTATACCCACTCCATGAAAAATATCGCGAACGCACTTACGTTGGTGCAGGTCTTGCTCTCTACGATGCGCTTCGTGGATTTCAACGTGCACTTCCATGGCATAAACATTTAAGCGAGAAGAAGATTGCCGAAATTGCTCCTTCACTTAGAAGCGATTTAATCAACGGGGCGATTAAATATTTTGATGCTCAAGTAGATGATGCACGCCATACTCTTGCGATAGCACGTACCGCGGCCCGTCATGGCGCCGTTTTAGCCTCACGTGTAGAGTGCGAAGAATTAATTCGCGAGGGCAAGCGAGTCGTTGGTGCGAAGGTACGCGATCTGCAATCTGGTAAGCAGATCACAATCAGCGCAAAAGTTACGGTGATGTGCGCTGGGGTTTGGAGCGATGAACTCCACGAAAAATTTGGAATCAAACCAGGCTATAAAGTCGCAATGAGCAAGGGCGCTCATATTGTTTTGCCAAGGAGCGCGATCAAATCTGAGGCTGGAATAATTTTAAAGACCGCCGCTTCGGTTCTTTTTATTATCCCGTGGAGCGATAAATGGATTGTTGGTACAACTGATACTCCATACAAAGCAGATCGCACTAATCCAGTTGCAACAAAAGAAGATGTCGAATACATAATTGATCAAGCAAATCGCGTGCTTCATCCCAAGATAAGCGCCGATGAAATTATTGGGGTTTACGCAGGTTTGCGTCCATTGGTTGCCAACTCATCGGACTCAAAGACCACAAAGCTTTCGCGAGAACACACCGTAGATCGCCCGGTTCCAGGTTTTGTGAGTATTGCTGGCGGCAAATACACGACCTACAGAATTATGGGTAAAGATGTAATCGATCTAGCGGTCAATGATTTACGTCGCATCGTTGCCGAATCCGTTTCGGAGAAAGTTCCGGCAATCGGCGCAGATGGATATTTTGCGTTAGCGCAGCAGGTGACTCAGCTCGCACAGATTAGTGGCCTTGCAGAAGGAACGATTAGCCACTTACTCAACCGTTATGGATCTCTGATTAGCGAGATCTTTGAAATTATCAACGCCGATAAGAAACTAGCCCAGCCAATATCTCCTGACCATGCTTACCTGAAGGCAGAAGTAATTTACGCGGTGACCCATGAAGGTGCACAATCGGTAGATGATGTTCTATCTCGCCGTACTCGAATCGCCTTTGAAGCAAACGATGGCGGTGAGTCAATTGCCAAAGCAGTTGGCGAATTGATTGCACCATTACTTGAATGGGATGCAGCCGCTAAGAAGGCATCTGTCTCTGAATTTACCAATCATCTAAAGAATGAACGAATGGCACTTGCGAAAATACTTGAAAAGGTTCGTTAATTTTTGATTTGATTGCGGCAGCCATCAGTAGCTGGCTGCTTTGAAGGCGTTGCTGATGGTTTTGCAGTAGGTGTTGGCAGAGGTGTAGGAGCAACACCTTCGGTTATTGAAAATGAAATAGGTAATTTACTTTCTGCGTGAGTACCGGTCGCATCCTTAAAGCCAATATTTCCATTCCAGATTCCTGCCGGAATACCTTTAATGCTCAATTTCCAGGAGCCGCTGGTGGCACGCACAACGCTTTGTATGGGCTTTGGTTCAATTGGAGTTTGGCTATCAACATAAAAGCGGACTGTTCCGGTTACTACTGGTCTGCCATCTGGGCGAATCACATCAACTTCTAAGTTGATCGGTTTATCACTCGATGAGAATTTAACGTTTTTATAGGTGAGCGAACTTGGCTCATCTTTAGGCATCTGGTCGGCGACTTCAGGAATCCAAGCCCCCTTAATTAAATCTAAGAAAGTCGAAGGAGTTCCACGGAAAACATTTAGATCTAAGCGCGAACCAGGCACTCCGTACTTAGGTGCAATACCGCACGATGAGTACTGCCAAATGATCCACTGTGAGGAACAGTTTGCGGTTGTCCAGGAGTGAACATAGCAACCACCTTCCTTCAGCCCTGGTTGCGCGATTGGATCTGCAGGATCTATCGCATATTGCGCAAGCCACAATGGATATTGGCGCAACTCATCATCGCGAACCATGGCTCCTTCTAGAAAACTTGGATACGAGTACAAAATTGGCGTACGGCCAGTTTTATCTTTAATAACTTTCAGGAATGTTTTCGCCCAAAGTGTTATTTGCACCTTCGGAAGATAACGGCTACAAGTCTTTCCCGAGAGAGCCACACAATTGTTTTCTAAATCCAGTACATATGGCAGGTCTCGTTCGTTATAACCCCCTAGCGCTGCCAATCGCCACAGAACTTTCTGGGCCTGGGTTTGCGCATCGATAATTACCTGCTCGTTAGTTTTAACATCAGGTAGTACGGCGTAGTGGTAAAAACCCGTATAAAGACCGGCAGCTTGTGCCGCAGATCGATCCATAATTAAATATTTGAGAGAAAGTGCATCAGCATCATCTCGGGTATCTGAGGCTTTAATTATTACAAATCGAAGTCCCGCGGCATGCGCCTTTTCAAAATCTATAGGTGCATCATTTGGGTGTTGCCACCTACTGACATCGGCGCCATGGATACGTCCGCCTGGACCCAATTGATCAATGATGTTTTCTGAAGAAACATTTGAAATCTCAGGGATCGCGCGCAACGTGATTTCTCTAATATTCGAGTAGGAAAACTTCTTTTCTATAAGTGCTTTTGCTCGGTATTTAACTTTGGCATTTAACGCAGTCGCCACGGCAACTACCTGCCAGGTGCCAACTTTGGCGGTCTTCGTTGAAAAACGCGTATCTTGCCATTTTCCATTTAACTGAATCTGTACAGTGACTTTTATGCCAGATTTTGCCGGCTTAACCGAGCCGTACAAGGTAACGATTGGTTCTAGCCCGCCAGGAGTCTGCTTTAAAGTCATGGTCAACTTTGAAGCTGCGGCGCTGGTTGCAACTGTCTGAACAGATAGCAAGGCAACGCTAAACGCTAAAGCCGCGGCAATTCGTTTCATGTTAACTCTTGGATCTCGATCATTAACCCAAGTACTTCACGGATTGAATTTTTCAGGGAATTCTGAAGTTTGATTCGTGTGGGGGAGTATTCGTGTCCGCCGGCGAGTTTGCGAGCATCGGAGAAATCAAGGACGAGGGTCTGCCCATCAAAATCCGCCAGGCGAGCATCAAAGTATGCGATCCAGGCGATGCGATCCTGTGATTCGAGATGGTCCAATACTTCGTTCCACCGAGCGCGGAGCTCAGGCAGATTTGAAATTGCGGACATGTCGCCAACTTTAGTGGCTCGAGGAAAGATAAGAGAGTTAGTGGCGCGGTGCGCCTATCCATTTGAAGTATTCGCCAGTTAAAACGACTCGCATATTTTGAGTCCTATCAGGAAGAATATTTAGATGCTGAGCGATTCTGGCCACTATTTGTTCTACAGATTTCTCACTGACAAACCTTACTTTTGCTATTTCAGAGTTGCTTAAACCCTTGGCAAGTAGGCGAAAAGTCTCTATCTGAATATCGGTGAATTCATTTAACACCGAAGCAAAAGAGTTCTCATGAAGGGAGCCATGACTATCTACCCACGCCATTTTCTCTTTGGCATCGACCGCGGCAATTGATCGAATAATGGCATGGCTTACTACCGAAAGATCAGCAATCGATTTCTTTAAAATTATTTGTGCGCCTTGCGGGATTTGTTTCTCGATTAGACCGAGAAGCCGCAAATCTGGACATGCAGTCATAAGTACTACGCCGAGTGATTGATTAACTTTTCGGAATTTGGAAACCAGCGCCAGTGCTTCAGCTCCGGCAAACTGGAGGTCAATCAGCGCAACCTGTGGAGTAAGAAATTTATATAAATTTTCCGCAATCTCTGCGGTACTAGCTTCAGCAACCACATTTATAGATTGCAGTCGAAGAGATGCGCTGAGAGTAGCTAATTCAAATGCATCATCGCTCGCAACAAGAACTGTTGGCGAATTAATCACAACTCAAGGTAGCGCATGAAATACTTGAAAGTGAGTTGAAGACTGAAGTCTAGGGTGAACCCCACTAAATAATTTTTCGAATTGCATCAGGAATAAAATCAATAATTGATGAGGCAGATATAGGGGCATCCTTAGATGCAGAAAGTGCAGCGCTGTTATGAATAAATGCTCCAGTGGCGGCTACGCGCGCCAAATTCTTTTCATCATTTAATATTTCAATGTAATTTGTGGCAACCAGCGCGCCAATGATTCCTGCAAGGACATCGCCACTTCCCGCAGTTGCAAGCCAAGGGGTTGCTTTAGGAAGTTCAATCAACAAATCATCTGCCGCAACATAAGTGGTTGAGCCTTTGAGGAGCACCGTTACTCCTAATTTTTGAGCGGAAAGCACCGACCATTTCTTGGGATCTGCCTCAATGGCTTCGGAAGAAACTGCGATCCCGCGCTTCATGAGTAATTTCGCTAGTTCCCCTGCGTGCGGTGCAATCAAAGTTGGTTGCGAGAGTTTTCCTGCCCAATTGAGCGCACCTGCATCAAGCACAGTTGGAACGTTTTGTGCCTTCATTAAGGTAAACCAGCGATGGCGAAGCCAAGTTGTGTAATCACTAAATTTTTTATCGCTTACCCCAGAGCCTGCCAGCCACGCATCAACTCTGCCTGGCTGAACCAACGCTTCTGGCGTTTGATGTAGCACTAGATGGGCAAGCCCGGAAGAGCTATGAAAACGAAGAACTCCTAGCCCAGTTTGGAGCGCTGCCTTAGATGTCAGGACAGCAGCGCCAGGATATTGTGCAGAACCAGTTATGAGACCGAGAGTTCCACGCGAATATTTATGGTCTATCTCGCTTGGAATCACAATGTGTTTCTTGGATTCTTTAGCGGTCCATTTCTGCATTTTCATATGGCTCATCCTACGCCTGATTGGCTAAACCTATTTTTGCAAGTATTGTCCCCGTTATGGAAAAAGTACGCTGGGGATTTATCGGTGCGGGTTACATCGCAAAGCTAGCGCTCTATCCAGCGCTTCTAAATTCAAACGATGGTGAGATTTACGCGGTTGGGTCAAAAGATCGTGAACGAGGGCTAGCGCTTTCTCCTTCAGGCCTGGTCTATACCGATTATGACGAGTTACTTGCAGATCCAAGAGTTGAGGCAATTTATATTTCTCTGCCCAACTCACTTCACATTGAATGGTCGATCAAAGCGATGCGCGCCGGCAAGCATGTTCTTTGCGAAAAGCCTGCCGCCATGAATGTTACGCAGCTAAATGAAGCGATTGCAGTAGCCAATGAAACCGGGCTCATCTTTATGGAGGCGAGCTGGAATCGTTGGCATCCCCGCACTTTGCGTCTAAAGGAAATTGTTGATTCAGGAATGATCGGTGAAGTAAAAACAATTCGCTCCGCATTTACCTACGACGGACTAGACCCAGCAAATATTCGCGCGATTCACGAACTCGGCGGTGGCGGACTTTATGACCTTGGACCTTATTCTGTAGCGGCGCCAATCTGGCTGATGGATTTCGCGCCAGTCACAAACATTAAGACCGATGTTAAATGGCATCCAGGAGGATGCGATGAAACTGTTACTACATCATTTGATATAGGTGGCGCGCATGCGCAAGCGCTTACATCCATGAACACGCCAAACACTTTGTACTTCGATGTTGTCGGAACAAAGGGAAGAGTCTCACTTACCGGAAATGACGCTTTCAATTCTCACAATAAGCCAAGCACACTTGAAATTGAGGTAGATGGCAAAGTCACAGTTGAAAACTTTGCAGCCTGCGATCCATATCAATTAATGGCTGATGCGATGTCACGTCGCATTCGCGGGGGAGAGGGCTGGCTGATGCCGCACTCTGATTCGATTGCATTTGCCCAAGTATTTGACCGAGCCTTTGAAGTTATGGGTCGCCCTTGACTGCATATGGCTCTAGCCATTATTGAGCAAATGAACTAAAATCTGACAATAATGAAGTTTGTCGCGATAGATTGGGGAACTTCATCTTTTCGCGCTTGGTTGATTGAACATGATCAAGTTTGTGACTTCATCGAAACAGATAAAGGCGTCAAGAACTTTTCTGCAGGAGCACACACCCAATATTTGAAGG
>JAHECV010000089.1 GCA_024641555.1 Candidatus Planktophila sp.
AAAGCAAACCTGGCCGCAGATAGCTAAGCCTGCGCGCTTTAAAAGCGTGTAATCGGAATAAAAGTCAGTCATGTGGGGTTCAATACCTCATATGACGACGCCTTCCATAAAGCTAACGCGCACACCTGCAGCGCCTGCGCTTTTGGAGCTAGATGCCACACAAACCACTGCTGTGGCTCATCGCGGATCACCACTTTTAATTGCAGGTGGACCCGGCACCGGAAAAACTTCGGTATTAATCGAAGCAGCGCTATCTCGTATTGCCGCAGGGCAAGATCCCGATTCAATTCTGCTAATCACATACGGCCGCGAACGAGCCTCCGAACTTCGCGACGCTATTGCACTTCGCACAACGGTGACGATGCACGAACCGCTGGCGCGCACCTTTCATTCACTCGCTTATTCAATTTTAAAAATGGACGCAGGGGATAACTACCACGAACCTATTTTGTTATCAGGCCCCGAACAAGAAAATTTTATTGGCCAGCTTCTCGAAGGAGATGTGCAAGATGGTTATCGCCTATGGCCAACCGATTTGCACGATGGTGAAGATAAGAAAGGCAATCCACTTTTAACGCAAGGCTTTATCCGCGAACTCCGCGACTTAATTATGCGCGCCAACGAACGTGGCATTACTCCCGAACAACTTGCAGAACGTGGCGCTAAAGTTGGCGAAAAGTATTGGGCGCCGGCGGCAGATTTCTGGAAGCGCTACAAAGAAGTTATGGCGATCCGCGAAGACACAGCCGGCGATGCCAAGATGCGCATTGATCCATCTGAACTCATAAATGTCGCAATTGCTTACTTGCAAAAAAACGAGAAGTTACGCGCACAGCTGCAAGCGCGCTTTGCAACCATCATGGTCGATGAATTCCAAGAAAGTGATCCGGCGCAGCGCAAACTTCTCGATCTCTTATCTGGCCCTGACTTAGTCATTGCCTACGACGGCGATTCATCAGTCGGTCGTTTCCGTGGCGCAGATCCTGATGGGCTAAAACAAGTTGTTGATAGTTATCTAGAAAAAGGTGCCACCCAGATTCATTTGCAGAACTCCTACCGTTCTCGTCCCGAAATCTTTGAGATCGGCCAGAAAGTTACATCGGTCTTTCGGGCTCCTTCTCCAACGCGCATCCGCACCTGTACTTACAGTGCAAAACCAGTGCTGGATAACCCTTTCACCACGGCTCGTCTAAATTCACAATCTGAAGAAGCCCAATACATCGCCTATCTCTTTAAACGTGCTCATTTAATGCACGGCATTCCATATTCGCAGATGGCAGTTATCTTGCGTTCTGCGGGTACTCAAGCCAGCGCGTTACGTCGCGCATTTGCCCAGGTATCTATTCCAGTTGCTGGCGATCTCGAAGCGCTTTCCACAAATCCTGCGATTGCGCCATTTATTCTCATCGCTCGAGTTGCAACTGGTGATCAACCGCTAAACCTCGATACCTGCGAACGTTTACTGCTCGCCGAATTTGGGGGATCAGATTCCATTTCGCTGCGCCGTATCCGCACTGCGCTTCTGGCATCGCGCGATGATGCAACCGATACTCGTGGAGGCACACAACTTTTAATAGATGCTATCGATAAAGGCGAGATCAACGCTGAAGAAGGTGCGGCACTTACTCGCGTTCACGAACTGTTGCAGGCAGCCCGCAAGGTTTTAATAAAGAAAGATGCGCGCCCCGAAGATTTACTTTGGGCAATTTGGGATAACGCGAAAACTAGCGATAATGAAAAGCTAAGTACTGCTTGGCGCAATATCGCGCTCCGCGGCGGCAACCGCGGCGCAGCAGCCGACCGCGATCTCGATGCGATGATCCAACTCTTTGATTCGGCGCAACGTTTCTCTGAAAGATTCCCATATTCCAAGCCATCAGCTTTCCTTGACGAACTTTTTCGCGAATCAATCGTGGGCGACATCATCACTGCACAAGGCGTTCGCCCCGATGTTGTTGAAATTCTTACCGTGCACTCTGCCAAAGGGCGCCAATGGGAAGTCGTTGCAGTTGCAGGGTTGCAAGAGGGCGTTTGGCCCAACCTGCGCCAACGCAGTTCGTTACTTGGCAGTGAAAGGCTGGTCGACGGCGAACGCCATGGCGATCTTGCACGCTTAGAACTCGATCTAATCGCGGCTAGCGCTTTGGCTGAAGATGAGCGTCGCCTGCTGCATGTTGCTGTAACCCGCGCCCGGCAGGCTTTAATCGTCACCGCAGTGCAGCGCGAAGATGACGAACCATCTGCCTACTTTGAAGAACTTGATAACACCGGTGATCTCGATACTCCAGTGATCACTAAAGTTCCGCGCCCGCTTACAACCGCAGCGCTCGTTGCAACGCTGCGCCAAAACTTAAGCGGGGGCTCTGCAACAACTGCAGCAGCGATTTTAAAGACGCTTTCACAATCACAAATTACTTCGGCAGACCCGGCACATTGGACTGGTTCACTACCGATTTCTTCAACTGAAACAGTTGTTGCTCCAGATGAGTTAGTGCCAGTTTCGCCATCGGGGGCTGAAAACTTTACCGAGTGCGGCGTTAAGTGGTTCTTCGAACGCAGTGGTGGAACAAATGGTGATTCCACGGCGCAGATTCTGGGTTCAGCCATTCACGAATTTGCACGTATCAAAGTAGAAGATCCAACTATCTCTGAAGCAGATTTAATTGCAAAACTCGAATCATCTTGGTCTTTGATTGATCCAACCGAAGGCTGGATCAGCAACTCATCTCTTAAGCGCGCCGTAAAGATGCTCGAGCGCTTTAGTCGTTATCACGCAGCCACAACGCGTGATGTAGTCGGTGCCGAACTAAACTTTAATATCAAAGTAGGTCGGGCCGAAATTCGCGGCAACGTCGATCGCATTGAAGTTGATTCGGATGGCAACCATTACGTCATTGATTTCAAAACTGGCAAGACTCAGATCACCGCAGAAAAAGCAAAAGCCAATCTTCAACTGGCTTGTTACCAATTAGCAGTGGCGCTCGACGGATTTGATAAGAAGTTATCTACAACTTCCTCTTCCGGTGCTGAACTTGTTTACCTGGCAAAAGATTCGGTAAAAGTTACAACGCGCCAGCAGTACAAGATCGATGAAAGCGAAGTTAAGGCCAAGATCGAAGAAATAGCTGAAGGTATGGGGGCCGATTCTTTCCAAGCGCGGATCAACGATATGTGCGAAAACTGCGTGGTTAAGGCCTGTTGTCCGATCCAAATCCAGGGCCGGGCGGTGATCGAATGATCGAGAAATACTCACCGCAAGATATCGCAGCCGCGCTACAAAAGGTCGGCGCCAAGGTTTATCAACCAACCGATGAACAGAGCGCAATCATTTCGATCGCCACTAATCCGCTCGAACCTGCAGTTGTAATTGCAGGTGCTGGTTCAGGTAAGACCGAAACTATGGCGGCACGCGTTATTTATTTAGTTGCTAATGGTTTTGCTCGCCCTGATCAAATATTAGGTCTGACATTTACTCGTAAAGCTGCTGGCGAACTCGCAATCCGTATCCGCACCAGACTTCGCCAACTTCGCGCCGCCAAATTAATTCCCGAAGACACACCGCTTGAAGTATCTGTTACTACCTATCACTCTTATGCAGCGCGCTTACTTTCTGAACACTCCATCCGTTTTGGAATCGATGCAGATATTGCGCCGATGGGCGATGCCGCGATGTGGCAACTTGCCAATGACATTGTGCGCAACTGGGAAGATGCGTCTTATTCAAATGAATCCGCGGTTGGTACCGTGGTGGAAGATTTACTTGGTTTAACTAAGTTGATGTTGGAACATCAGGTCTCACCTGAAGATATTGCTGCTGCAGATAATGAAGTTCTCGAAGAACTGGCACAGATGTCAGGTGCAACTAATCCAGAGGTTCGCAAAGTTAAAAAGGTTCTCGAACAACGTATTGCCTTATTGCCCATGGTCGAACGTTTTATCCAGCGCCGCCAAGAATCCGGCCAACTCTCCTTCGACGATCAGATGTCTCTCGCTGCAGATATTTCAGTTAAGTTTTCTGATATCGGAGAACTCGAACGCGCTAAGTATTCCGTTGTCTTACTTGATGAATATCAAGATACTTCTCAGTCACAGGTGCGGATGCTCTCATCGCTCTTCGGATCTGGACATCCCGTTATGGCCGTAGGGGATCCATGCCAGGCTATTTACACATGGCGCGGCGCCTCTGCCGGCACTATAAATTCCTTCGGAAAGTACTTCCCGAAAGCCCCCGGCCACACTGGCGCCGAACGTTATTCGCTGCTGACAACTTTCCGAAACGATAAAACCATTCTCGAACTAGCAAATGTTGTATCCGAGAAAATCCGCCGTGAAGGTGGCGCCGATGTTCCGCCACTTACTCCACGTCCCGGTGCCGGAGATGGCGAACTAGTTTGCGGCGTCTTTGAAAATCTAGATCTAGAAGCGACTGCAATCGCCGAATACTTCACCCCGCTTTGGTTTGATAAAGCGCGGCTCGCAAAACCTGCCGAAAAACGTTCAACATTTGCTGTTCTAGTTCGTAAACGCTCGCAGATCGCAACGATTGAAAGCGCACTTCGCGCCGCCGATATTCCAGTCGAAGTCCTCGGCCTCGGCGGACTTATCCATGTTCCAGAAGTTGCCGATATTGTTTCAATGCTGCGCGTTATCGCAGATCCCGATTCTGGTGCCGCCTTGATGCGCCATTTAGTCGGGCCGCGTATTAATTTGGGTGCGAAAGATTTAGCTGCGCTTGGTGCTTATTCACGCAACCGCGCTAAAGGCTCGCGTGCTGAAAGCAAATCGCTTATCAAGAAAATTGCTGCTGGCAATCCCGAACAAGCAGAAGCTGATGATCAATTCTTAGGTTCGCTAATTGATACCTTGGATGAGATCGGTGGTGCCGATAAATCAACCTTTACTGAAATTGGATATGTTCGCTTAGTTAACTTTGCATCTGACCTACGTCGTCTGCGTTCGCGCGCCGGTGGCACGATTACAGATTTAATTAATGAAATTGAAAGTTACCTAAACCTCGAGACTGAAGTTATGTTGCGCGATGGCACAGGTTCGGGCCGCCGCCATATTGATCGTTTCTTAGATGAGGCCGGAAAGTTTGCTCGTAGCGGTGGCACTCTAAATTCATTTCTACAGTGGCTTGATATCGCCGGCAAAGAAGAAGGCGGGCTGAAATCAGCGGCCCCAGAGGTCCGCAGCGATGTTGTGCAGATCCTCACCGTTCATATGTCGAAAGGCGCTGAATGGGATGTAGTTGCAGTTCCAGGACTTGCTGAAGGAACCTTCCCTGGACTTAATAAGAACGATCCCGATAACTGGATTACCAACGAGCGACATATTCCATTTCATCTACGTGGTGATCATCTGGAACTTCCACGTTTCTCATTTAATGGTGCTACCAAAAACTCTGATGCATCCAAAGAAATCGAAAACTACGCCAAGATCTGTAAGGCCACAAAAACGCGCGAAGAAATTCGCTTGGGCTATGTCGCATTTACACGCGCCCGCACCCATTTGATTGCAACTACATCTTGGTATCGCGATGGCAAAGATTGGGTCGAGCCATCGACCATCTTCGAACAAGTAGCTCTGGTTGCGCAGGAAAATGGCAAGATCATTAGCGAAGTTCCACGTCCTGATAAAGGCGCCAAAAATCCTGCGCTGGAAAACCCGCTGACCGGAGTTTGGCCACGCGATCCGCTGGGCGCTAACCGCTCGGCATTTAACGCAAAAGTCGAACTCGTCAAAAACGCTGCGCCACTTGATCTAACTAATGCACAAACATTAGATATAGAAACCGCTTCATGGATTGAAGATGCACGTGCCTTAATTCAAGAACGTGCACTTGGTGTAAATGGAGTTCTAGAAATTCCAATGCCGCCACGCCTTTCTACCTCAACGCTAGTTGCGCTGCATAAAGATCCCGAAGAGTTAGCGCTTACGATTCGCCGACCAATGCCGCGTCCACAAGATCAATACTCGCGTCGTGGAACCGCATTCCATCTATGGATCGAACACCACTTCAACGCCGCAACGCTCTTTGACGACGAAGATTTAGATTTCTTAGATCCACTCGAACCAGATCAAACTCTCGAATCACTTAAGCAAAGTTGGTTGGCATCTGAATGGGGCAATCGCTCACCTGTTGCTGTAGAAGTCCCATTTGAGGCTGTTTTAGGTGGGGTTTTGATCCGTGGTCGCATAGATGCGGTCTATGAGATCAACGGTCGCTTTGAAGTTATCGATTGGAAGACCGGGGCAACAACTCTCGGTGAATCAGCGGCGGTGCAGCTGGCGGTCTATCGCTTAGCTTGGGCGAAGCTAAAGGGAATCGATCCCGCACTTGTTTCGGCAGCGTTCCATTACGTTCCAATTAGCAAAACTGATCGTCCAGCGGATTTATTAAGTGAAGCGCAGTTAATTGCGCTAATTACTGGCGCTAATTAATTTCAGCGCGAAGTGGCAGGTGATCGCTGATGCCCGTTGCGATAGTTCCTAAATCTTTGACTTGATTCTTTGACCCATGAGTTAATAGATAATCAAATTGGATTTTTGCGCCCCAAGACGGATAAGTATTTTGTTGGATTAATGATTTCCAATCAGAGCCCGCTACCGGCAAATTCTTCGGTAGATTTAAATCGCCAAGTATCAGCGGTTTGGTATTCGTCTCTTGCGAAATCTTGAGCGCCCAACGTTTTAACTTCTTTAGCTGAAATATATTTACACCCGGCACAAATGAGAGATGGGTGTTAAAGATCGTCCAACCATTGGCAAGCGTTGCACCAAGTGCTAACCGTGGTTCGTCATGGACATAGATTGCCCGGATCTTTGGTTTGCTACTTGTCTCACTTTCAGTTGGGACAACTAGCGGCATTCCCACAATTGAATTTCCTAAATCAAGGCGATGCCATTTAACAACCGGAATTGTTGAAGCAATTGCAATTCCATAGCAGCCTGCTAAATCCGATTTCGCATCGCTAACCATGCGCGGATCGGATTGGTTTAACTTGCGCCATTTCTCACCTGGTGTGCCGATAACGCTTGGCGCAAAGGCCCAATCTTTAGCGCCGATCGCATCTGCGATATCTGAAATTTGATTGCGCGAATTTGATCTCGGTAATTTGTAATCAACTTCTTGAACGGCGATGACTTCGGTCTCGAGCGCTCGGACCGCCGCCGCCAGGCTTTCCCGGCTGGGGCCTGCCGAAAGTGGCGGGATTGGCTGGCCGTGGAGCAGGTTCCACGAGGTGATGCGCATGCGGCCAAGGCTAGTAGCGTTCACCCTTATGAGCGCGGTCAACGGACAAGTATCGAAGATGGACCGCGCCGGCCACCTGCGCACCAACCAGACGACCTTGGATCAGATGTGGCAGCGCGCCAAAATTATCCACGTCGCAGATGCGCGTTTGGCGATTGAAGCCGGTGGAACCAAGCTGCATTTTCTCTCTGCCGGCCTAGTTCAATCGCTGATTGAAAGCGGCGAATACAAGGCAGGTGAAAAGTATTTCCTTGGTCTAGATGAGATTGATCAAGAGCCGTATTTTGCTTGGCATGCGTCAACGGTCGCTCCTCAAGGTGAGAAAGCACCCGATGGATATTTAACACTTCGTGAAATCGGTGGGTTGATTTCAGAGTTTGAAATGGAGATCTCACTTCACGCAGTTGCGCTAGCGAATTGGCACAAGTCGCATACACATTGTGCGCGCTGTGGTGCTACAACTTCAGTCGCCCAAGGTGGCGCAATTCGTACCTGCGATAAAGATCAGAGCGAACATTACCCCCGCACAGATTGCGCAGTAATTGTTTTAGTTCGCGATCACGATGATCGTATTCTGCTGGGGCATCAACCAGTTTGGCCCGAAGGTCGCTTCTCTTGCTTCGCAGGCTTTCTAGAACCTGGTGAAACATTTGAACAATGCGTACAACGCGAAGTGCTTGAAGAATCTGGTGTTGCTGTTCGCGAAATAAATTATCTAGGTTCGCAACCTTGGCCATTCCCAGCGTCAATCATGATTTCATTTGATGCAGTTACAGATTTTCCAGAAATTGCCCGTCCCGATGGGCAAGAGATCACTGAAGTTAAATGGTTCTCGCGTGCTGAAATTAAAGCGCAATCAGATGCTGGAACTTTATTGCTGCCTCCAACAATGTCGGTTGCGCGCAAGATGATTGATCGTTGGTTTGCAAGTGGCCCAGAGGGTCAAGATAAAGAAGGCAATGGTGGCGCCAAACTTATCGGTGGTGAAACGTGGCGCTAGATGGTTCTTCTGGCGATATTCGCGCTGAAGAAATTCTCGCTGCTCTCGATAATGATCAACGCGCAGTTGCCCTTGCTACTCGCGGACCAGTCTGTGTAATTGCAGGAGCCGGAACCGGAAAAACTCGTGCAATCACTCATCGCATCGCCTATGCCGCAGCCATTGGCACCATGGATCCGCAGAAAGTCTTAGCGCTAACTTTTACCTCTCGCGCAGCTGGCGAAATGCGTACTCGCTTACGCTCATTAGGCGTTCCAACCGTTGCGGCACGTACGGTTCACGCGGCGGCTCTCAAGCAATTGATCTACTTCTGGCCCACCGTATTTGGCGGCCGCGTCCCTGAGCTAATGACCGCTAAAGCCGGTTTTATCGGTGAGGCGATTAATCGCGCGGGTTTATCTGGCGAACTACGGGCCACTTCGCGCGAGCTAATGCGCGATATTGCAAGCGAAATTGAATGGGCAAAAGTTTCACAAGTGGCCCCAGAAGATTTTGTAAATGAAATTGATAAGCGCACCCAGAAGCCACGTGTTAGCGCCGAGAAGTTAGCCAAGGTTTACACCGCTTATGAAAGTGTTAAGAAGCAAGAACTTGCCATCGACTTTGAAGATGTTCTCCTGCTTACCGCTGCGATGCTTGAAGAAGAGCGCACCGTTCGTGAACGCGTGCAAGATCAATACCGTTACTTCACCATCGATGAGTATCAGGATATTTCACCAGTACAACAACGTTTGATTAACGCCTGGCTCGGCACGCGCCAAGATATCTGCGTTGTTGGCGATCCGGCCCAAACCATTTACTCATTCGCTGGCGCAACGCCAGTCTTTCTAAATAGTTTTACCCAACGCTTTCCAGAGGCCGAAGTAATTCGCTTAAGCACTGGTTATCGCTCGACCCCAGAAATTACCTTTGCTGCTAACTCCTTGCTGCGCCATGGCGCTATGGGTCAAGAACTCGTTGCCCTTAATGACCACGGCAATAAACCATCAGTTGATGGCTACGCCAATGAAGATGCTGAAATCGCTGGCGTACTTGCCGAAATCACCGCGCTCTTGCAATCAGGGACGCAAGCGCAAGAAATTGCGATCTTGGCACGCACCAATAACCAACTTAAGGGCGTTGAAAAATCTATGAATAAGTTAGGTCTGCCATATCAAGTGCGCAGCACTGAACGGTTCTTTGACCGCCAAGATGTTCGTGATTTTCTTAAAGAAGTTCGTCGCGCATCAGTTCTGCCGACTGAAGGAGTTTCCTGGATCGATGAACTTCGCACAATCGCGCAACCATTTTTAACCGGTGAAAGTATTGATGGCATCGCAGCTTTATTGCACTTAGCGCGCGAACTCGATGCTGATACTGGATTTAGCCCCAAGACTTTGCGCGGTTATCTACGTGAAATTGAAGATCGTGTTCAGCAAAATAATCCACCAACGATGCCGGTTGTAACGCTAGCAACGTTGCATGCGGCAAAAGGCTTGGAATGGGAACGCGTCTTTTTGATCGGCGCATCGGAAGGAATATTGCCGCTGGAATCAGGGGTTACTGGCCAGTCTGATGCGGTGATCGATGAAGAACGTCGCTTGTTCTACGTTGGAATGACGCGGGCAAAGGTAGATTTACATATCAGCCATCGCCAAAGCCCGAGCCGTTTCCTGCGTGAAGCCGGCCTGCTCGCATAGTTTAGAAATTAATTAGGTTGCACAGATCACTATCTGTGGTTTACCCTTGCCATTCGGTCAATTAAGCGAAGGAGAATGAACGATGTTTATTACATCTAATCCATTCACAACAGCGCGCGTTACACGCGGTGCTGCTACTTCGCCTGCCAATTTCCATGCGACTACCAAGAAGCATACGAATTGGCCCGCCGCATCAAAGCCAGCGTTTTACGCCGCTTTTTATGCCGTGGATCAGGCCGCAGGAGGTTCGATCGGATAAACCGATATTCGAGCCCAACCCAAGGCCTGAAACTCCACAAAGGAGTTGCAGGTCTTTTTTATTTCCCAGAAGAAGTAAAAGAAATCAAGAAAAACCAATCCAGAGAAAGAAAACGAGAGAGAAGAAAGTGGGTGAGAACGATGAGCGTTCTCTACAGCGAACTACAGGTACCAGGATGGGCAGAAACAGGCGAGAAGATCGGTCTCTATGAAGTAACCGGTACGTATGACTCCGCGATCGCCTTTACCTTGCCATGCCATAACGCTGACCCCGAGCTCTTCTTCTCGGAAAGCGACGAAGGCATCGCACAGGCTAAAGCGCTCTGCGGTGGATGCCCTGTGCGCAATAAATGTTTAGACGGAGCGTTGTCTCGCCAAGAACCATGTGGTGTTTGGGGCGGACAGTTAATCGAAGATGGCGTAATTATTGAACGCAAGCGCCGCGCGGGACGTCCACCGCGTATCGCCGCGTTCGTTTAAATCGTTCGATTGAGAAGGATCCGTCACGTGCAATGGCCATGCGAGAATTAGCGCATGGCCATTGCACATTACGCATACACAGCACTTGATTGCGACGATCCGATCGCACTTGCCGATTTTTATTCAAAGATAACTGGTTGGCCGGTTGAGCCTCTAGGTGATTTCAAGCCAGAAGATGTCACCTGGCTAGAACTACTCGATGACAAAGGCCTTACTAAGTTGGCCTTTCAAAAGATAGAGAACTATCAAAGACCAACTTGGCCAACAGGTGGTTTGCCGCAGCAAGCGCATATGGATTTCCACGCAAAAGATTTAGATATTGCAGAAAAGGCGCTTTTAGAAATAGGCGCGATCAAGGCGGAGTTTCAACCAAAACCAGAGCGCTTTCGCATTTATTTAGATTTGGCCGGACACCCATTCTGCATGGTGCAAAACGGCCATGACTCTTGCAGTTAATTAAAAGCGATAACTCTCAAGGAGAAGCTATTGGCCAAAGTTATTGAAAGAGATGGGTTTATTACCTTAAAGCTTTCTCCGCTAGAAAAAATTGGCGCCTTTCATGGAGATATCTCTGCTCCTGTAGAGAAATTGATTTCTAAGACTGAAATATCAAACCCTTGGACAAGCGAGCATCTACGCGGCATGCGTGCACCAGGGACCGGATTTCCTTTTTTAATTCTGCTCGGAACTATGCGCTTTAAAGGTGGCAAAGATTTCTGCGCAATTTATAAGCGCACCCCTGCCGTTATCTATGAATTTATAGACGGCCCGTTTGCCCGATGGATTGTGACTAAGTAAGAGAGTTTTGGCTTTAAGCGTTTGCTGGTGCGATCTCGGGGAACCAAGAGAGCGCTTCATCTCGGAACTTTCCTTCCGCCTCTAACTGGCAGAAGATTCCGGTTGTTCCCAAAGTCACTCGATGAATCAAAACGTATTCGGCAGGCAGATTAAGTTGGAAGCCGATCTTCGCAGTTGGATTGCGGGGATCACCAACACGTGCGCTCTGATCACGCAACCATTCGCGTGAATATTTAAAGGTCTCAGTGCGCAGCGGTTCGACAAGTGGAACCAAGAATTCAAGTACCAGTTGCGGATCGACATCGACCTCCGCCAAGATAAATCCGTCTTTCTTAAAGCCATCGTATAAAGCCTGCGCATCGTCATCGAGTGCGTGCTTTAACAAATTTTTAAATGGTTCGGGGAAGCCATTAGGCAGACGGTTGCAAGCACCAAAATCTAGAACGCCGATACGGCCATCTGCGAGTAAACGGAAATTTCCTGGATGTGGATCTGCATGCAATAAACCTGCGCGCTCGGGTGCGGTGAAGTGGAAACGCGCCAAACGCATTCCGGCGTTATCGCGTTGTTCTTGTGTGCCCTCAGCAATGATCTTAGAAAGCGGAATTCCTTCTAACCATTCAGAGACTAAAACTTTGTCCGATGACATAACAACTTTCGGGATTGCAACATCGGGATCGTTTTCATATGCGCGCCAGCAAGCCTCTTGCGCCTCTGCTTCATATTTGTAATCAACTTCTTCAATGATGCGCGCGCGCAACTCTTCGAGAAGTGGCTTCATATCAAGACCAGGTAGAACCAACTGAAAAATCTTGGCAAAGCGTTGAATCTGATTTAAGTCAGATATTAAAGCTTCAGCCGCTCCAGGATATTGAATCTTTACCGCAACTGGGCGACCATCTTTCCAAACACCTTTATGGACTTGGCCGATAGATGCTGATGCAGTTGGTTTATCGTCAAATGATGTGAAGTTATCGCGCCAGTTTTCGCCAAGTTCTTTAGCTAATACCTTATGAACCACGCGCGTAGGAAGCGGAGGCGCGGACTCCTGCAACTTGGTTAAAGTTTCGCGATAAGGCTTTGCGATATTTTCGGGTAGCGCTGCTTCAAATACAGAAAGCGCTTGGCCAAACTTCATCGCACCGCCCTTTAGTTCGCCTAGAACTTTAAAGAGTTGCTCTGCAGTTTTCTCTTGAATATCCGAAATCACGACAGAAGAAGATTGACCAACTAGTTGTTTACCTAAACCCAAAACACCGCGACCTGCTAGACCAACCGGGATTGAAACCATCTTCGCTGAACGCGCAGCGGTTGATTTCGGAATCTCGGTTTCGATCTGCTCCTTTTTAGCCACCCCCGTATTGTTCAGATAAAGGCGGCGGCGCGCTATTTGAAATTGGCGCGAAGGCACCTACCAACTGCAGCCACACATGGGATGGCGGCTAATTGTGATGTGTTCTGTATTACAGAGATCAGTTAAATCGATCGCGATCGCATCACGAGTTAAAACAGAGTTATCGGTATCGATAATTGCCAGCAGCTGTGAGGCCAAAAGCGCCGAAAGATAATGCGCCCCAACAACCGGTAACTCATCACGAGAATTAGGACGATCAATTACTTCACAGTTTCCTTGATCGTTAATTGTTAGTTCTAAACAACGTGTACATGGCGTTAGCCCAGGTTTAACCAATTGCGAAATCGTCAGCCGGGCACCGCTTATTTCACTGATGAGAATATGCTCTTGGCCCGCCGCCATCCAGAGGGCGAGAATTGCCGGATCAATTTCCCCAAAGTGAACCTTTATTACCTTTTCGGCAAAGTTAGTTGGCACTTCTTCGGCGCTCTCTTGAATCGCAGGAAATAGTGAAAGGCTCTTTGCAACAGCAGAGCTGCTCTTTACAAATACTTGTCCATTATCCATTGCCGATAAATAGCCACCAGTTACATCTAAATCACCAACTAACTCTGCTCCGCGACGAAAATTAGGAGCGAATTGCGTATCTGTGACACCGCTAGAAATTAATTGCGCAAAGAGATGTTGGGCAGCGCGCGAATTTCCTGATATTTCAATGTGCGCACTTTGTCGCGCGCTTACTTTGCTTGTCCCCGAATCGTTGACACCGGGTAACCAGCGCGTCAAAGTTAACTCTGCACTAATTCTTTTGCTCATTTGAGAAAGCGCAGCATCTTTACTTCGATCGCCAAACTTTTCGGCACGCTCTGCGATCTGCGAGATAAATCTCTGTGAAACTTGAATCGCACTCTCTTCGGTCTGCAAAAGTTCTACCGCAGAAAGCTCTGCCAATAGTTCGCTGAAATCTTCGTGTGAAATGGATAAGTTGGCACATATTTCGTTACGGCTTGCTCCTTGAGTTAGCGCCGAGTAAAGCGCCGGCGCATCGCTAGAGTAAATCGCAACCTGCGAGCGCGAATTTCCGATGAGGTAGCCATGGCTCACATGGTTCTGGCGATAGAGGAAAGTGCCGGCTTTAAGTTTTGCGGTCTGGCTGGTTTGGGTAGTTTTCATCTGCGAAGGATCGGCGCCCAGTGCAGTTGAGCGCCGTGGCGCTGTGGGCGAGCGCAAATTACGCGCACGAATATTTACGCAGGGGATAAAAATAAATTCACCCCGTGATCATCAACTGTCGATGATCACGGGGTGAATTTTAAGTTCGGGTGTTACTGAGCCTTGCCAAGAATTCTGTTGACCTTGGTGCCACAGACTGGGCAGATGCCCTGTGCCATGCGACGACCAGAGTCTGAGATCTTCACAGTGCCTTCGAAGTCACGCTTCTCTTTGCACTTAACGCAGTAAGCGTCACCCTTGTATGTCTCTGCTGTCATAATTGCCTCCAATCGCCGAATGGGCTCTGAGCGCCCACGCGTGCAAGCATGACGATACCCCTCGCCACGCTCAAATACGCTTAACTAGCCCCTGTTTGTGCGGAGTTTTTTTAACTCGACAGGCTCAGCCAAGGCGCGTTCAGCGGCCTCATAGCCATCTAGATAGGCGCTGGCCAGCTCAGAGTCCTCAAAACGGGCCAAGACCTCAGTGAAGGCGGGGCCATGGTCAAAGTGCTCGAGGTGGATCGCTTCATGGAAGAGGACATAGTCCAAGGCGTAATCCGGGGCGAGCTTGAGGCGGTCGGAGATGCGAATCGTGCGGTCGACGCTGGTGCATGAACCCCAGCGCTCGCGCATTGGGCGCCAGTTGATCGAGGCGGGACGGGCGGTTATTTCGGGGGCTAGGGATGCCATTAGTTCGTGTGTGCGCTCCATGAGACGTTCTTCGCTCGGCGTACGCAGCGCTTCTTGGCTGCGGATTTTGGCGATCATCTCTGGAACGATCGCATGTTCATCGGCCTTACTCATTCGCGCAGGAATCGAGACAATGATTCGTCCACCTTGGCGATAGGCCGAGATATTTCGCTTTCGCCGCGCAGAACGGATGACGAGAATCTCACCTTCTGAAATTCCCGGAAGAGTCAGATCGTCTTCGTAATCCATGGTGCCATCCATCTCGCCAAAGGCCATAGGGAAAAAGTACTCGCCTAAATCGATAATCACATATCCATTTGGGATATCTCAAGTACGTGTTGAGAGATTTCCGCAAAAAATATTTTGCACTACAACAGAAATTACAGGTGTGTCAAAACGCTTTCTATTTGATTCTGGGCACTTTAGGTCATAAGTTGCGCTTACGAAGTCCTCGGATAACCGTTCTATATCTGCAAGGGGAAGGCAGATATAGCAATGTGCGACCGGGGACTTCGCTTTTTTATATCAACCCAGAGAGATCATCTGGAATCGAAGTACTTGCCACAAACTTTTCTGGTTCCAATAAATCATCAGCGGTTGGAAGTAGCCCACTCCAAATTTGATCGCGCTCGCCGACGCTCTTTACTTCGCGGATTTTTTTCCAGAACGCGCTCGCCTCGCGAGTTAACTTTGGCGAAACTTGAAGCCCAAGCATTGAAGAAAATAGAACTTGTGCCGGTGCGGATGCAGCGCGACGTCGGCGATGAGTTTCACGAAGTTGTTCGATACTCGGAATTCGATCACCTGCTGCAAGTGCAGTTACTTCATCGGTCCAACCATCAATTAACGCTAGGACAGTTTCTAGTTTAAGCAAGGCGCTCTTTTGGGCGGGAGATTCTTCGGGAGTAAAAATTCCACTATCTAGCGCAAAAGAAATAGCTTCTTCGTTACCAGATCCTTCTTGCATATTCTCAAATGCATCTTGTGCCTGACGTTGAATCGCATCAATATCTATATGGATTCCTTTTCCATATTCGACGATGGCGCTTTGAATATAAGAGACCAACCATGGATTATGCGCAAATAAACGTGCAACTGCGCCTTCACGTAGCGCGTGATAGATAAAGACTTCAGATTTAGCGATCTCTAAATCATCGGCCCAATTTTCTATATTTTCTGGAACAACGATGGCGCGTGCTGGATCAAGTAGCGGCAGCGCTACATCGTGCGCACCGGTTACTGTCGTTGAAAGGGTTCCGATGGATTGACCGAGCTGTGTTGCGATCATTGTGCCGATAAATGAGCGCAGCATCATGGTGATCATCTCGATCGGCGGCTGACCTTCGGCGCTTTCACCCGCCTGCGCCTTCATGGCTTGATCCAGCAAATCTGAGATCGCCGCCGAAAGTCCTGCTGCCAAAGGTTCGATGATCCGCTGCCAACCCGGCATCGTTTCGTAAACCCAATCGAGTCGACTTGCTGCAGATGGCGTACTTGTAGATGCGGGAAATGCGGTTGCATCGTTTAACCAAATCTCTGATATTTCAAATGCGCTTTCCACAACCGATAAATCTTTTGTTCCAAGCGGCTTCAAACCTTGAGTCGTAATAAATTTGCGGGCAGTCTCGCGGGCGGTTGCGATTGGAAGCACTTCCGCGTTGCCAGAATTATTTTTTTCGGCTTGTGAAAAAAGAGTTGTAAATGGATTTACAAAACCTGCTGGGTTAATTCCGAGTTGTTCAAATTGCGCCTTCATCTGTTCTTGCATCTGACGCATCATCGCTTCAAAGTC
>JAHECV010000086.1 GCA_024641555.1 Candidatus Planktophila sp.
ATTAATTCCGAGTTCAGGATCTACGACATCCTTCATCGCTTCGGTTACATCATCGATCGTTGCCGTCATCGCTTCTCTCCGTCTTTTCTTGCCTGCTTATAGAAGTTGATCTTACTAGTCCTAATCACAGCAGAGTTACTTGGCTTGCGCCTGAACGCTGGCATCTTTGAAGGCCATCCACCCAAGCAGCGCGCATTTAATGCGCGCTGGATATTTAGAGACACCGGCCAGAGCAACGGCATCTTCGAGTAGATCTTCATTGCCGCTTACCGTCCCTTTGCTCTGCATAAGAGCCACAAACTCATCGTAAATTTCGTAGGCTTCTGCGATCTTCTTGCCGATTAATAGATCGGTCAAAATAGAAACGCTCGCTTGTGAGATTGAGCAGCCAACGCCATCCCAAGTAATTGAAGAGACAACCCCATCTTTAATGGTGATATTTAAATCAATTTCATCACCACATGACGGATTGACGTGATGAACCTGCGCGTCATAGTTGGGCGAAAGCTGCTTGTTTTGCGGGTTCTTATAGTGATCAAGGATTACTTCTTGATAGAGGTTATCTAATTGCATTAGCCGAAATATTTCTGTGCGGCGAGAATCGAAGTGAAGAGCTGATCAACATCTTCTAGGGTGTTGTAAAGATAGAAACTGGCGCGCGTTGTTGCAGGTACGCCCATCTTGCGAGTAAGCGGCCAAGCGCAGTGATGGCCGGTGCGAACTGCAATGCCTGCATCATCTAAGAACTGACCTAAGTCATGCGGGTGTATCTCACCGAGGGTGAATGAAACAGCTCCTCCACGGAGCTTTGTATCCAGAGGTCCGATTACGCGAAGTGAATCTATTGCGGTTAATTTTTCCAGGGCATATTGAGTTAATTCGATCTCATGTTTATGAATCGCGGACATGCCAATTTTTGAAAGGTAGTTGAGCCCTTCGCCTAACCCAACGATCTGCGCCATATTCGGAACACCTGGTTCAAATTTGCGTGGTGCTGGCGCCCAAGTCGCTTGCGTCATTGTCACTGATTCGATCATTGAGCCGCCAAATAAAAAAGGTGGCAGTTCAGCCAGAAGTGTCGCTCGACCCCAAAGAACGCCTACTCCAGTAGGGCCTACCGCTTTATGGCCAGAGAAGGCTAAGAAATCGATATCCAGATCTGCAACGTTTACCGGCATATGCGGAACCGACTGACACGCATCGAGAATTAATACCGCGCCAACTTCGTGAGTTCGCTTAACCAACTCTTCGAGCGGATTAATTGTGCCGAGAACATTTGACTGGTGCGTGAGCGCAACGATCTTTGTCTTTGGAGAAATTATTGAGCTGATACTAGAGAGATCGAGTCTTCCTTCTGGGGTTACTTCAAACCATTTCAGAATCGCGCCCGTGCGCGCAGCGAGTTGTTGCCATGGAATCAAATTTGCATGATGTTCCATCTCTGAGACAACAATTTCATCGCCTGCTGATAGATGAAACTTATTTCCTATAGGAGCCGAGCCGATGGAGTACGCCAATAAGTTAAGGGCTTCGGTGGAACTCTTGGTGAAAACGATCTCGTCTTCCTGGCCACCGATAAAACCAGCAACGATTCTGCGTGCGGATTCAATTGCCTCAGTTGCTTCTTCTGCAAGTTGATGAGCCCCACGGTGAGCGGCAGCATTGTGCAAGCGATAAAAATTACTCTCTGCCTCGATTACCGAAGTTGGCTTCTGACTGGTGGCGCCGCTATCTAAATAGACCAGCCGCTTTCCGTCACGAATCTTTCGATCAAAGATCGGAAAATCCGCGCGGATTGCGACTGCATCAAGTGACATGAAATTTAGTAATTGCGTATTTACGCAGTTACATACTCCGCATAACCATTAGCCTCCAGCTTTTCCGCAAGCTCCGGTCCACCTTGTTCTACGATCTTGCCGTTAGCGAAGACATGAACGAAATCTGGCTTTATATAGCGAAGAATTCGGGTGTAGTGAGTGATGAGAAGAACTCCAAGGTTGTTTGCTTCCTTGGCGCGGTTAACGCCTTCAGAAACGATGCGAAGCGCATCCACATCTAGCCCGGAATCTGTTTCATCAAGGATCGCCATCTTTGGCTTGAGAAGTTCTAATTGCATAATTTCGTGGCGCTTCTTTTCACCACCAGAGAAACCTTCGTTGACGTTACGTTGCGCAAATGATGGATCCATACTCAAAGCTTCCATTGCATCTTTAACTTCGCCGACCCAAGTACGCAACTTTGGCGCCTCGCCACGCAGAGCAGTTGCTGCTGTGCGAAGGAAGTTTGAAACCGATACTCCTGGTACTTCGACGGGATACTGCATCGCTAAGAAGAGACCGGCTTTAGCGCGCTCATCAACGCTCATCTCAAGAACATCTGCACCGTCTAGAGTTACTGTTCCACCCGTAATCGTGTACTTAGGGTGTCCTGCGATTGAGTAGGCGAGCGTTGATTTACCTGAACCATTTGGGCCCATGATGGCGTGGGTTTCGCCTGACTTGATAGTGAGGTCAACGCCTTTAAGAATTTCTACTGAACCGTTCTCGGTTTCAACAGAGACTTTAAGTCCGCGGATTTCTAGAGTGCTCATCAACTTTCCTCGCTACGCATCTACCGTGACGGAGTCTCCGTCAACGCTTACTGAATAAGTTTTAATTGGTGCAACTGCAGGAGGCGTAAGCGCCTCCCCTGTACGTAGATCAAATTCAGCTCCGTGAAGCCAACATTCGATTTTAAAATCAGTAATATCGCCTTCAGAAAGTGATGCATCTGAGTGTGAACAAGTGTCATCAACTGCAAATACTTCATCGCCAACTCGTGCTACACAAATAGAGCGACCATCTTTTTCGATCTTGATCGGCTTTCCAACAGTTAGCTCGCTAAGTTTTAGATCGCTCATTTACTCACCGGCCTTTGCGAGTTCGCCGTCAATACGATCCATTAAGCGATTTTCAATCTCTTCGACACCGATTTCAGAAACGATCTCATTAAAGAAGCCACGCACGACGAGACGACGCGCATCTGCGGCGTTGATGCCGCGTGACATCAAATAAAAGAGTTGTTCGTCATCGAAACGACCTGTGGTGCTGGCGTGGCCCGCTCCAACAATTTCTCCAGTTTCAATCTCTAGGTTCGGAACAGAATCTGCACGCGCACCATCGGTTAGCAATAGGTTGCGGTTTAACTCGTACGTATCAGTGCCCTCTGCTGCGGCGCGAATAAAGACATCGCCGATCCAGACTGTATGTGCTTGATCACCGGCAAGTGCGCCTTTGTAGTTAACACGAGATTTAGCGTTAGGAACTTTATGATCGACAAACATGCGATGCTCGAAGAATTGACCAGA
>JAHECV010000062.1 GCA_024641555.1 Candidatus Planktophila sp.
GACCTACCAGCAGTTCGGTGGCTTTGAGTTTGTTAGCCAATGAAGTATCTAGGGTGCAGATTGAGTATGGTTATTTGAAAGGTAAATACACCCTGAAAACTAGTGCTGTCGATATCGTGCCAGGAGAGCCCAAAGTAATCGAACTATCGAAGCTAAGAGCAAATGCCAAGGTTTATTATCGAGTAAATAATCTAACTGGTGACGCAAATATAAACGGTAAAGAAAATTCGTTCTCAACCCAGAAAAAGTCAGGATCCTCTTTCGCATTTACGGTTCAAGGTGATACACATCCTGAACGCGCCGGAAAGATGTTTAATTCGGAACTTTATTACGTGACTATGGCAAATATCGCATCGCAGCAACCAGACTTCCACATATTACTGGGCGATGATTTCAGCATCGACCCATTAATCGAGAAGGGGCAAGCATCAAAAGAAAATGTAGAAAAAATCTATCGAACTCACCGCGACTGGCTTTCTGTAGCGGGTTCAAAAGTTCCGATCTACCTAGTTAATGGAAATCACGAACAAGCTGCCGCATATCTTCTTGATGGAACTCTGACAAATCCAGCCGTTCTAGCCGGCAATGCTCGTAATAAGTTTTACCCGCTGCCAACTCCAGGAACTTTTTATTCAGGGGATACAAAAGAAGTACCCGGAATTGGTCTGTTGCGAGATTATTACTCTTGGACATGGGGAGATGCACTTTTCGTGACGCTAGATCCTTATTGGCATTCCAAATACGCAGTGGATAACGTTGCTGGAGTTCTAGTTGCCGAAGACCAAAGCGCAATTTCATCAGATTCTGCAACTGCCACCACTAAGAAAGGTGGCGCAAAGGCTGCTGATAAACCAGCCAAGCAACCAGGTGGTGGCGCCAGTAAAGTTGACAATTTATGGAATGTCGGAATTGGTGATGAACAGTACGCATGGCTAAAGAAAACTCTTGAAACAAGCAAAGCTAAATATAAATTTGTCTTCGCACATCATGTTCTGGGAACCGGCCGAGGGGCGGTAGAAGTATCAACGGACTACGAGTGGGGCGGCAAAGATCCCAAAGGTAAATCGACTTTTGCGAAAGAGCGGCCAAATTGGAGCCTACCTATACATGATCTGATGGTGAAGAATGGAGTTCAAATATTCTTTCAAGGCCACGATCACATCTTTTGTACACAAGAACGTGATGGGCTTATTTATCAATCTATGCCCAATCCAGCCGATGATACTTTCTCAATGTTTAACGAAAGTGCCTATAAAACCGGTGTAAAGGCGCCAAATTCTGGGCATGTCAAAGTTAGCGTCACACCAACCCAGGCCAGCGTTCAGTATTTCTTGGCAGCGCGCCCCAATGATTCTTCAAGAAAGAATTTGCAAATCGCACATTCTTATTCAGTAAAACCAAAGTAATGGTGAAAGTAAAATGAATACTCATGAACATGAAATCAGACATTTAAGTCATTTCGATCGTCGTAAATTTCTCCAACTCTCGGCAGCGTTTTCAGGTTTGGCACTTTTAAATTCATTGGCAACTCCTGAGGCTGAGGCAGCTACTGCGGTTCGCCTAGCGGGATTTAGCGCTTTCTCAAAGAGCGTAAAGGTACTAAAGAATAGTAAGTACTATTTAATCGAGAGTTCGGGAATCCCTGACCACCAGATGATGGTGGGAATCAAAAGTTGGCAACAACAAGTTCCAACTATTCAGCCATACACTGGATCAAATGCTTGGTCTCTACCGATCAAGCCAGTTATTGCAGCAAATCCAATTTCTGCTAAAGGACATTTCCTACGTGGCGCTATAGCCATAGCCGTCAACGGCGTTCCAATCTTCAATGCGCTAAATAATCGCGGGGATGACGCGCTACTTGCCGGCGAGCTAGATGATTGGGGTGGCCATTGTGGTCGCGCCGATGATTATCACTATCACATCGCTCCGCTTCATCTTCAGGCCGCCGTCGGAGCAAAGGCGCCAATTGCTTACGCTCTAGATGGCTTTCCAATATACGGATTAACTGAAGTAGATGGCAGAAAGGTAGTTGGGCTAGATGAGTTTAATGGCCATTTCGATTCGAAAAAGAATTATCACTATCACGGGACAACTAGTTACCCATATATAAATGGTGGTTTTAAAGGTGAGGTCAAAGAAATCGACGGACAGGTTGATCCGCAGTCTTTGACGAAGGCATTTCGACCAGCCGGTGAACCGCTGAGAGGTGCGGTAATAACAGGGCTGGCTCGGCTGGCAACAAATGCATTTGATCTTACATATCAGTTGAACGCGCAGGATTATCACGTGAAATACTCCGCCACGTTAAGTGGAGTTGAAATGGAATTCATAAGTCCAAACGGTGATTCACGAAAAGAAAGCTACGCAAGACGATGAAATTCTTTCTCTCGCGCAGAGCGCTACTACAGGCTGGAGCAATCAGCTTTATATCAAATATTCGATGGGCTAATTTGGCCAACGCAGCTACACCTGTAATTATAAAAAGTGTTCAATCGGCCAACACCTCAATATTGTTTACACTCCAGTGCACTTCCGATGTAAAGGTATACATTGAATACGGAACTCAGAAGAGCAAGTACATAAAGAAAACCGCAACGAGTACCATAATTAAGGGCTCAAGCAGAACGCTTTCCCTGTCCAACCTGGCTCCAAATTCTGAAATCTTCTATCGGATCCGCTACGCGCTAAGTAACCGCAATGTTTTCCTTGCTCTGCCGGCGGGAAGTGCTAAAACTACATCAAAGGATGAAAACGCTACTTTTGCGATTCAAGCAGATCCACACATGGATGAAAATTCCAGCGCTGATGTTTATAACGGAACCCTTGCTCAAATAGTCGCTGCCAGTCCTGCGTTTTTGATGGACCTTGGCGATATTTTTATGGTGGATAAACTCCAAGATAAGTCAGAAACCAATATACGAGCACGCTTTGAATTGATGAAGAATTTTTACAAGAAACTTGAAACAGTCCCGCTAAGAATTTGCCTGGGTAATCATGATGGCGAGCTGGGCTATAGCAAATTTAATACCAAGAATTACCGGAAAGAGTATTTCCCAGAACAAACGGGGGATCTTGCGTATTACTCATTCACCGGCCCAGATCAATTACATATAGTTCTAGATCCGTTTACCTACACAACCAAAAATCCAACCTCTGCTGGTTGGGAATGGACTCTGGGCAAGG
>JAHECV010000065.1 GCA_024641555.1 Candidatus Planktophila sp.
GTTTTGATGTGGCGGTAATTGTTGGGCTGGTCCTGCGTGGCGAAACTCCACATTTTGATTATGTCTGCCAAGGAGTTACTAAAGGAGTTATGGATGTATCTCTTAGCCGCTCGAAACCAATTGGTTTTGGCGTTTTAATGTGCGACAACCTTGAACAAGCAACTGCACGAGCAGGTTTGCCAGGGAGTAAAGAAGATAAGGGCTACGACAGCGCACTTGCCGCTCTTAGCGTGATAAATAAAGGGTAGCTCGTGCCAGAACTTCCAGAAGTTGAAACCGTCCGGCGTGGACTTGCCAGTCTCGTAAAAGGTTACAAGATATCTGCGGCTTACGATCTACATCCACGTGCCCTTAAAAATGAATCGATAGCGCCACTAAAATCGCTTAATGGCGCCAGGATTGTTGATTTAAACCGGCGCGGTAAATTTCTCTGGTTTGTACTTGATCGCCCGCAAGTATTAGTTGCCCACCTGGGAATGAGCGGACAGTTCTTAATTCATCAAGCGGGCCATCCACAAGCAAAACACGTGCGAGCAAAATTTGATTTGACCAAGCAGTTGAGAAAACGCGAACTTGTATTCAACGATCAGCGCACCTTTGGTTGGGTTTCTGTTGAAGAAACCGAAGATGGTGTTCCATCTTCGGCCCAGCACATCGCTCGTGATCCATTCGATCCAAAGTTTGACCGTGAAGAAACTATAAATGATTTTGCGAAGCGCAATATTCGGGTCAAAACTGCACTCCTTAACCAAGAGATAATGAGTGGCGTTGGAAATATCTACGCTGATGAAACTTTATGGCGAGCCAAGATCCATCCCGAAATTTCTACCGCCGATTTATCAAAGAAGAAAATCGCCTCTCTCATCGATTTCGCAACTGAGGTAATGCACGAAGCGATCGAAAAGGGCGGAACCTCTTTCGATGATCTCTACATCAACGTCAATGGCGAGAGCGGCTTCTTTGAGCAATCCCTGGCCGCCTATGGCCGGACAGATGAGCCCTGCCCGCGTTGCGGAACACCAATCCGCCGAATCGTCTTTGGCGCCCGTTCCTCGCATTTCTGCCCGCGCTGTCAACGTAAATCAACGTAACTTTCACGCATAAATAACCCTTGGGTAGGCGGTAGATAGAGGGATATCTTTGGTCAAAACCGTGGGGGAGTCGCAATGCGTACGAAGAAGTGGGCTAGCGCCCTAATAGTGGCACTCTTTTTCGCCAGTTCAGCGTCACTCGCTGTTGCAGATTCGAAGCCAATTGAACAGTTTTGGGATGCAGGTCCTTCCGTTAAAAATGTTGGTGGTTACACAGGTGTATTGGTTGAAGATTCATTTCTCCTAACAAATCAACAGTCAAACTTGGTGGGTTTCTACTTTGAGAATGTAAATGGCAAATGGGTTCAGAAAGACGCTAAAACTTGCACTTCTTATGCGGATTCATATTGTAAAAACGCCGACAACATTTGGTACAACGCGGTATTAGATGTGTGTAAAACCAGCACGGATACAAACTGCGTGGTCGGCGTTACCGCTATAAAAGACGGCAAAGAAATAGTTGGGAAGTTCTCACAGAGCTATCCCGAGACAAATGAATTCGCCTTTAAAGGTGATGCCAGTTTAAATATCCCAGATGGAGGCTTGCCTTCCCTTTGGACATTTGACGGAATATCTCATCAGGGCGGTAACCAATTTATGGTCTATCCGCGCTACTTCCATGGTGGCAATGTCTATTTTGGGAACAAACCTTCCGTAGCGCCTTATCAATTTGATATGGGCATCTTTGCGGTTTCCAAAAGTAAGGTTGAAAACCTCTCGAAATTCAATATTAGGGTTGATAAAACGCGCACATGGTGGGACGGGGCAAACTGGGGATGTCAATCGACCGGTTCTGTTGACGGGGAGTGCGCGCTTAGCTGGCCACTTCCAAAAGATGTGCGTTTCCGACTAGACATTCGAACCAGTATTCCAATAACGAGCTTTATGCATGGACGACTTCTAGATCCAACTATCAAAATCGCAGCAGACACTTCTGGTAATCAAATTTTCTCGGTAGAGGCTGGTTCAGTAAATGTTCCAGTTTTAAATACTTGGGCAAAGAACTCAGAGTTACCTAAAGCGCTCCATGATTATCTGTATGCAATGCCAAATTGGGGAGGCTTTTTCGTATACCGTGATGGTTTAGGAGAGACTCGTGACAACGTTCAACTTCTCCTTAATTATGATCAATATACGGCTGAAACTTTCCAAGAGTATTTATGGTGGCTAGAGGTAGCTAAAGATAAATCCATCGGTGATAAGACGATGTGGATCGCCCACACACTTGGTTCGGCCGAAGTATGGAGCGCAGGCGATAATATTAAGAAATGCTTAGGGGATTCGAAAAATTTGACTGGCATTGTCACTACAAATGCTGGAATGTACGTTGCATCACCTCCAACATTTAATCAAGCAACTCAATCGCTAGATTACAAAGTGACCTCTCCTCACTTTAACGATACGGGTAAAGCAAATGTTGGAAATTACAACTTAGTAATCAGCTCTGAAGCAGCGCGCTGTATTTATGGATTTACCAAGGCTCCTATTTCGGCGTCAGTCAGCATTATTTCTGCCGATGGCACCGCTCAAGTCGCTTCAACCACAGTTAATGAAAAGGGTGGTTGGATTTACCTATCCGCTAATGGCTTTACTTACTCAGCTCCTACCGTTCGCGTGAAGTTAACTCAGGAGGCCGAGAAACCGGTTGCCACACCATCACCTAGCGCATCAGCGGTTCCAACAGCTATAAAGAAGATCACAATCACCTGCGTGAAAGGTAAGACTTCAAAGAAGGTGACTGCCGTAAAGCCAGTTTGCCCGACGGGCTTCAAAAAGCTATGAAAAAGTTACTTTCAGTCATTGTTCTTGCTCTTCTATCTCTGTCAACGGTTGCATCTGCAGCTGTAACTGATGAACAGTGGCGCATGCAGCGTGGAGACTATAGAGCCACACATAAAAGTATCCAAATTAATGATGGCATGATGCCGCTTGAGACTTATTCATACCTTTGGGCGGAGAATTACTTCCCAAATGGCAGTTTTAATCGATATTTATGTACAAATACAACTGATGCGAATTGTGTCGCTCCAGAGGTTTACACATATCAGGCTTTGCTGCCTAAGTGTGAAAATA
>JAHECV010000068.1 GCA_024641555.1 Candidatus Planktophila sp.
CCAACTTAACTGAGTTAATAAACTTTTCACCAGTTGCCCGCCCCGATAGCGAACCGGCCGCTTTTACGCCAAATGAGAATACCGATCCCGGACCTTCGGGCATGTACTTCTTGGCGCGCGCATTGTGTGGGTGGCTAGCCAGACCTGCATATTTAACCCATTCGATTCGTGGATCACTCTCTAACCATTCGGAGACAACTTTTGCATTCGCTACGTGATCGCGCATGCGCTGCGCCAGAGTTTCTACGCCCTGCACCAATAAAAATGCCGACATGGCGCTAAGCGATGCGCCGATATCGCGCAACTGTTCAACGCGTACCTTGGTTAGAAAGCCAAATTCGCCAAAGTTCTCCCACCAAGAAACTCCACCATATGAAGCAACTGGCTCGGTCATCATCGGGAACTTTCCGTTGCCCCAATTAAATTTTCCAGATTCGACGATCACACCGCCAAGCGTTGTTCCGTGTCCACCCAAAAACTTGGTCGCAGAGTGCAGCACGATATCGGCGCCGAATTCGATGGGGCGCACAAGATACGGTGTTGCCACAGTTGAATCGATAACCAGAGGCAGGCCAGCATCGTGCGCCACCTTCGCGAGAGCTTCGATATCTCCAACTTGAGAAGCCGGATTTGAAACCATCTCGGCATAGATAAATTTTGTCTTATCGGTGATCGCCGCTGCAAAATCTTGCGCCTTATCGGATTTCACAAATGTTGTATCAACGCCAAAGCGGCGAAGAGTTACATCTAACTGCGTCAGAGTTCCACCATATAAGGCAGATGAGGCAACGACATGGTCACCGGCGCCAACTAAGGCGGCAAATGTTAAGAACTGTGCGGCTTGACCACTTGATGTTGCAACGGCGCCGATGCCGCCTTCCAGAGCCGCAATTTTTTCTTCAAAGGCTGCAACAGTTGGATTGCCGATGCGGCTATAGATATTGCCGTACTTTTGCAGCGCAAATAAATTTCCAGCATCTTCAGTATTTTCAAAGACAAATGCCGATGATTGATAAATCGGAAGGGCGCGCGCACCTGTCTGCGGATCAGGCTGGGTTCCGGCATGCAGGGCCTTTGTTTTAAAGCCCCACTGGTGTTCGCTCATATTCCAATTAAACACCACTTCCTTATCGCGGCTATAATTACCGTGTGAGCCACAATAAAAATCATGTTATCCAGGATGAACCACATCGCTGGCGTAATATCGAAGAGCTCGTATATAAAGATGAAGATGGCGATGCCACCTTTAAAGACGTCACTCGTCGCGTTTTATTTGGTGAAGAACAGCAAGATGGCATGGAGGTCCGCTACTTCGAGGTCGATGCCGGTGGCCACACAACTTTAGAAAAGCATGAGCACACTCATTTAGTAATTCCGATTAAAGGCAGTGGCACCTGTTTAGTCGGCGATGAAGTTCTGCCGCTTGCGATGCATGATCTGGTCTATGTGCCATCTTGGGCTTGGCACCAGTTCCGCGCCGCTGAGAATGAAGTATTCGGCTTTCTCTGCCTAGTAAAGGTCGAACGCGATCGCCCGACTCTGCCAACGCCAGATGAACTTGCAGAGATGAAGAGCAACCCTGAAGTTGCAAACTTCATCCGCCATTAAAGAATTACTTAGCGAGCGGCCCCAGCAAATAACCCGCTAAACGCGATTCGGGTTTCCGTTGGTTGCCATGCATCGCTCTAAATGCTGATGTTCCTTCTGTGCCACATAAAGAGATAATCGCCGATGATCCACCTGGATGCTGATTAATCCATTGCGTTAGATCGTAAACATTTCCACTGATTGCAGTCCAGCAACTGGAAGCCTTGTTATTCGCTTTAACTTTATCCATTGTGTAACCCGCTGCAACTGGTTCAGCAGGTGCCGCAGAATTACTTGGTTCAGGGTTCGCAGCCGGTGCAGGCTTCGATTTAACGGCAACGCCTTTACCCCAAACCAACTTGCCACCTTTCTTGACGCAGGTGAATTTCATCCCTGAAACTGTTGAAACTTGTCCCGCCTTCTTACAGGCCGCACCTGCTTTAACGGCGGCCGATGCAGCGGGCGCCACAACTAAAGCCACGGCAAGAGCGGCACCGGCTGTGATCGCATAAATCTTCATAGCGCAATTAAAGCCTAGTAATGATGCAAAGAGAGCCCCGGGTGACTAAATCCCAGGGCTCTCTTTATGTGGTCTGGCTGGCGGGAATCGAACCTGCAACCGCACCTTAGTCATGGGTGTGCTCTATCCAGTGAGCTACAGCCAGACACGTGCGGAACCTAATTCAATATTTCAAGTAAAAAATATTCTTTGAACCGAATGTGGATAACTTTAACTTTTCGATTAGCCATTCATTGATTTTCATAGAAAATTTGCTACTCTATTGATCCTTAGTCATTGGAGTGCTCTTCTAAAGAGTTACAACAAATAACCCCGTCAGAGATGGCGGGGTTTTTGCTTTCTAAAACACTTAATGAATATAACTTCTCCTAAAGCGCTGCCAACTTCGCAACTACCTCTTTCGCCGATGGGTTAGTCATCGCACTTCCATCTGCAAATACCAAGGTCGGCACCGTGCGATTGCCACCATTTACCTTCTCCACGATCTCGGCTGTGCCCGGTACTTCCTCAATGTTGATCTCTTCAAAAGTGACCCCGAGCTCGCCCAATTGAGACTTCAGGCGCTTGCAATAGCCACACCAGCTAGTTGAATACATTACAAATGACATGCCCTAAGCCTACCCATGTCACACCCCATCCATAGATTCCCCACATGGACTTTTCACTTGAGCGCGCCCGCAGCCTTACACCCGATAGCGATAGCGAGGAGTACCTCCTTGAGATCTCTTGGCTCTATAACCGCGTAGTCCTGACCGGCTCACAGATCCCCGTCATAGATCTAGCCTACGAACTCGTCCTACCCGAAGAGTTCGTCGGCGAATGCGTATCTACTGCAATGGACTGGGGATTTCTGACTGCGCCGAAGCGCGGAACTTTCGGAGGCACGATCACTCCGAAGGCGTTGAAGAAGTTAAAGCAGGTTGGGAGGCATAAGAATTGAAGCCCAGTTACCATACGTTAGTTTCATAAACATTGGAGGATATCTTTGGAACTCAACGAACTTATGGATCGCTTTGCAGAGGGCATCGTTCAAGTAGAC